>NZ_VOSK01000149.1 GCF_009296175.1 Microvirga tunisiensis | reverse complement strand
GCATCAACATAGGCGGCAAACCGCGCCTCGCGCGTCTCTGATGGGATAGGAAGGTTCATCACACGCCTCCGCATGATGGATCTCCCGACTATAGCTCGCCTCGTGAGTTTATGACACAGTAGTACTATCTGCATGGAAGAAATAAGAAATTTTACCTGCAGACACTGCTGAATCGGACCGACGATTCACCGAGTAGCGCATGGGGGCGCTCCAATGTCCGACAATAGCAAGATGCACGAGCTTGTGGCTCTGAGAACGGCGCTTGGCTTCACGCAAAGCAGAATGGCCCATGAGATCGAACTGAACCTGCGCGACTACCAATCCTTCGAATGGGGCGAGAACGAGATTCCAGATCTTTATCTCAGGGCGATCGAGCGGATCGCCATGCTCTACGCCGTTCGACACAAGAACCCGATGCTGGTGCCCCCGGCCTTGCGCGCAGAGGCCGTTCAGTTCGCCCGGATGGTGGAAGCGAGCGTCTAGTCCAAAGCCGCGGACGGTTTCCCCAGGCTCGAACGCGTTCTCAGAACGTCATTGCCGCAGCGTTGATAATTCCCGCAGCCAGCGAAGCTGCGCCGAGGAACAAGGCGGCCGCCATTTCACCACCGGCGATGCGCTGCGACAGGTTGGGCATCACGATCCGGACCAGCCAATACACAATGATCTGGACTGCCAAGGCCACCAAGCCCCAAACGAGGCAATCGACGATTGTCTGGGCATGGACGATGGCGCTGGCAAGAGGAAGGGCGAAGCCGACGAGGCTGAAACCGAGAGCGGTGGCCGCTGAGATCACGTTCTCACGGATCAGGGCGAACTCGTTGTGCATGGTCGCGAGCGTGTAGATCGCGAGGTAAAGGCCGACCAAGGCGACCGCGAGCACGAAGAAGATCAGGAAATCGGGCAAGCCCGCCAGAGATGAAGCCACGGTTAGTCCCCCATACGTTTCATTTTTCTTGACCATCGGACCTAAAAGTGGACACCACTTTTGAAATCCATTCGACGCTCAAGCCCTCAATTTGCACATTGTTTGGCGCGGAAAACCGCCGGCGCTTTTCCGCACGATGCGTTCATCGATACAGGGGTATGGTTAATATTACGTTGGCTCGAAAGCGATCGCGACGCCGAAGGCGGCGCTGGCCGGTACGATGAGCCTGCTGCCGATGTGCTGATATGGAATATCGGCCGAATCCAACCACTGCGCCTGACGGTGGATGTCCTCGACGCGAACCGCAAAGGCCACGAAGGATGGCTGATCGAGCTCGGCTTCCACCGAGCCATAAATCTCGGCGGCATCGTCGGGCGTGAGGACATCGATATGGCTGTCGCCTAAGCGGAAAGACAGATCGTCCCCGTCCGGACTGGCCGGCTGCACGCCCGAGAAGGCTCTCAGGAAAGAGCGAAGCCGCTCTGGAGAGGGCGCAGCCAGGGTCACCGATGAGATTTGCGTCGCCTTGTTGTCATGACGCTGGAACTCGGGATTCCAGAAGTTTTCCGGAAAGTGCTGCTGGCAAACGAAGAAGCCTGCCTTCGGAGAGTTCTCGGCTGACGTGAAGGCCAAGGTGAAGGCGACCTTGGTCTCGCTGCCGTCCGGACGGCGTCCGCTGCGCTCGAAATGAAAGGGTTCGAACGAGCCGATGCCGCTCTCCGAAAACAGAGCCGCGTCCGCCTTGGCATCCTTGCTGTCGAGAACCAGCATCGCCAAGCCTTCGCGATCCCTGAGGTAATCCTGGACGAATGCGCCGAAGCTGAAGGCGCTCGCCCGATGCGGGGCAATCGCAGTCCCCTCGCCCACGGTGATCAGCTCGATGAAGGAACTGGGAAGCTGGACGATCCGATTCTCGGTGCCCCAGGGGTGGCGGTTGCGGGCGCCGACCTGAAAGCCGAGGCGCTGATAGAAGCTTCCGGCCTGATCGAGGTCGTGGACGGCAACAACGAGATGGTCGATCCGGCGGGTCATCGGGCTCTTTCCTGTAGCGAGAGCATAGACTTAGTGCGCCAGAATGGATTTGGCGAACGACTGGCTCGTGAGCCCGATCCGGGGCATCAACCGAAAAGCACATTGCCTGCCGTCATGGCCGGGCCTGTCCCGGCCATCTCGATTGGAGGAGCGCTGCGCTTCAGTACATCGAGATCACCGGCACAAGGCCGGTGATGACGTGGCAGTATGGGCGCTCAAACCAGCCGGCTTTGCTCCACGGCCGCATGAATGAAGCTCTTGAAGAGCGGATGCGGCTCGAAAGGACGCGATTTAAGCTCCGGGTGATACTGAA
This sequence comes from Microvirga tunisiensis, assembly GCF_009296175.1. Taxonomy (GTDB): domain Bacteria; phylum Pseudomonadota; class Alphaproteobacteria; order Rhizobiales; family Beijerinckiaceae; genus Microvirga; species Microvirga tunisiensis. Next base: position 13,678 of record NZ_VOSK01000149.1, on the reverse strand, counting down.
CCCCGATGAACCAGGGATGGTCCTCGTATTCCACGATCTCGGGCAGAACCCCGTCGGGCGAGACCCCCGAGAAACGCAGGCCCTTCCCCTCCAGCCGGTCGCGGTAGGTCATGTTGACCTCGTAACGGTGCCGGTGCCGCTCTGAGATTTCCGTGCCGCCATAGATTTCCGCCACCTTGCTGCCGGGCTTGAGCGACGCCTGATAGGCGCCAAGGCGCATGGTGCCGCCGAGATCGCCGCTCAATGAGCGCTTCTCGAGTTCGTTCCCGCGCAGCCACTCGGTCATGAGGCCGACAACCGGCTCCGAGGTCGGGCCGAACTCGGTCGAGCTGGCATCCTTGATGCCGGCGAGGGACCGGGCCGCCTCGATAACCGCCATCTGCATGCCGAAGCAGATGCCGAAATACGGCACCTTGCGCTCACGGGCGAAGCGGGCCGCACGGATCTTGCCTTCGGCGCCACGCTGGCCGAAGCCACCGGGAACCATGATGCCGTGAATACCCTCGAGGAACGGGGCCGGATCCTCGTTCTCGAAGATCTCGCTCTCGATCCACTCCAGGTTCACCTTCACCTGATTGGCGATACCGCCATGATGGAGGGCTTCGATGAGCGACTTATAGGCGTCCTTGAGGCCGGTATACTTTCCGACCACCGCAATGGTGACTTCACCTTCCGGATTGTGGACGCGCCCGGAGATGTTGGTCCAGCGGTTGAGATTGGGAGCCTTCGCGCTGTCGAGGCCGAAGGCCGCCAGAACCTCACTGTCGAGCCCCGCCTCGTGATAGGCGAGCGGGACGTCATAGATCGAGCGCGCATCGCGCGCCTCGATCACCGCCGTCTCCCGCACATTGCAGAACAGGGCAAGCTTACGACGCTCATCCTTCGGGATCTCCCGATCGGTGCGGCAGAGAAGGATGTCGGGCTGAATGCCGATGGAGCGCAGCTCCGCGACCGAGTGCTGGGTCGGCTTGGTCTTCAGCTCGCCGGCAGACGGAATGAACGGCAGGAGCGTCAGGTGGACGTAGATCGCCTGCCCCCGCTCCAGATCGTTGCCGAGTTGGCGGATCGCCTCGAAGAATGGCAGGCCCTCGATGTCGCCGACCGTCCCGCCGATCTCGACGAGGACGAAATCGAAGCCTTCGTTGCCGGTGAGCACGAAGTCCTTGATGGCGTTGGTCACGTGCGGGATCACCTGGATCGTGGCGCCGAGATAGTCGCCGCGTCGCTCCTTGGTGATGATGTCGAGGTAAATGCGCCCGGTGGTGATGTTGTCGGCCTTGGTGGCCGGAACACCGGTGAAGCGCTCATAATGTCCGAGATCCAGATCGGTCTCAGCTCCGTCGTCGGTCACGAAGACCTCGCCGTGCTGGTAGGGACTCATGGTCCCCGGATCGACGTTGAGATATGGGTCGAGCTTGCGAAGCCGAACCTTGTAACCGCGTGCTTGGAGAAGCGCTCCAAGGGCCGCCGAAGCCAGACCCTTGCCGAGCGAAGACACCACGCCGCCGGTGATGAATACGTACCGCGTCATGGACCCCTATCCATAAATATCGGACGCCGATTCGCAATCGCGAAACGCGTTACCCGAAGCTCATCCACAAAAAGAGAGGGCCGGAAGGTCCGGCCCTGGTGTCACTTACTGCTGGGGCGCTGCCGGCGCCGGAGCGCTGGGAGCCGGAGCCGCCGGCTGATCGCCCTGGAGGCGCTGTAGCTGCTCGAGCACGTTGCCGCCCTGCGGAGACGCCGGAGCCTGCTGGCCCGGAGCCGGAGCTGCCGGCGTGGCGCCGTCGAGGATCGAGCGCGGGGCCCGGTTCGAGGTCGCCATGACGGTGAGCGCGATGCTCGTCACGAAGAAAAGGCCTGCCAGAACCGCCGTGGCGCGGGTGAGTGCATTGGCCTGACCGCGTCCGGTCATGAAGCCGGACACACCGCCGCCTCCGCTTCCGCCGAGACCCATGCCGCCGCCTTCGGAGCGCTGCAGGAGAACCACGCCGATCAAAGCGAGCACGATGATCAGGTGGACAATGATGAGAACTGTTTGCATCGTTTTCAAAAACCTCAAGCGGCTGCGCACAGGGCGACAGCCGCTCGCAATCCGATCGTTGCGGCGGCCTGTAGCATAGGTGGGCGCAGGATCAAAGACCTGCAAGCCGCCTTTTCTCAGTTACCCGAGATACGCTCCTGCGATGGCCAGGAAATCGGCGGCCACGAGACTTGCCCCGCCGACCAGGGCGCCATTGACGTTCTCAACCGCCATCAGCTCGGCGGCATTCGAGGGCTTCACGGAGCCGCCATAAAGGATGCGGACCTTCGGCGCATCCGCCTTGCCGACGAGGCGGCGCAGCTCGTCCCGGATCAGGGCATGCACTTCCGCCACGTCCGCGACGGTCGGGGTCAGGCCGGTGCCGATGGCCCAGACGGGCTCATAGGCGACCACGAGGTTGCGGCTGTTCGAATCGACCGGGATCGAGCCGCGCAACTGCTTGCGGACGACGCTGAGCGTCTTGCCAGACTCGCGCTCCTCCCGGGTTTCGCCGACGCAGACGATGGCCGTGAGGCCGGCGCGATGGGCCGCAACGGCTTTGGCGCAGACTTCGACGTCCCTCTCCTTATGATATTGGCGGCGTTCGGAATGGCCGACGATCACGTAGGTGGCTCCGGCATCGGCGAGCATTTCCGCCGAAAGATCGCCCGTGAAGGCGCCCGATTCCTTGGCGTGGCAATCCTGGGCCCCGATGGCGACGCGGGAGCCGACCGATGCATATGAGAGGAGGGACACGAGAGTTGCCGGAGGGCAGACGGCCAGCTCCACCTTGGCTTTCAGCCCGGGCGTGTAGCCGGCATGGATCTCGGTCAAAACCTTGGCCGAACTCTTCACCCCGTTCATCTTCCAGTTTCCCGCCACCAGCGGGCGCGGCCTATCGACGCTCATTTAAGGCACTCCTGTTACGCTTGATTATTGGCACTAGCAGACGCTTGAGCCTTCTTTCAACCAGACTTGCCCTTTTCGTAGAGCCCCTGATCGTTTATCGGCAGGTTTAACGAGTTTTTGGAAAACGGGTTCACGATGCTTCGGAACATGCGCAAGGCTGGGCAGACGCTGGTCGGCAAAATCATCGCCACCGTCTTTTTTGGCGCCCTCATCGTCAGCTTCGCCATCTGGGGCATCGGCGACATTTTCCGTACGACGCCCGCTTCCGCGGTGGCCGAGGTCGGAGGCACTACCATCACGGTCGATCAGGTCCGTAATGCCTACACGAACGAGCTTCAGCGGCTCGGGCGTCAGTTCCGCACCGTCATTAGCGCCGAGCAGGCCCGCGCCTTCGGCCTCTACCAGCAGGTCGTCTCCAATCTGGTGACCGAAGCCGTGATGGCCGAGCAGGCCAAGCAGATGGGCCTCTCGGTCTCCGACACGCTTGTTGCCGCTTCGATCATGAACAATCCGACCTTCAAGGGAGCGGACGGTCAATTCAATCGCGCGCTCTTCGATCAGGCCCTGCGCAATGCCGGCCTCTCCGAGGCAGGCTTCGTGCAGGAGCAGCGCTCCGCCATGGCGCGTCTCCATCTGGCTGAGGCCGTTGCCGGAGACATCACCGTGCCGGCTGCAGCGCGCGATGCTCTCCATCGCTTTGGGAGCGAGCGCCGCGCTGCCTCCTATCTCCTCCTCACCCCGGCCATGGCGGGCGATATCCCGGCTCCCACGGCCGAGCAGCTTCAGACCTTCTACAACGAGCGCAAGAGTACTTTCCGCGCTCCTGAATACCGGGCTGTGACGGTCATGGCGCTCGATGCCGCCGCTCTTGCCAAGCCCGATACCGTGGCCGAGGCCGACGCCCGCCAAGCATATGAGCAGCAGAAGGCCAAGTACGGAACGCCCGAGCGCCGTACGATCCAGCAGATCACCTTCCCGTCCCAGGCAGATGCCGAGGCGGCCGCCGCCAAGATCAAGGAAGGCACCGCCTTCGAGGCCGTTGCCACCGAGCGCAACGTTTCCCCGCAAGATCTTGAACTCGGCACCTTCACCAAGACCGAAATGCTCGATCAGGCCGTGGCGGATGCAGCCTTTGCCCTTGAGCAGGGGGCTGTGAGCGCGCCGGTCGCCGGCCGCTTCGGGCCGGTGCTCGTGCGGGTCACCCAGATCCAGCCCGAGGCCGTTCGTCCCTTCGAGGAGGTTGCTGCCGAACTCCGCCAGGAAGTCGCCCGTGAGCGTGCCCAGGGTCAGATCGAGAAGATCCATGACGAGATCGAGGACCTGCGTGCCGGCGCCAAGCCGCTGGCAGACATCGCAAAGGAAAAGGGCCTGACACTGATCCAGGTCCCGGCGGTCGAGGCCGGCGGTCTCGATAAGGCCGGCAATCCGGTCAATCTGCCCGAGAAGGATGCTGTGGTGAAAGCGGCCTTCGCATCCGATATCGGCGTCGACAACGAGGCCCTGCGCACCGCCACCGGCTACGTCTGGTACGACGTGACCGGCATTGAAGCCCCACGCGAGAAGAACCTCGACGAGGTCCGTGATCAGGTCGCCACCCAGTGGCACGAGGATCAGGTCGCTCAGCGCCTGTCCGAAAAAGCGAACGAGCTCTTCGGACGCCTTGAAAAAGGCGAGGCCATTGAGGTTGTGGCCCAGGACGCGGGCGCGCCGGTCGAGAATGCGGCCGATCTCGCTCGCAACACTGCGAAGGATGATCTGGCTACCGAGGCTGTGAACCGCATCTTCGCCGTTCCTGTAGGTAAGGCAGGCCACGCTGCTAACGGAACGGATGCTCGCGCGGTGTTCAAGGTCACCTCGGCCACGGTGCCCCCCCTGATCACCACGACGCAAGCGGCGCAGAATGCCGAGAACCAGCTCCGGACCGGGTTCGGCGATGACCTGATCAGCCAGTACATCGCCCAAGTCCGTCAGGATCTCGGCGTCACCATCAACCAGCAGGCGCTGCGTCGGGCAACGGGGGGCGAATCTTAAACCCATGACGGTCACGCCCGATTTCGACACGTTCGCAGCAGCCTATGAGGCTGGCGAGGCCGGCGTCTTGCGCACGACCCTCGTGGGCGATCTGCTGACCCCCGTTGCGGCTTTCCTGAAGCTGCGGCATGACCGGAAGGGTTCGGCCTTTCTGCTTGAATCCGTCGAAGGCGGAGCGACCCGTGGCCGCTTCTCCATGATCGGGCTCGATCCCGATCTCGTCTGGCGCTGCCAGGATGGGGTGGCCTCCATCGACCGCCAGGCCCTGAGCCGCATGCTGGAATTCAGGGTGGAGGAGCGTCCGCCACTGGAGAGCCTGCGCGCGCTGATCAAGGAAAGCGCCCTGCCCCTCTCCGACGACCTGCCGCCGATGGCGGCAGGTCTCTTCGGCTATCTGGGCTACGACATGGTGCGGCTCATGGAGCGCCTGCCCTTGCCAAATCCGGACGTGCTGGAAGTGCCGGACGCCATTCTGATCCGTCCGACCGTGATGGTGGTGTTCGATGGGGTCAGGGACGAGATATCGCTCATCACGCCCGTGCGCCCGCAGGCTGGTACATCCGCGAGGGCGGCCTATGAAACCGCCCTCTCGCGCCTTGACGAGGTGACGGCCGCCCTGGAACGGCCCCTGCCTATGGACGACCGCAGCGATCCGACCAAGATCCACTTCGAGCCGCCGGTTTCGAACACGACGCCGCAGGAGTTCGAGGCCATGGTCGCCAAGGCGAAGGACTACATCCGCGCCGGGGACATCTTCCAAGTGGTGCTGTCGCAGCGGTTCGAGTCGGCCTTTCCCCTGCCCGCCTTTGCGCTCTACCGTTCCCTGCGCCGGGTCAATCCGGCTCCGTTCCTCTGCTATCTCGACTTCGAGGACTTTCAGATCGTCTGCTCCTCGCCCGAGATCCTGGTGCGGGTCCGCGACGGCAAGGTCACGATCCGTCCCATCGCGGGAACGCGGCCGCGCGGCGCGACGGCTGCCGAGGACCGGGCCCATGCGGAAAGCCTGCTCGCCGATCAGAAGGAGCGGGCGGAGCATCTGATGCTGCTCGATCTCGGGCGCAACGATGTGGGCCGCGTAGCCGAGATGGGATCCGTGGAGGTCACGGATTCGTTCTTCCTCGAATATTACAGCCAGGTGATGCACATCGTCTCGAATGTGGAAGGCAGGCTCGATTCCTCCTTCGACGCGCTCGACGCCCTCGTTGCGGGCTTCCCGGCCGGGACGGTCTCCGGCGCGCCAAAGGTGCGCGCCATGCAGATCATCGACGAGTTGGAGAAGGACAAGCGCGGGCCCTATGCCGGATGCATCGGCTATTTCGGCGCCAATGGCGAGATGGATACCTGTATCGTGCTGCGCACGGCCGTTGTGAAGGACGGGCGTATGGCGGTCCAGGCCGGCGCGGGCATCGTCTACGATTCCGACCCGGCCTCCGAGCAGCAGGAATGCATCAACAAATCCAAGGCCCTCTTCCGGGCCGCGGAAGAGGCAGTGCGTTTTGCCAGCCAAGCGAGGGTCGGCCAATGAGCTCGGCTTCAATGCTTCCCTTGACCGGGAGCTTCGCTTACGCGAACGTCGGCGCGCTATGACCCGCGTTCTCGTCATCGACAATTACGACAGCTTCACCTGGAATCTGGTGCATCTGCTCGGCCCGCTCGCGACCTCGGTCGATGTGGTGCGCAACGATGCCATCACCACCGACGAGGTGCTCGCCTCTCGACCGGATGCCATCGTGCTCTCTCCCGGCCCCTGCACGCCGAATGAGGCCGGGATATGCCTCGATCTCGTGAAGCGTGCCTCGCCTGAGATCCCGACCTTCGGCGTCTGCCTGGGGCTGCAGGCGATCGGACAGGTCTTCGGCGGCATCGTCTCGCGGGCACCCCTGCCCATGCACGGCAAGGTTTCCGAGGTGGAACACGGCGGTCAGGCGGTGTTCCGCGGCATCAACGGCTCCTTCAAGGCGACCCGCTACCACTCACTGATCGTGGACCGCGAGACCTGCCCGGCCGACCTGCAGGTGACAGCAGAGACATCCGACGGTCTTGTCATGGGCCTGTCGCACCGCTCGCTGCCGATCCATGGCGTCCAGTTCCACCCAGAGAGCATCCTGTCGGAGCATGGGACGACGATCATGCGCAATTTCTTCGAACTCGCGGCGGATTGGAACGCCAAGCACCGCCACGCCGGCGGTGTAACCGCTCCAGCAGGACATTGAAACCGATGGAATCGTTCAAATCCTACCTCGCCAAGGTCGCCACGGGCGCATCGCTGACGCGTGACGAGGCGCGGGATGCCTTCGATGACCTGCTGTCCGGCGAAGTGACACCGGCCCAGGGCGGTGCGTTCCTGATGGCACTGCGGGTCCGCGGCGAGGCCCTTGAGGAAATCGTCGGGGCGGTCACGGCGATGCGCGGCCGTATGTTGCAGGTCAATGCTCCCGAGAAGGCGATCGACATCGTCGGCACCGGCGGAGATCACAAGGGCAGCTACAATATCTCGACGCTGGCCTCAATCATCGTGGCCTCCTGCGGTGTTCCCGTCGCAAAGCACGGCAACCGGGCAGCCTCCTCGAAATCCGGCACTGCCGACGTGCTTGCCGCCCTGGGTTTGAAGCTCGGCCTCGATCCCGAAGGCCTGGAGCGTTGCCTCGAAGAGACCAAGCTTTGCTTCATGTTCGCGCAGACTCACCACGCTGCCATGCGCCATGTGGCGCCGGTGCGTGTCGAACTCGGGACGCGCACGATCTTCAACCTGCTCGGACCGCTGGCCAATCCCGCCGGCGCGAAGCGCCAGCTTCTCGGCGTGTTTTCAGAAGCTTGGCTCGAGCCTCTCACTCAGGTTCTGAAGGAGCTCGGCTCTCAGAAAGTCTGGACCGTGCATGGCTCCGATGGGCTCGACGAGATGACGACCACCGGCCCGACCTTCGTGATGGCCTTGGAAAATGGCGCAATCCGTCGCTTCACCGTGACCCCTGAGGAGGTCGGCCTGCCGACCGTGTCGCTCGACGAGCTCAGAGGCGGCGACCCAGAGCACAATGCGGCCCAGCTGCGCGCCGTTCTGGATGGCGCGCGCACGCCTTATCGCGACGTTTCCCTGCTCAATGCCGCCGCCGCTCTGGTGATCGCGGACGAGGCCGAGAACCTACGGGATGGTCTCGACCGTGCCTCGCGGGCGCTCGACAGCGGCGCCTCGAAGGCGACACTCGAACGTCTCGTCACAGTCTCGAACAGCTGAGTGAACCTCCCATGGCCGACGTTCTCAGCAGGATCGAAGCTTATAAACGTCAGGAGATCGCAGCGGCGAAAGCAGCTGTTTCGCCCAGTGAGATGGAGCGTCGCGCCCGTTCGGCCGCCCCGGCTCGCGGCTTTGCAGAAGCGATCGAACGCCACCTTGCCGAGAGGCGGCCTGCCCTCATCGCCGAGGTGAAGAAGGCCAGCCCCTCAAAGGGTCTGATCCGCGCCGATTTCGATCCGCCGAGCTTGGCGAGGGCCTATGCGGAGGGCGGCGCCACCTGCCTGTCTGTCCTGACCGACGAGCCGTCTTTCCAGGGCAAACCCGAATACCTGGCTCAGGCGCGTGAAGCCTCGGGCCTCCCGGCCTTGCGCAAGGACTTCCTGTTCGAGCCCTATCAGGTCTACGAGGCACGTGCCTGGGGCGCCGATTGCATTCTGGTCATCATGGCAAGCGTCTCCGACAAAGAGGCGCGCGCCTTGATCGACACGGCGCATGATCTTGGCATGGATGTGCTGGTCGAAGTGCATGATCGGGCGGAGCTGGAACGTGCCCTGCCGCTTGGTACCAAGCTGGTCGGCATCAATAACCGCAATCTGCGCACCTTCGAGGTATCGCTCGGCGTCAGCGAGGAATTGGCTCCCCTGATCCCGTCCGAGCGCATTGTCGTTGGCGAGAGCGGCATCTTCACGCTTTCCGATATCGAGCGGCTGTCGAATGTCGGTATCCGCACCTTCCTCGTGGGTGAAAGCCTGATGCGGCAGGCCGATGTCGCGTTAGCCACGCGGAAACTTCTGTTCGGCGAGGCGGCATGACGAAGCTCACGCATCTCGATGCATCGGGTCAGGCCAGCATGGTCGACGTTTCCGACAAGGGCGTCACCAGCCGCACCGCGATCGCCGAGGGATACGTGGTGATGCAGGCACAAACCCTGGACCTGATCCGCCACGGCGAGGCGAAGAAGGGCGATGTTCTGGGCACGGCCCGGCTCGCCGGGATCATGGCTTCCAAGCGTACGCACGAACTCATTCCGCTGTGCCACCCTCTCCTTATCTCGAAGGTCAAGGTGGACTGCACCCTCGATGACAGCCTTCCCGGCGTGCGCGTGAGCGCCGAGGTCAAGGTGTCGGGCCAGACTGGCGTCGAGATGGAGGCGCTGACCGCCGTTTCCATTGCTTGCCTGACGATCTACGACATGGTGAAGGCTGCCGATAAGGCGATGCGGATCGAGAATGTCCGCCTGCGGCGGAAGAGCGGCGGCCGCTCGGGAGATTTCGAGGCGCCATGAGCCTGATCTCCGTCGAGGATGCCCTGTCCCGCGTACTGGCAAGCGTCGATAAGCCGGTCGGGATCGAGCATGGTCCCCTCGCCGCCTGCGCCGGCCGGACGCTCGCCGAGGATGTCGACGCCCGGCGCGACCAGCCGCCCTTTCCTGCCTCCGCCATGGATGGCTATGCGGTGCGAAGCGCCGACTGTACTCAGGTACCCGCAACGCTGCGGGTGATCGGCACGAGCGCTGCCGGCAATCGCTTCTCCGGCACTGTCGGAGCTATGGAGGCCGTGCGGATCTTCACCGGCGCGCCTGTTCCTGACGGCGCCGACGCGGTGGTGCTGCAGGAGGATACGGAACGATCCGGAGATCATGTGGTGGTGAAGGAACCGGCTCGCTCCAGCCGCCATATCCGGGCAGCCGGCCTCGATTTCCGCGCTGGGGACGTGCTCCTGCAAGCCGGCTTGCGTTTGGATTCCCGCCACATCGCCCTGGCGGCCGCCATGGGCCATGGGGCACTTCCCGTTCACCGCAAGCCGCGGGTCGCCATTCTCGCTACAGGCGACGAGCTGGTGCGGGCGGGCGATCCTGTCGGCCCCGACCAGATTACCGCTTCCAGCCTTCCGGCCACGATGCTGATGGTCGAGAAAGCAGGGGCCGAGGCCATCGATCTCGGCATTGCACGAGACACGCTTGAATCGCTCGACGAACGCATTCAGGCAGCGAGAGATGCGGGCGCCGATATTCTCGTCACCCTGGGCGGCGCATCGGTAGGCGAGCACGATCTGGTGCAGAAAGCCTTGTGCCGCCAAGGCATGGATCTCGGTTTCTGGCGCGTGGCCTTGCGGCCCGGCAAGCCACTCATGCACGGGCGTCTTGGATCAACCTTGTTGCTCGGTCTTCCCGGCAATCCGGTCTCCTCCCTCGTCTGCGCGGTGCTTTTCCTGATCCCAGCGATCCGTGCCCTCCTGGGCGACCAGAAAGCGGCCGAAGATCCAACGGAGGATGCAATCCTGGGAGCTGACCTCCCGCCCAATCGAGAGCGCCAAGATTACATGCGCGCTTCTCTCTCCCTCCAGGACGTCCCCTTGAGCCTTGCCAAGGGCCCTGAGCGCCTGATGCTCCCCGTCGCAACGCCACATCTGCTGCAGGATTCATCGATGCTGAGTATCCTGGAGCGATCCGACGCCCTCCTCGTCCGTCCACCACACGCTCCAGCCGCAATGGCTGGGGAGCCCTGCCGTATCATTCGGCTTGAGCGTTTCTGCTAATGAACTGCGCGCTTGGAGCTTACCTGCAGGCAAACTGAAGAATTGTTTGGCAGGTCAGCTGAGCGGCAGGCTTGCGGAACACAGCAAGAACGGCTACCTTGTTCTCGCTTTGTTTCAGAATCGCTCCTCGTAGGAGCAGTAAGGGCCAGCCATGCTGACGCGCAAACAGCACGAATTGCTCCGCTTCATTCATGAGCGGCTTCGTGAAACCGGGGTTCCGCCGTCTTTCGACGAGATGAAGGACGCGCTTGATCTCAAGTCGAAATCCGGCATCCATCGCCTCATCACGGCGCTCGAGGAGCGCGGCTTCATCCGCCGCCTGCCGAACCGCGCCCGGGCGCTGGAGGTGATCCGCCTGCCGGAGAGCACCAGCGGTGCGGGCAGCCAGCGGCGCTTCACACCGAGCGTGGTCGAGGGCGGGCTCGCCGGCAAGGCCAAGGCCGCGCCCCAGTCTGCGCCTGATTCTCGGGATCGGGAAATGTCGATCCCAGTCATGGGCCGGATCGCCGCCGGTGTGCCGATCTCGGCAATCCAGACCCGCAGCCATTCCATCACCCTCTCCGGCGACTTCCTTGCCCAGGGCGATCACTTTGCCCTTGAAGTCCGTGGGGACTCGATGGTGGAAGCCGGCATTCTCGACGGCGATCTCGTGGTGATCCGGCGCCAGGATTCGGCCAATACGGGTGACATCATCGTGGCGCTGATCGACGACGAGGAAGCGACCCTGAAGCGCTTCCGCCGTCGCGGCTCCTCAATTGCGCTCGAGGCCGCCAACCAGGCCTATGAGACCCGCGTTCTCGGTCCCGATCGGGTCAAGATCCAGGGTAAGCTCGTCAGTCTGGTTCGCCGGTACTGAGTCCTTCCTCGGGAAAATCCTGCTCTGGGACTGGCTGCGCTCGACGTGGCCTTTCCCGAGCAGGCGATGCTTCGGCTTGAAGCGTTTCTGCGCCGGACCAAGACCTGATCTCGCGGCCTTTTCTGACGGAGTGTACTTCGACAGCCTCAGGGCTGAAGCGGATCGTCATCGCGCCGCGTTCCTTCAGTTCTTCACCATCCAGGACGAAGTGTGCCCTGCATGTCGGGGGCGCCTTAAGTCTTGTGAAAATCACCGTGGCGCGACGGCAATCTTCTTCGAATGCCGAGAAATCCTGGACGAACGCGATCCATCGTCCGCCTGCAGCCGCAACCACGCAGCCTCCGGCGTCGCATCGTGCCTCCTGCCTGAGGCTCCCATCATCGGCACTTCTTGCGTCCCCATCGGCGTGCAGCCATTGTTCGGCGACGAAATCGGAGGGGCGCCCGACGATGGCAAGCTGTCCGCCTTTGGCGCGGATGGCAGCCCCTGCCCCGTCCCGGTCTATGAAGATGTCATAGCGGTGCGGTGTAGCAACGAAGGCCAGTCCTGCTCCGGCAGGCAGGAGGGCAAGCCAACGCAGGGAGGAAGCTGGGATGGTCAGAACGATCAAGCCGATGCTCAAGAGAACAAGAGCGACGACATCCAGGGCCGGAACGAACGTCGTCGAGCCGCTGAAACTTCCGACCCAAGCCGAGGCGTCGAGGACCTGGGAAACGGCCACTCCCATGAATTGCCAGACCGGACGATCAAGACTGAAAGGATAGGCCAGCACACCGAGAACGGCGGACGGCATTACGACCAGTGAGACGAGCGGCAGAGCGAGTGCGTTTCCAATAAGGCCATAAGGATTTAAACTCTGGAAATGGTAAGCGGCGAAAGGCGCCGTCGCGATGCTGGCCACGAGCGTCGTTGTGACGAGCCCGAGCATTGCCTGTCCAATCCCGAGAAGTCCCCGTTCAAACAACGTGGCAGGCGCTTTCTCAATCCGTTTCCAATGCACCAACGGCACGAGCGCCATCATGGCGGCAACGGCACTGAACGACATCTGAAAACTTGGCCCCAGCAGCGCCTCCGGTTCGCGTGCCAGCACGATGAGAGCCGCAATCGACAGATTGCGGATGCTCAAGGCAGGACGATCGACCAGAACCGCACCGAACATCACCAGCGTCATGATGAGCGAGCGCTCGGTGGCGACATCGGAGCCGGAGAAGATGCAATAGACCGTAGCGCCGATGATCGCGGCCATTGCGGCAATCTTCTTGACCGGCCAGAGCAGTGCAAGGCCCGGCGCAAGCGCCAGGAGTGCACGCACCAGCCAGAAGAAGGTCCCGGCTGCCAGCACCATATGGAGACCCGATATCGACACGATGTGGTAGAGGCCGGCCCCGCGCAGAATGTTGTTCGTAGGCTCCGGAATGAGCCCGCGCTTGCCCGTCACCAGCGCAGCGCCAACGCCCCCGGCTGCGCCACCGATGGCTGAGGCGATGCGCTCGGTCAGCGCATTGCGCGCCTCGTCGACGCGCGCTGCCAGCCAGAGGGACAAGTCTGGCTTCGTCGATGGATCGACTTGGCGGACCTGACCGACCATGGAGCCTACGGCGCCAATACCCTTGAAATAGGCATCACGGGCGAAATCGTAGCCTCCAGGCCACGCGGCCTGGGGCGGCGGGAGCAGACGCGCCGTACCTGTGATCAGCTGTCCGGGAGAGAGCCCCTCGCCTTTGCGCACCGAGACCCGCACCCGTTTGGGCCGCTCGGCTTCTGCGACATCCTTCATTTCAGTCACGCGCAGAAGCAGCCGCTTTCCCACCTCGCGGTCATCTATGGCCTCGATGAAGCCCGTGACTGGCGTGATGACGATCCGGGTGAGCGCGGGCGCCGCCACGCTCCGGGTGCGGATCACACCGGCCGTGAAGCCTGCGAAGAGCGCGGTGAACGCGATCAGGGCGGAAAAGACGGCTAAGACCGTATGTTCTCGGGGTGAAGGCGGCTCACCCTCGCCGTAAGCTGAGATCGGGGGTTGCTTCGGAGTGGCCGAAGCCGAGCCCCAAGCTTAGCGAGGATGAACCGTGGATCAGCATAGCAGACT
>NZ_VOSK01000148.1 GCF_009296175.1 Microvirga tunisiensis | reverse complement strand
TCGCGCCCCCGGACTCCGCCAGAACCTTCGTGATCGCCGCCGTCAGAGACGTCTTGCCATGGTCCACGTGACCAATCGTCCCAATGTTGCAGTGCGGCTTATTGCGCTGAAACTTTTCCTTCGCCATCGTGGCACCCGTTCCTTTGATCGTTCAAATATTCGCTTAGTGGGTTCAGGCGTATTTCGCCTGAACCTCGGCAGCCACGTTCGACGGCACTTGCTCGTAGTGGTCGAACTGCATGGTGTAGTTGGCCCGGCCCTGGCTCATGGAGCGCAGGGTGTTCACGTAGCCGAACATGTTGGCGAGCGGGACCATCGCGTTGATGACCACGGCATTGCCGCGCATGTCCTGACCCTGGATCTGGCCACGACGGGAGTTCAGGTCACCGATGACCGAACCCGTGTAGTCTTCAGGGGTCACGACCTCGACCTTCATCACCGGCTCGAGCAGAACCGATCCGCCCTTCTGGAGGGCTTCACGGAGAGCGGCGCGAGAAGCGATTTCGAAGGCAAGGGCCGACGAGTCGACTTCGTGGAAGGCACCGTCGATGAGTTCGACCTTGAGATCGACCACCGGGAAGCCGGCAACGACGCCAGCGCCCACGACCGACTGGAGGCCCTTCTCGACGCCGGGGATGTATTCCTTCGGAACCGAACCGCCGACGATCTTCGAGTCGAAGGAGAAGCCTGCACCCTGCTCGTTCGGCTGGACGACCAGCTTCACGCGAGCGAACTGGCCGGTACCGCCGGTCTGCTTCTTGTGGGTGTAGTCGATCTCGGCCCTCTTCGTGATCGTCTCGCGATAGGCGACCTGAGGAGCGCCGACATTCGCATCGACCTTGTAGGTACGACGGAGAATGTCGACCTTGATGTCGAGGTGAAGCTCGCCCATGCCCTTCAGGATCGTCTGGCCCGACTCCTGGTCGGTCGAGACGCGGAAGGAAGGGTCCTCAGCGGCCAGCTTCGAGAGAGCCAGACCAAGCTTTTCCTGGTCGGCCTTCGACTTCGGCTCGATCGCGATCTCGATGACCGGCTCCGGGAATTCCATGCGCTCGAGGATCACGGCCTTGACCGGATCGCAGAGCGTGTCGCCGGTGCGGACGTCCTTGAGACCAGCCAGGGCAACGATGTCGCCGGCAAAAGCCTCCTTGATGTCCTCGCGGTTGTTCGAATGCATGAGAAGCATGCGACCGACACGCTCTTTCTTGTCGCGGGTCGAGTTCAGGATCGATGAACCTGCATCGACCTTGCCCGAATAGACGCGGCAGAACGTGATGGTGCCGACGAAGGGATCGTCCATGATCTTGAAGGCAAGCATGGCGAAGGGCTCTTCGTCCGACGGACGGCGAACCGTTTCTTCTTCGGTCTTGTAGTCGATGCCCTTGATCTCGCCGCGATCCACGGGGGACGGCAGGAAGTCGACGACAGCGTCGAGAAGGGGCTGAACGCCCTTGTTCTTGAAGGCCGAGCCGCAGAAAACCGGATGGAAGGCGCGACGCTGCACGGCCGTACGGACGAGACGGCGCAACGTCGCGTCGTCGGGCTCCTGGCCGTCGAGGTAGGCGCCCATGGCGTCGTCGTCCATTTCGACGGCAGCCTCGACGAGCTTCGTCCGGTATTCCTTGGCTTGATCGAGAAGATCGGCCGGAATGTCGGTTTCCTCGAAATTCGCGCCGAGCGCTTCGCCGGACCAGACGATCGCCTTCATCTTGACGAGGTCGATCACGCCCTGGAAGTTGCTCTCAGCGCCGATCGGCAGCTGAAGGCAGACGGGCTTGCCGGCCACGCGGTCGATGATGTCGGCGACGCACTTGAAGAAGTCGGCGCCGGTCTTGTCCATCTTATTGACGAACACGATACGCGGAACGTCGTACTTGTCGGCCTGACGCCACACGGTTTCGGTCTGGGGCTCAACGCCCTGGTTGCCGTCGAGAACGCAGACGGCACCGTCGAGCACACGCAGCGAACGCTCGACTTCGATGGTGAAGTCGACGTGGCCGGGGGTGTCGATGATATTCAGGCGCTTGTCGTTCCAGAAGCAGGTGGTGGCAGCGGACGTGATCGTGATGCCACGCTCCTGCTCCTGCTCCATCCAGTCCATCGTCGCGGCGCCGTCGTGCACTTCACCGATCTTGTGGGACTTCCCGGTGTAGTACAGGATGCGCTCGGTCGTCGTGGTCTTGCCGGCATCGATGTGGGCCATGATGCCGAAATTGCGGTAGTCCTCAATCGCGTGCGTGCGGGGCATCGCTAAGCTCCTTAAGGGCCGTTACCAGCGGTAATGCGAGAACGCACGGTTGGCTTCCGCCATACGGTGGGTGTCTTCGCGCTTCTTGACGGCATTGCCGCGGTTGTTCGAGGCATCGAGCAGCTCGGCCGAGAGACGCTCGACCATCGTCTTGTCATTGCGGCCGCGAGCAGCCTGGATGATCCAACGGATGGCGAGGGCCTGACGGCGCTCGGTGCGAACCTCGACCGGGACCTGGTAGGTCGCACCGCCGACGCGGCGGGAACGAACCTCGATCGCCGGAGCGACGTTGTCGAGGGCCTGCTTGAAGACCTCGAGCGGGTTCGCCTTGGCGCGGCTCTCGATGCTGTCGAAGGCACCGTAGACGATGCTCTCTGCAGCGGACTTCTTGCCGTCGTACATGATGGAATTCATGAACTTCGTGACGATGATATCCCCGAACTTCGGATCCGGGATGATCTCACGCTTTTCGGCGCTATGGCGGCGGGACATGAGCTAGCTCCGACCTGAATTGATGTTAACGGCTTACTTCGGCCGCTTCGCGCCGTACTTCGAACGACGCTGCTTACGGTTCTTCACGCCCTGGGTGTCGAGGACACCGCGGAGGATGTGGTAACGGACACCCGGAAGGTCCTTCACACGGCCGCCGCGGATCATGACCACGGAGTGCTCCTGAAGGTTGTGACCCTCACCCGGGATGTACCCGATGACTTCAAACCCGTTCGTCAGACGAACCTTGGCGACCTTACGCAGAGCCGAGTTCGGCTTCTTCGGGGTCGTCGTGTAAACGCGCGTGCACACGCCGCGCTTCTGCGGGCAGGCCTCAAGCGCGGGAACCTTATTCCGGCTCTTTTGCGCCGTCCGCGGCTTGCGGATCAGCTGAGAGATCGTTGGCATCCTGTGCCCTCTTTCACCAGCCACCGACCCGGTGGCCTTTGAGTGTCTTCAACGGTTGAACGCTGCGCTTCGCCTCTGCGGACCTTTTAGGTTGCACAAAACGAAGCCACGCCGTTGACTTGGATAAGCCCCTGGCGCGGTGCGGTTGCAGAGGACCACGATATTGAGACCGCGGTCGTGCCCTAAATCTGACGTGTGTCAGTCAAGGTTGAGTTCGGCAGCATTTAGGTGGCATCGGTCGAAGCTAGGCGCTTCGACTGGCGAAAACCTACGGCCAGCCGGAAAGTCCGGTTTGTCTAGCCTCCGAGTCGCGGAAAGTCAACAGGTTTCCGCTAACCAATCGGAAAGGTTCCGACCTTGGGGGCCTCGGCGTCGGGCTCAGGTCCTATTTGGGATGGCTTATGGCCCGTGCAAGAGGACGATGAGCGCTTTTCCTGCCCTTTGCTGCCCACCGGATCCGAGGCTCCCCAAGGTAAGGCAAAGCGAGCCCAGGCTGCGGTCAAGCGCCCTCCCCCATACAATGAAAACGAAAAGGCCGCCCGGAGGCGGCCTTTCCAATCTCAATAGAGCCCAGCCAGGTTATTCTGCCGCCGGAGGCAGCTCGCTGACCTGAGCCTTGGACTCGGAGCGCTTCTGCTGCAGGATCAGCTCGTCGCGATGCGTAGCGACGGCCTTGACCTGAGCGGTCAGCGCACCCGTACCGGCCGGGATCAGGCTGCCGACGATGACGTTCTCCTTGAGGCCCTCGAGGGTGTCGACCTTGCCGTTGACCGCCGCCTCGGTGAGGACGCGGGTGGTCTCCTGGAAGGACGCCGCCGAGATGAAGGAGCGGGTCTGCAGCGAGGCCTTGGTGATACCGAGCAGAACCGGCGCTCCTTCGGCGGGCTTCTTCTTCTCGGCCACGAGACGCTCGTTGATCTCCTCGAGTTCGAGACGATCGACCTGCTCGCCGTTGAGCAGCTCGGAATCGCCGCCATCGGTGATCTCGACCTTCTGCAGCATCTGGCGAACGATCACTTCGATGTGCTTGTCGTTGATGAGCACGCCCTGGAGGCGGTAGACCTCCTGGATCTCGTTCACGAGGTAGGCGGCAAGCTCCTCGACGCCCTTGATCGCAAGGATGTCGTGCGGAGCCGGGTTGCCGTCGACGATGAAGTCGCCGACTTCGACCACGTCGTTATCCTGCAGGTGGATGTGCTTGCCCTTCGGGATCAGGTACTCCACCGGCTCCGAACCGTCGTGCGGGTTCAACGTCAGGCGACGCTTGCTCTTGTAGTCACGGCCGAACTGGATCGTGCCGGACTTCTCCGCAATGATCGCCGCGTCCTTCGGACGACGGGCCTCGAACAGCTCCGCCACGCGCGGCAGACCGCCCGTGATGTCGCGGGTCTTGGCGCTCTCGGTCGAGACGCGGGCGAGGATGTCGCCGGCCTTGACCTTCGAGCCCGGATCGGCCGCGAGGATCGCATCCACCGGCAGCAGGTAGCGGGCATCGCCACCACGGGCGACCTTGGCAACCTTGCCGCCGGCACCCTGGATGACCACCGCCGGACGCAGATCGGCCGTACGCGGAGAACCGCGCCAGTCGATGACCACGCGCTTGGCGATGCCGGTCGACTCGTCCATCGACTCGATCATCGATGCACCATCGACCAAGTCCTCGTAGCCCACCGTACCGTCGATCTCCGTGAGGATCGGACGGGAGTACGGATCCCACTCGGCGATCCGCTGGCCGCGCTTGATCGTGTCGCCTTCGTCCACCTTCAGACGGGAGCCGTATTGCATGCGGTGGACCGCCCGCTCGGTGCCGTCGGAGCCGATGACCACGACAGCCACGTTGCGGCCCATGACGACGAGGTCGCCGTCGGAGTTGCGCGCAATATTCTTGTTGCGGAACCCGATCGTGCCCTCGAAGCTCGACTCGATGAAGGACGAATCCGCGATCTGGGCCGCGCCGCCGATGTGGAAGGTACGCATGGTCAGCTGCGTGCCCGGCTCGCCGATGGACTGCGCTGCGATGACGCCCACTGCCTCGCCGTGGTTGACCGGGGTACCCCGGGCCAGGTCGCGGCCGTAGCAGGTGGCGCAGACGCCGTTCTTCGACTCGCAGACGAGCACGGAGCGGATCTTCACCTCCTGGATACCGGCAGCGCCGATGGCCTCGAGGTGATGCTCCTCGATCATCGTGCCCGTCGGGACGATGACGGTGCCGTCCTGGGCGACCAGGTCCTCCGCCGTGGAGCGGCCGAGGATGCGGGAAGCCAGCGACGCGACCACCTGGCCGGCGTCGATGATGGCCCGCATCTTGATGCCCCTCTCGGTGCCGCAATCCGGCTCACGGATGACCGCGTCCTGCGCAACGTCGACGAGGCGGCGGGTCAGGTAACCCGAGTTCGCCGTCTTGAGCGCGGTGTCGGCCAGGCCCTTACGGGCGCCGTGGGTCGAGTTGAAGTACTCGAGAACGTCGAGGCCCTCCTTGAAGTTCGAGATGATCGGCGTCTCGATGATCTCGCCGGACGGCTTGGCCATGAGGCCGCGCATCGCCGCGAGCTGCTTCATCTGGGCCGGCGAACCACGGGCGCCCGAGTGGGACATCATGTAGATCGAGTTGACCGGCTTGTCGCGGCCGTGCTCGTCCTTCTGCACCGTCGAGATGCGGTTCATCATCTCGGCAGCGAGACGGTCGGAGCACTTCGCCCAGGCGTCGACAACCTTGTTGTACTTCTCGCCCTGGGTGATGAGGCCGTCCTGGTACTGCTGCTCGTAGTCCTTCGCGAGGGCACGGGTCTCCTCGACGATCTCCCACTTGTTCTCCGGGATCACCATGTCGTCCTTGCCGAACGAGATGCCGGCGCGGAACGCATTGTAGAACCCGAGGCCCATGATGCGATCGCAGAAGATGACCGATTCCTTCTGACCGCAATGCCGGTAGACGGCATCGATCATGTTGGAGATCTCCTTCTTCGTCATGAGCTTGTTCACGACTTCGAAAGGGAGCATCGGGTGCTTCGGCAGGAGGCGCGAGAGCATCACGCGGCCGGCCGTGGTGTCGACGATCTTCGAGACCGGCTTGCCGTCCTCGTCGAGGCCTTCCCAGCGGTAGCGGATCTTCGTGTGGAGCGTGATGACCTTCTCGTTCAGGGCATGCTCGATCTCGCCCATGTCGGCGAAGGCCTTGCCCTGGCCGGGCTGACCGTCGGAGACGATGGACAGATAGTAGAGGCCGAGAACGATGTCTTGCGACGGCACGATGATCGGCTGACCGTTGGCCGGGTGCAGGATGTTGTTCGTCGACATCATCAGCACGCGGGCTTCAAGCTGAGCCTCGAGCGAGAGCGGCACGTGGACGGCCATCTGGTCACCGTCGAAGTCCGCGTTGAACGCGGCGCAGACGAGCGGGTGCAGCTGGATCGCCTTGCCCTCGATGAGGGTGGGCTCGAAGGCCTGGATGCCGAGGCGGTGGAGCGTCGGGGCGCGGTTGAGCAGCACCGGATGCTCGCGGATGACCTCGTCCAGGATGTCCCAGACTTCCGGCTTTTCCTTCTCGACGAGCTTCTTCGCCTGCTTGACCGTGGCGGACAGGCCGCGGGCGTCGAGCTTGGCGTAGATGAACGGCTTGAACAGCTCGAGCGCCATCTTCTTCGGCAGGCCGCACTGGTGCAGCTTGAGCTCCGGACCGACCACGATGACCGAACGGCCCGAGTAGTCGACGCGCTTGCCGAGCAGGTTCTGGCGGAAGCGGCCCTGCTTGCCCTTCAGCATGTCGGCGAGCGACTTCAGCGGACGCTTGTTGGCGCCGGTGATGACGCGGCCGCGGCGGCCGTTGTCGAACAGGGCGTCGACGGCCTCCTGGAGCATGCGCTTCTCGTTGCGGACGATGATGTCCGGCGCACGTAGCTCCATCAGGCGCTTCAGGCGGTTGTTGCGGTTGATGACGCGGCGGTAGAGATCGTTCAGGTCCGAGGTCGCGAAGCGGCCGCCGTCGAGCGGCACGAGCGGGCGCAGATCCGGCGGGATCACCGGAACGACCGTCATGATCATCCATTCGGGCTTGTTGCCCGACTGGACGAAGGCCTCGATGATCTTGAGGCGCTTCATGAGCTTCTTGGGCTTCAGCTCGGACGTGGTGACCGCGATCTCCTCGCGGATCTCCTGCGCGGTCTTCTCGAGATCGAGCTCCTGCAGGATCCGGCGGATGGCCTCGGCGCCGATCATGGCCGTGAAGGAATCCTCACCGTACTCGTCCTGAGCACGGATATACTCCTCCTCGGTGAGAAGCTGACGGTCCTTGAGGGGCGTCAGGCCTCCATCGACGACGATGTAGGATTCGAAATAGAGGATGCGCTCCAGATCCTTCAGGGTCATGTCGAGCAGCAGACCGATGCGGCTCGGCAGGGACTTCAGGAACCAGATGTGAGCGACGGGCGCGGCGAGCTCGATATGGCCCATGCGGTCGCGACGGACGCGGGCCAGCGTCACCTCGACGCCGCACTTCTCGCAGATCACGCCCTTGTACTTCATGCGCTTGTACTTACCGCACAGGCACTCGTAGTCCTTGATGGGACCGAAGATGCGCGCGCAGAACAAGCCGTCGCGCTCGGGCTTGAACGTACGGTAGTTGATGGTCTCAGGCTTCTTGATCTCGCCGTAGGACCAGGACAGAATCTTCTCAGGGCTCGCGATCGAGATCTTGATCTGATCGAAGCTCTGCGGCTGGGCCGTCTGGTTGAAGAGATTCATGACCTCTTGATTCATCGCCGTCTCCTGGGCTGAAGGGCGCTAGATAAG
This sequence comes from Microvirga tunisiensis, assembly GCF_009296175.1. Classification (GTDB taxonomy): domain Bacteria; phylum Pseudomonadota; class Alphaproteobacteria; order Rhizobiales; family Beijerinckiaceae; genus Microvirga; species Microvirga tunisiensis. Next base: position 8,116 of record NZ_VOSK01000148.1, on the reverse strand, counting down.
CACCCGCACCGGCAATTGCATGGGGCCGCGGCTTCGAAGCCGCGGCCAAACGTCGAACTTGAAGCGCTCAGGGCGCTTACTCGGCCGCCTCGGACGGAGGCAGCTGCCCCGGCTCGTTGGCGGCCTTCTTGGAGTTGGTCAGCTCCACGTTGAGGCCGAGCGAACGCATTTCCTTCACGAGAACGTTGAAGCTCTCCGGAATGCCCGACTCGAAAGTGTCGTCGCCGCGAACGATGGCCTCGTAGACCTTCGTACGGCCGGCCACGTCGTCCGACTTGACCGTGAGCATTTCCTGCAGGGTGTAGGCTGCGCCGTAAGCTTCCAGGGCCCAGACTTCCATTTCGCCGAAGCGCTGGCCGCCGAACTGGGCCTTGCCGCCCAGCGGCTGCTGGGTGACTAGGCTGTAGGGGCCGATGGAACGGGCGTGGATCTTGTCGTCCACGAGGTGGTGGAGCTTCAGCATGTAGATGTAGCCCACGGTCACCTTGCGGTCGAAAGCTTCGCCCGTGCGTCCGTCATAGAGCGTCACCTGGCCCGAAGGGTTCAGACCGGCCTTCTCGAGCATGGCCTCGATGTCCGCCTCCTTCGCGCCGTCGAAGACGGGCGTGGCGAACGGAACACCGCGACGCAGCTTGTTGCCGAGCTCGACGAGTTCCTCGTCCGAGGCCTCCTCGATCTCGGGCATATTGCCGTAGATCGAGACGAGCTGATCGCGCAGCGCGTTGGACTTGCCCGACTTCATGTAGGCATCGACCGCCTGAGCGACCTGCTTGCCGAGACCGGCAGCAGCCCAGCCGAGGTGCGTCTCGAGGATCTGACCCACGTTCATGCGGCTCGGCACGCCGAGCGGGTTGAGCACGATATCCGCGTGGGTTCCGTCCTCGAGGAACGGCATGTCCTCGATCGGCACGATGCGCGACACGACACCCTTGTTGCCGTGACGGCCGGCCATCTTGTCGCCCGGCTGGATCTTGCGCTTCACGGCCACGAAGACCTTGACCATCTTCATGACGCCCGGAGGAAGCTCGTCGCCGCGCTGCAGCTTCTCGACCTTGTCGAGGAAGCGCTGCTCGAGACGCTTCTTCGACTCGTCGTACTGCTTCTGCATGGCCTCGATCTCGGTCATCAGAGCATCGTCTTCGACCGCGAACTGCCACCACTGCGACCGCGGATACTCGTTGAGGAGCTCGCGGGTGATCGTTGCGTCCTTCTTGTAGCCCTTCGGGCCCGCAACGCCGCTCCTGCCGGACAGAATCTCGGCAAGGCGCGCATAGGTGTTGCGGTCGAGGATCGCCTGCTCGTCGTCGCGGTCCTTCGCGAGACGCTCGATCTCCTCGCGCTCGATGGCCTGGGCGCGTTCGTCCTTGTCGACGCCGTGACGGTTGAAGACACGGACTTCGACGATGGTGCCGGTCACGCCCGGGGGCACGCGCAGCGAGGTATCGCGAACGTCGGAGGCCTTCTCGCCGAAGATGGCGCGCAGAAGCTTCTCTTCCGGCGTCATCGGGCTCTCGCCCTTCGGCGTGATCTTGCCGACGAGAATGTCGCCCGCATGGACCTCGGCGCCGATATAGACGATGCCGGCCTCGTCGAGGTTCTTCAGCGCCTCTTCCGACACGTTCGGAATGTCGCGCGTGATTTCCTCAGGACCGAGCTTCGTGTCGCGGGCCATCACTTCGAATTCCTCGATGTGGATCGAGGTGAAGACGTCTTCCTTCACGATCCGCTCGGAGAGCAGGATCGAGTCTTCGAAGTTGTAGCCGTTCCACGGCATGAACGCGACGAGCACGTTCCGGCCGAGCGCCAGCTCACCGTATTCGGTCGAGGGACCGTCAGCGATGATGTCACCCTTGCGCACCATGTCGCCGGCGCGGACCAGCGGCTTCTGCGTGATGCAGGTCGACTGGTTGGAGCGCTGGAACTTCTGGAGACGGTAGATGTCGACGCCGGGACGGGTCGGATCCGTGTTCTCCGTGGCGCGGATGACGATACGGGTCGCATCCACCTGGTCGACCACGCCGGTGCGGCGGGCCGCGATGGCGGCACCCGAGTCCCGGGCCACGACCGCTTCCATGCCGGTGCCGACGAACGGAGCGTCCGCCTGGACCAGGGGAACGGCCTGACGCTGCATGTTCGAGCCCATGAGGGCGCGGTTCGCGTCGTCGTTCTCGAGGAACGGAATGAGCGCGGCCGCGACCGACACGAGCTGCTTCGGCGACACTTCCATCAGGTCGACGCGATCGGGAGCCACGACGATGTTTTCACCGGCGCGGCGGCAGATCACGAGATCTTCCGTGAGGGTGCCGTTGGCATCGAGCGTCGAGTTGGCCTGGGCGATGTTGTACTTCGCCTCCTCCATGGCGGAGAGGTAGATCACCTCGTCCGTCACCCGGCTCTCACGCACGCGGCGGAACGGCGTCTCGATGAAGCCGTACTTGTTGACGCGGGCGAAGGTCGCCAGAGAGTTGATCAGACCGATGTTCGGGCCTTCCGGCGTTTCGATCGGGCAGATGCGGCCGTAATGGGTCGGGTGCACGTCGCGCACCTCGAAGCCGGCGCGCTCGCGGGTCAGACCGCCCGGGCCGAGGGCCGAGAGGCGACGCTTGTGCGTGACTTCCGAGAGCGGGTTCGTCTGGTCCATGAACTGCGACAGCTGCGAGGAGCCGAAGAACTCGCGCACGGCGGCAGCGGCAGGCTTCGCGTTGATCAGGTCCTGCGGCATGACGGTGTCGATATCGACCGACGACATGCGCTCCTTGATCGCGCGCTCCATGCGCAGGAGGCCCAGACGGTACTGGTTCTCCATGAGTTCGCCGACCGAGCGCACACGGCGGTTGCCGAGGTGGTCGATGTCGTCGATCTCGCCCTTGCCGTCGCGCAGGTCCACGAGCGCCTTCGTCACCGCGAGGATGTCCTCGCGCCGAAGGGTGCGCACGGTGTCCTCGGCGTCGAGGTCGAGGCGCATGTTCATCTTCACGCGGCCCACGGCCGAGAGGTCGTAGCGCTCGGCGTCGAAGAACAGCGAGTTGAACATGGCCTCCGCCGTCTCGAGGATCGGCGGCTCGCCCGGACGCATGACGCGGTAGATGTCGAACAGGGCGTCCTCGCGGGACGAAGCCTTGTCGACGGCCAGCGTGTTGCGGATGTACGGGCCGACCGTGACGTGGTCGATGTCGAGAACCGGGATCTCGGCGAAGCCGGAATCGAGCAGCCCCTTCAGCAGCTTCTCGGTGATCTCGTCACCCGCTTCGGCGTAGACTTCGCCGGTGGACGGATTCACGAGGTCTTCTGCGATGTACTGGCCGTAGAGATCCTCATCGGTCGCGCGCAGGTTCTTGAGGCCCTTCTCGGCGAGCTGGCGGGACGTGCGGGCGGTCAGCTTCTTGCCGGACTCGAGCACGACCTCGCCGGACTTGGCGTCGATCAGGTCCACGGCGGCCTTGAAGCCCTTCATGCGCTCGGCATCGAACGGCACGGACCAGGCATCGCCGTCACGCGTGTAGATGATGTGGTTGTAGAAGGTGTTGAGGATCTCTTCCCCGTCGAGGCCCAAAGCGTAAAGCAGCGACGTCGCCGGAAGCTTACGCTTACGGTCGATACGCGCATACACGATGTCCTTGGCGTCGAACTCGATGTCGAGCCAGGAGCCGCGATACGGGATGATGCGGGCGGCGAACAGCAGCTTGCCCGACGAGTGCGTCTTGCCCTTGTCGTGGTCGAAGAACACGCCCGGCGAACGGTGCATCTGGGAGACGATGACGCGCTCGGTGCCGTTCACGATGAAGGTGCCGTTGTCCGTCATGAGCGGCATGTCGCCCATGTAGACGTCCTGCTCCTTGATGTCCTTCACCGAGCGGGCGCCGGTATCCGGATCCACATCGAACACGATGAGGCGCAGCGTAACCTTGAGCGGCGCAGCGAAGGTCATGCCCCGCTGACGGCACTCGTCGACGTCGTATTTCGGCGGCTCGAACGTGTACTTCACGAACTCGAGCAGGGCAGTATTAGAAAAGTCCGAAATCGGGAAAACCGATTTGAAGACGGCTTGCAAGCCCTCTTCCGGCCGGCCACCCTTTGGCTCTTCGACCATCAGGAACTGGTCGTAGGATGCCTTTTGAACCTCGATCAGGTTCGGCATCTCCGCCACTTCCTTGATTTTCCCGAAGAACTTGCGAATGCGCTTCCGGCCGATCAGTGTGTTGGCCATCTGGACCTCGTTCCTCATACACGGCTAATCGAGAACCCCGAGAGACTAGGCTCCTCGATTAGCCGCCCGGCGGCTCAATCCGCCCGCTAACCGCAAGAATTCAGGTCCGTTTTCGGACCTCCTGACGTGCCGCCAAGGCGCCTGCATGAAGCCGGACCTCTTTGACGACACAACGGCCCCAGGCAAAAACGCCTGGGACCGTGTGTTTTTGAACCCGATCGCTCGGGGGTAACCCTGCAGCCTTACGGCCGCAAAATTACTTAAGATCGACCTTGGCGCCGACCTTCTCGAGGGTCGCCTTGATCTTCTCGGCTTCGTCCTTGGAAACGCCTTCCTTAACAGGCTTCGGCGCACCTTCGACGAGGTCCTTAGCTTCCTTCAGGCCCAGGCCCGTGATGGCACGGACTTCCTTGATGACCTCGATCTTCTTGTCGCCGGCACCAGCCAGGACGACCGTGAACTCGGTCTGCTCTTCAGCGGCAGGAGCGCCAGCGCCGGCGCCAGGAGCAGCGGCAACGGCAACGGCCGCAGCAGCGGAAACGCCCCACTTTTCTTCGAGCATCTTCGAGAGCTCAGCGGCCTCGAGAACGGTCAGCGACGAAAGATCGTCAACGAGCTTGGCAAGATCAGCCATTTTTTAGATCCTTAAGTTCAGTTCGAACAGTTTGATGGTTGAGGTTACGGCCTCACGCCGCTTCGCCTGTCTTGGCATAGGCCCCGAATACGCGGGCGAGCTTCGCCGCCGGCGCAGTGCTGAGCTGAGCGATCTTGGTAGCCGGGGCCTGGATGAGGCCGACCAGCTTGCCGCGCAGTTCATCGAGGGACGGCAGAGTGGCAAGTGCCCTCACTCCGTCCACGTTCAGGGCGGTCGTGCCCATTGCGCCGCCGAGGATCACGAGCTTGTCGTTACCCTTGGCGAAATCAACAGCGACCTTGGGCGCCGCGACCGGATCGCTCGAATAAGCGATCAGGGTCGGACCTTTCATAAGGTCCGAGATGGACGCGACGTCCTTGCCTTCGAGAGCGATTTTGGCGAGGCTGTTTTTTGCGACCTTCACGGTGGCGCCGGCCTGCTTCATCTGCGCGCGCAGCTTCTGCATATCGGCGACCGTGAGACCAGCATAGTGGGCAACGACGACAACGCTCGTGGTGTTAAACACGTCGTTGAGAGTCGAGACGAGCTCGCGCTTTGCTGCTCTTTCCACAGGGCTCTCTCCGGTTGGCGGGAATATCCGCCGGTTGCATTTGCCGCTCAAGGCCCGGACTTGCATCCGAGGCATCTTGAACGACGCTCTCGCAAGCCCTGTCCCCCAAATGACGCCTGGCGGCGCACCGGGTGAGATGGTTCGAACCGATCCTTGTCGCCTGCGTTAACAGGCGTAAAACTCGGCTTCCCCGTCTATGCAGGATCTTTCGAATTAAACTGGCAAGCCAGCACCTGCAGTCTCGGACAGGACATAGCCGGAACGCGCCAAAGGTTGCCCTTTGGCTCGCCGGCTTGTCACCGCCCCGTCTCCGGGACGGATTCGCAGCCAAAAGCCCACGCACGAGCGGAGCCTCGGCCTATATTGAAACTCAACGCGTTCTATTAAGCCTTTCTGAAGCATTTGCCAAGAGGCTTTTCGGCGGCCTAGCGCGTTAATTTACGATACGTAATTTCATAGTCGGGCGATCCGGCTCCATTCGCTCAGCTCTCTGCGGAACGCTGGAGCCGGCTCTTCTTCTTTCTCAGGTCGCCCGGGCAGGTCAAACCGATGACGACACAAGTGACCGATCAGCCAGCCGACCTCGGCAATTGAGCTGATCACTTGAGAATGCTGCAGATTTCCGAACGCGCCTCTTGCAACGATGTGATGGCTGGAAGCTTCATATTCAAGAGCCTCCAAAAGGAAAAGCTTGGGGTGTTTGCCTGCGCTACATCACGTCGATTCAGGGGACGCAGGCTGCCGCCCTTCCGAGAAGGAAGGCTTTCTCCGGCCCATTGCGGCTAAGCCTGGCCGCATGCTCGAACTGGACCTTGGCTTCGGGCAGCCGACCCGCCCGGAACAGGAAATCCCCCCTCGCCGCCGGCAGCGGAGCATAGTGGCGCAAGGTGGCCTGGTCGATCTCGTCGAGGAGCGTCAGGCCGGCTTCAGGGCCGAAGGCCCAGCTGTGGGCAACGGCTCGGTTGAGATCGACCACGGGCGAAGGCATGACCAGGCGGAGGATGTCGTAAAGGGCAGAGATCCTGCGCCAATCCGTCTCCTCGGTCCGGTGGGCTCGTGCATGGCAGGCGGCGAGCGCAGCCTGGAGGGCGTAGGGCCCGGCGGCGCCGCCCAGGGCCTCGGCGCGTTTCAGGGCCGCGAGGCCCCGGCGGATCAGAAGCTGGTCCCAGCGGGCCCGGTTCTGCGCGGTCAAGGGAATCGGCGATCCGTCGGGGCCGAGGCGGGCCGCCAGGCGGGAGGCCTGGAGTTCCATCAGCGCGAGGAGGCCGAAGACCTCGGAATCGTTGGGCGCGACACCGGCAAGGATGCGGCCCAGCCGCTGAGCCTCGGCACACAGAGCCGGGCGGATCAGATCCTGGCCGGCGGTGGCCGAGTAGCCTTCGTTGAAGATACGGTAGATCACCTCCAGCACGGAGGAGAGGCGGTCCTGCCGCTCCTGTCCGCGCGGCACCTCGAAGGACAGACCTGCCCTGCCGAGCGTCTTCTTGGCCCGGACGATGCGCTGGGCGACGGTCGGCTCGCTGGAGAGGTAGGCGCGAGCGATCTCCTCCGTCGTCAGCCCGCCGATCAGCCGCAGGGTCAGGGCGGCCCTCGCCTCAGGGGAAAGAATCGGGTGGCAGGCCGCGAAGATCAGGCCCAGCAACTCGTCGCCCACATCGTTGTCCATCGCCGCCTCGATCGCTTCGATGCCGGTGTCGTCCCTATCCGTGAGGCGCGACCGGATGCTTGCGCGCAAGCATCCGGTCGCGCCTCAGGAGGTCGATGGCCCGGCGCTTGGCGGTGGCGGTCAGCCAGGCGCCGGGATTGGCCGGAACGCCGGCTCTCGGCCATTCGGATAGGGCCGTGACGAAGGCGTCCTGTGCCAGCTCTTCGGCCAAGCCCACATCCCGCACCATCCGGGCCAGGCGAGCAATGAGCCTGGCCCGCTCGATCCGGAAGATCGCCTCGATCGCCCGGTGAGGTTCGGTTGCCGCCACGGTCTCGCTCAAGGGGGCGCCGAGCGCCCGGGCCCCCGACAGGCAAGGCTCATTGGCCCGAGGTCCTCTCGCGGCGCTGCCTTTCCCGCTCGGCGATTTCCGGTGTCACGACATCGCCGAAATCGGCCATCTCGTAAAACCGGCGGATCTCGATCTCGCTCGGGCCGAACATCGGGTTGGGGCAGTGCTTCACCCATTCGACCGCCTCGTCCATGTCCTTGACTTCCCAGAGCCAGAAACCGGCGACGAGTTCGCGGGTCTCGGCGAAAGGCCCGTCGATGACGGTGCGGCTGGGGCCGTCGAAGGCGACCCGTTTGCCCTGCGAGGACGGCTTGAGGCCGTCCGCAGTCAGGAGGACGCCGGCCTTGATCAGCTCGTCGTTGAACCGGCCCATGGCCTCGAAAAGCTCGGCCGTGGGCATGACGCCCGCTTCGCTGTCCTCGGTCGCCTTGACCATCACCATCACACGCATCGTCTCATCTCCTCTGAACCACGGAGGCTCTACAGGCTCTCCTGTCTGTATGACGAACGAGCCTCGACGGGATCGACATCCCGTCGAAAGATTTTTGCACCAGGACGGTTCGGAAAGGGACTCGGAAAAATCGGGATAGGGGGGAGCCTCGCGGTTCCACCCCTCCCACACCACCGTACATACGGGTCCGTATACGGCGGTTCGTCGGATTACTCGACTGGCTGGACGTGGACAGAGGCGAGGCCGAGGCCTCTGA
>NZ_VOSK01000147.1 GCF_009296175.1 Microvirga tunisiensis | reverse complement strand
GAGTCTGCTCAACCGTCGTCTTGACGGCTCTGTCTCCGGCCCTGCGCAATCGCTTTATCCGGCCTGGCCCTGTTCCTGCACCGGGATTGCACACCCACGTCAAGGCTCATTGACAACGAACATCAGAATTCGGGAGCTTCTGGAGGAGACCGCAGTTCATGCGGAAGCCCGGGACGTCCTCACCACGCTCGATGTTCTGGTGCGGGATGTCGGTGGCAACGTTCGTCAGCACTACATCCTGATCGCCGTTCAATGCCGTTGGATTTCAGGCGAGCCCGTTGCCGGCGACGATGCTCTCGAGGCACGCTGGTTTCCGATCGCGGAACTCGATCCGGACACGCTGGCCATGAGTGTTGATGTGGATGTGATTGCCAGGCGCGCTCACGTGGCTTCGAACCTGGGCGATCCCTGAGCTTTGCTTAAGACAACGAAAAAGGCCCCGCCTCGAAAAAGGCGAGGCCAAGTTTTGTCTCTTACTTTGAGGCCTCACGGCCGAACTTCACGCTCTGATCTGCGCACAATCGGCCTGTGATCTCAAGTCGAGCACGGATGTCATGGTTGATGAACAGTAAACATTCATAAACCGTCAATCATGTTTCGAATGGTTACAAGCGAGCATATTGCAACAATCTCTCGTCATCCCTTATTAGATCCGTGACAGGCAATAAATGCCTATCCAATCTCTGTTGTTAAGCACGGAATACAGTAATGCGTACCTCTGCTCTTGGACTGCTCGCTGCCACAGCGGCTCTCGCCATTGCGGCCTCGACGGCCCACGCGGCTGACCTGCCGGGCCGCTATTCTCCTGCTCCGGCCTACAATGCGCTTCCAGTCTTCACCTGGACCGGCTTCTATGCCGGTCTGAATGCCGGCTACGGCTGGAACGTCGGCGACAGCCGCTATTACGATCCGGCATTCAGGAACGGCAAACGGAGCGGTGGCTTCGTTGGCGGTGTCCAAGCCGGCTACAATTATCAGTTCGGCATGTTCGTCGGCGGCCTCGAAACGGACCTTCAGTATGCCGCCGTCGGCAACAAGGGCGCTTCCTACGGCACCACCTATTACCCGGGCGACTCGGACGGCTTCTTCGGCACGATCCGCGCCCGCGCCGGCGTCGCCGTCGACCGCGCTCTCGTCTATGGCACCGGCGGCTTCGCCTATGGCGATATCGGCGGCAACCGGGGCTACGACACGTTGCTCGGCTATCACAGCGGCGACGAGATCAACTGGGGCTGGACCCTCGGCGGCGGCGTGGAATACGCCATCACCAACAACTTCACCGCCAAGGTCGAAGGCCTCTATGTCGACCTCGACACGAAGGACAACTACACCCTCGGCGGCCGCGTGAACGTGGATCGCGATGCGGAGTTCGGCGTGCTGCGTGCGGGCGTAAACTACAAGTTCAACTGATCAGGCAAGGCGTTCGAAATCCAAGGGCCCGGTGGCAACACCGGGCCTTTTTGCGTGATGGACGATCATCGCTGCGTCAGGGATCGTTCACACTCTTCGGCACCTTGAACTTAGCCTCTTTCTCGCTTCGCTTGAGAACCAGCAGGCGTCGCGCGGCAACGCCACCCGGCTCAGGCGAATAGAGCCTCTTGTTGAGCACTTCGATCTGCCAGCGCTGCAACTCGAGCAGGGCTCGCAAGCCTCTCACTCGAGCCTGGAGAGCGAGAGCATCCTTCAACGGGTCTGGTCCGTCTGTCGCCATAGGACCATCCCTGACAATCCGGGGATGAATCATGTCTGAACGCGCAATGTGTGAGGTTGAACATTAATCGGTTTTGCCGGCCAGGAACATAGTCCCTGAAGCCATCGCGCAATATTGATCAAGCTAGATATTATTAAGTCAGAAATATGGTCCTGACTCGGACCGACCCGGCGTGCGGGAACCGGGAAGACGTCAGGCAGTTGCATCGGCATAGCTTGCTGGAGATTGTCATGCCTGAAACACGCCACGAGATGGAGGCCGAGAGGATCCTCGCCACGTTGAGCACGGCGATGGCGGATGAACATGCCCTGATGCAGAGCCGCCGCCTACTTGCTGACGCCCTGGAAAGGGCCGAGCAACGAGGACGCCAGTTTTCCGGGCAGCAGAAGGAATCCAGCGGCTAAGGTTCTTTAGACATTTCTAACGGTGGCCGTGCGATATCTGTCGATGACGGCGGCCCTCCCTCCCCTGCGACATTGACAGCGAGGAACGGTCCGTGGTGAGGCACGTTCCTTCCCCGTGTGCGATAGGACACAGCGGAAAACCCTCGGGAGTGGTGTTCTCCGAGCGTTAGGAGAATTGGTCAATGCGCTCCTCTTTGCTTGCAATCATGCTCGGCACCATGGGTGTCCTTGCGAGCGGCTCGGTTGTCCTGGCCCAGTCCGCTGACACGCGCATTGCATCTATGCCATTCGGGGAATGCCTCTCCATCATCAACGAGGCTGCGCAGGAGGTAGACGAGGAACCGGTCAAGCTCGTGAGCACGAACGGTGTGGTCACAGTCCGGATCATCGCGTCGGACGGCTTCGTCACAGTGTCGTGCGACCGCAGCAACAGCAAGATGACGCTGACCAAGAGCCCAGTTCCCGAAGCCGCTGGCATGACCGCAGCGGCTCGCTAAGCTAGATTCCTGCAGAAAAGCTCCATATGGAGACGGCGAGCGAAGGCTCGCCGTTTGGTTGAATGCTTGCTTGAAGCCAGCAACCCTCACTTTTTCCGGTTATAGACATCGAGCGACACGGCTGCGAGCAGCACGAGGCCTTTGATGACCTGTTGGTAGTCGATGCCGATGCCGAGGATCGACATGCCGTTGTTCATGACACCCATGACGAAGGCGCCGATGACGGCCCCCGTCACCTTGCCGACACCGCCGGTGGCCGAGGCGCCACCGATGAAAACGGCCGCGATCACGTCGAGTTCGAAGCCGAGGCCGGCCTTCGGCGTGGCGGTATTGAGGCGGGCTGCGAAGATCAGGCCGGCGAGGCCTGCCAGCACGCCCATGTTGACGAAAGTGAGGAAGGTCAGGCGCTCGGTCTTGATGCCAGACAGCTTGGCCGCTTTCTCGTTGCCACCGAGTGCATAGATGCGCCGGCCGATGGTGGTCCGGTTGGTCACGAAGGCATAGAGCGCGATCAGGACCGCCATGATGACGAGCACGTTCGGCAGGCCGCGATAGGTCGCCATCAGATAGCAGAACGCGACGACGAGAAGGGCCAGCAGAACGTTCTTGAAAGCGAATAGGCCGAACGGCGCCGTCTCGACCGCGTGCTTCAACTGGTTGGCGCGGCTGCGGAAGCTGAAATAGATGATGACGGCGACGCTTGCGACGCCGAGGAACAGCGCGGTGTAGTTGAAGCCCTCGCCACCGAAGACATCCGGAATGAAGCCGGAGCTCAGGCGCTGGAACACCACCGGGAACGGGCCGACCGACATGCCGCCGAGGAGCGCCAGGGTCAGGCCCTTGAAGACGAGCATGCCGGCAAGCGTGACGATGAAGGACGGCACCTTGAAATAGGCCACCCAATAGCCTTGCGCGGCGCCGATCATGCCGCCGACGATCAGGCAGGCGATGGTGGTCGTGACTGGATCAAAGCCCCAGCGCACCATCATCATGGCAGCCAAGCCGCCGACGAAGCCGACGATGGAGCCGACCGAGAGGTCGATATGCCCGGCGACGATGACCAGAAGCATGCCCAACGCCATGATGACGATGTAGCTGTTCTGGAGTACGAGGTTGGTGAGGTTGAGCGGCCGCAGCAGGGTGCCGTCGGTCACCACCTGGAAGAACAGCATGATGACCAGCAGCGACAGCAGCATGCCGTAATCGCGGAAATGGGTTTTGACGAACGCCGTCCACGACGCTTTTTGCTGGGGAACCTGAATCTCGTCAGCGGTTCTCGTGTCCATCTCAGCGCCTCCCCGACTTAACGATAGCGTGCATGATCTTTTCCTGGGATGCCTCGGCGATGTCGAGCTCGGTAATCAGGGAGCCTTCGTTCATGACATAGATCCGGTCGCACATGCCGAGCAGTTCCGGCATCTCCGAGGATATCATGAGAACACCCTTGCCGGCATCGGCCAGCCTGTTGATGATCGTATAGATTTCGTATTTCGCCCCGACATCGATGCCGCGAGTCGGCTCGTCGAGAATGAGGATCTCCGGATCGGAGAAGAGCCACTTGCTCAACACCACCTTCTGCTGGTTGCCGCCCGACAGGTTCACCGTCTCCTGGAAGACGCTGGGGCTGCGGATCCGCATCTTGGCGCGGTAGTCGTTGGCGACCGCCAGCTCCCGGATGTCGTCGATGACGAACTTGCTGGAGACACCCTCGAGATTGGCGAGCGTCACGTTCTTGCGGATGTCCTCGGCCAGCACCAGGCCATAGGTCTTCCGATCCTCGGTAGCATAGGCGATTCCATTGGAGACGGCCTTTTCCACCGTGCTGACGTCGATCTCCTTGCCGTGCAGCGTCACCCGGCCGGAGATGTTCTGGCCGTAGCTGCGCCCGAACAGGCTCATGGCGAACTCGGTCCGCCCTGCCCCCATCAGCCCGGCGATGCCGACGATCTCGCCGCGCCGGATGTTCAGGTTGACGTTCTTGACCACCTGCACGTGGTTGTGGAGCGGGTGATAGGCCGACCAGTTCTCGACCTGGAAGATGGTCTCGCCAATCTTCGGCTCGCGCTTCGGATAGCGATCCTCCATGGTGCGGCCCACCATGCCGCGGATGATGCGGTCCTCGCTCACCTCTTCTGCCTGGCAGTCAAGCGTCTCGACCGTGCCGCCGTCGCGAAGGACGGTGATGGAATCGGCGACCTTCGAGATCTCGTTCAGCTTGTGCGAGATCAGGATCGAGGAAATCCCCTGCGCCTTGAACTGGAGCAGAAGGTTCAGGAGCGCGTCGCTGTCCTTCTCGTTCAGGCTCGCGGTCGGCTCGTCGAGGATGAGCAGCTTCACCTTCTTCGAGAGCGCCTTGGCGATCTCAACCAGCTGCTGCTTGCCGACGCCCAGATTGGTGATCAGCTCCTCGGGCGACTCCTTCAGGCCGACGAGCTTCAGCAGCTCCTTCGTTCGGGCAAACGCCGCGGACCAGTCAATGACGCCGTACTGGGCCTGCTCATTGCCGAGGAAGATGTTTTCCGCAATCGACAGGAGCGGCACGAGGGCCAGTTCCTGGTGGATGATGATGATGCCGAGCTTCTCGCTGTCGGCGATGCCGGAGAAGCGGCGCTCCTCGCCCTCGTAACGGATCTCGCCGCCATAGGAGCCGTGCGGATAGACGCCGCTCAGGACCTTCATCAGCGTGGACTTGCCGGCGCCGTTCTCACCCACCAGCGCGTGGATCTCGCCGGCCTTCACGGTAATATTGACGTTGTCCAGCGCCTTCACGCCCGGGAACGTCTTGGTGATCCCCCGCATCTCAAGGATCGCATTCATCGCATAACCTCAGGCAACAGGCCTTCCAGAAATGAGCAAGGACCCTGCGCGGGCGCGCAGGGTCCGTATCGTCGAGAAAACCAATTATTTGAACTGGTCTTCCTTGTAGTAGCCGCTGCCGACCAGAACTTCCTTCCAGTTCGACGCATCGACGCTGACCGGCTTCAAGAGATAGGACGGCACGGTCTTCACACCGTTCTCGTAAGTCTTGGTGTCGTTGACTTCCGGCTGCTTGCCGGAGAGCACGGCGTCGACCATGTTGACCGTGACCTTGGCGAGCTCGCGGGTGTCCTTGAACACCGTCGAGGTCTGCTCCTTGGCGAGGATCGACTTGACGGATTGGACTTCCGCGTCCTGGCCGGTGATGACCGGCATCGGCTGCTTCGGGGTGCCGTAGCCCACGCCCTTGAGCGAGGAAATGATGCCGATGCTCAGGCCGTCATAGGGCGAGAGAACCGCATCGACGCGCTTGTCGGTGTAGTAGGCGGACAGAAGGTTATCCATGCGGGCCTGGGCGACCGCGCCGTCCCAGCGCAAGGTCGAGACCTTGTCCATGCCGGTCTGGCCGCTGGCGACCTTGAGCTTGCCGCTCTTGATGTAGGGGTCGAGAACGGACATGGCGCCGTTGTAGAAGAAAAAGGCGTTGTTGTCGTCGGGCGAACCGCCGAAGAGCTCGATGTTGAACGGGCCCTTGCCCTCCTTCAGGCCGAGCGCCTTCTCGATATAGCCGCCCTGGAGCACGCCGACCTGGAAGTTGTCGAAGGTGGCGTAGTAGTCGACGTTCTTGGAATTGCGGATCAGACGGTCATAGGCGATGACCTTGATGCCCTTGTCGGCGGCTTGCTGCAGCGCGTCGGACAGCGTCGTGCCGTCGATGGCCGCGATCACGAGCACCTTGGAGCCCTTGGTGATCATGTTCTCGATCTGGGCCAGCTGGTTCGGGATGTCGTCTTCCGCATATTGCAGGTCGACGTTGTAGCCCTTCTCTTTGAGCACCTTGACCATGTTGTTGCCGTCGTCGATCCAGCGCGCGGACGACTTCGTCGGCATGGCCACGCCGACCGTGCCCTTATCCTGCGCCTGGGCGGCGCCGAGCAGGCCAAAGGCTCCAAGAGCCACGGCCGCCATTGTGGTCGTGAATGTCTTCAAGGTCGTTCTCCCTCTAGTCCATGCCCGGAACGACATCATCTCGCCCGGCGCATATTCGGTATTCTTCATTCCAGGCCAAGCCGGCTCGCGGTCCGACGCCGCCCAGCAGCCCCTGTTGATCCCATGATAAAGGCAGAACGGCGCCTTGGAACAGCCCCACCTGCCTCTTGGCGGGCCGAGTGTTAGACCTCTCATGCCAGCCCATAAATCATACTATAATACTATTTGGTCCAGCAAGGCTCCTGAAGGGTACCGGGGCCTCTGGCTTCATCAGCGCAAATGGATAGCCGGCTGATCTACTCCACTCCGGAGAAGGCGTGGATCTGGACCACCGCAAGCGAACTCTCCACATGCTTGATCTGAACCCGCTCCGCCGCCTGCAGGATCAGTTCGGACATGGCCTCGCTTGCGGCGACAGGGTTGCGCTGCTCAATGGCATCGAACACTGCCTGGTGCTGCCGCATCACCTCCCTGAAGCGGGCGTCGCTGGAGACCGGGGAGCTGATCGTAAACGACGTGGCGAGCGCCGCGCCGATGACCGATCCGATCGATTGCAGGAAGGGATTGCCGGAGGCCTCCAGAATAGCCTGGTGGAAGGCGAGATCCGCCTTGGTGAAGCCCTGCCGGCTGCTCTCGCATTGGTACATGGCCTGGAGCGCCCTGTGCATGTCCTCGAGTTGCTCCGGCGTGCGCCGCACGGCGGCGGTGGCGCAGGCCAAAGGCTCCAGCATCTGCCGGATCTCGAAGAGCCATCCAAGGAAGCGGGCATCGACACCCATCTCGAGATGCCATCCCAGGATATCGGCGTCGAACATGTTCCAGTTGTTGCGATCCAGAACCTTCGTGCCGACCTTCGTCTTGGACTCGATCAGGCCCTTCGCCGCGAGGGTCTTCAATGCCTCCCGGAGAGCGGTTCGCGAAACCCCGAAAAGCTCCATCAACTCCGCATCGCCCGGGAGGGTGCTGCCGACGGGAAAGCGGCCCTGCATGATGTTCTGGCCGATCCCATGGGCAACGAGATCATGGGCTGATCGCGCTCTCGAAGGCCTTTGGACATCGTGCAGCAACACCATTCTCCTTTTTTACTCTACCTTGTCCGAAGCGATGCCGCCGACAGGCCGCGCTGCAGCACGATGAAGGCGAACAGCAGGGCACCAATGGCGATCTTGGTCCACCAGGAACTCAGGGTTCCCTCGAACGTGATGTATGTCTGGATCAATCCTTGGATGAGCACGCCCACGAGCGTACCGATGATCGTCCCGTAGCCTCCCGTGAGAAGGGTGCCGCCGATGACGACCGCCGCGATCGTGTCGAGTTCAACGCCGGTCGCAGCCAGGGAATAACCTGCGGAGGTGTAGAAGGAAAAAACGATTCCGGCCAAGGCCGCGAGAAAACTCGACAGCATATAGATGCGGATGGTCGTCCTCCCCACCGGCACGCCCATCAGCTCCGCCGAGGTCCTGTTGCCGCCGAGCGCATATACATTGGCGCCGAAGCGGGTGAAATGCGCCACGACGATGCCGACCGCGAAAGTCAGCAGCATGATCATGGCGATGAAGGTCAGCCGGCCACCGCCGGGCAATCCAAAAGCGATGTCCGTGATCTGACCATAGGCCAGAGCGTTGATCGGAATGGAATCCGTGGTGAGCACGAAGCATAAGCCCCGCGCCAGGAACATGCCCGCCAGCGTCACGATGAAGGCTGGGATCTGGAAGGTGTGGATCAGGAAGCCCATGCCGGCCCCGAACAGAGCCGCGACGCCTAAGACGAGGACGAAGGCGAAATAGGGGTTGAGCCCGTACTTCTCGATGGTGACGGCGAGGAACACGCCGGTGAAGGCGATGACGGAGCCGACCGAGAGATCGATGCCGCCGGACAGGATCACGAACGTCATGCCGACTGCCACGATGCCGAGAAACGCATTGTCGGTCAGCAGATTGCCGATGACCCGGGTCGAGGCGAAGCTCGGAAACTGCGCGAGACAGATCAGATAGCCGACGATGAAGACGGCGAGTGTGATGAGGACGGGAAGGTGGCGCCTGATCATGCCTTTGCCTTCCACACGGAACGGATGGCCGACAGAACGGGCGACTGGGCGAGAAGCACGGCGAGCACCACGATGGCTTTCACGATGAGGTTGTATTCGGGCGGGTAGCCGCTGAGCAGGATGCCCGTGTTCATGGCCTGGATGATCAGGGCTCCGACAACGGAGAGGCCGAGGCTGAAGCGCCCGCCGAACAGGGACGTGCCGCCGATCACCACCGCGAGGATCGCATCGAGCTCGAGCCAGAGACCGGCATTGTTGGCGTCGGCGCCGCGGATGTCTGCCGTCACGATCAGCCCCGCGATGGCCGCGCACAGGCCGCACCACATGTAGACCGCGATGGTCACGACCTTGGTGCCGATGCCGGCATAGGCGCTCGATCGGACATTGGCGCCGATGGATTCGATGAAGAGACCCAAGGCCGTATACCGGACGATGAAATGCGTGATGATCAGCATCACGATGGCGATCACGACCGGCATCGGCAGCATCAGGAAGGAGCCGCCTCCGATGGCGGCAAACCCCTCGCTCACGAAGGTGATGATCTGTCCTTCCGTGATCAATTGCGCGAAGCCGCGCCCGGCCACCATCAGGATCAGGGTCGCCACGAAGGGCTGGATTTCGAGAACCGCGACGAGGAATCCGTTCCATAGGCCGCAAAGAAGGCCGATGCCGGCTGCCGCTCCGAGCGCTATAGGTAGCGGATAGCCCTGGGCCGTCAGCGTCGCGGCCGTCGCACCGGCGATCGCCATGACGGCACCGACGGAGAGATCGATCCCTCGGGTCGCAATGACGAGGGTCATCCCCAAGGCCAGAATGGCGACCGGCGCGCCACGGTTCAGCACGTCGATGAGACTGCCAAAGAGGCGTCCATCCTGCAGGCGCAGAGCGAAGAAGTCGCGGAAGACGAGCCAGTTGACGAGAAAGACGATGAGAAGCGCCGCAACCTGCGGAAGCCCCTTGGGAAGGATGCGAGAGGGACCGGCCTGAATCATAGCGCTCATTCAATGGCCTGCGATGGTTGTCATGATGGTATCCGCGCTCACCTCGGAGCCGGAGAGTTCCCGCACGTGCCGCCGGTCGCGCAGGACGACGACCCGATCGCTGTAGGAGGCGATCTCCTCCAGTTCGGACGAGATGACGAGAAGGGCAAGCCCATCCTCGCACAAGCGCTCGATCAGGCGGATGATTTCGGCATGGGCGCCCACATCGATGCCGCGCGTCGGCTCATCCAGGATAAGGAAGCGCGGCTCCGTGGCGAGCCAGCGGGCGAGCAGCGCCTTCTGCTGATTGCCGCCGGAGAGAAGCCCGATGGGCTTTTCCGCATCCGGCGTTCGGATGTCGAGAAGCTTGATGAAACGGTCGGCGATCTCCTCCTGCTTGCGTCTCGGGATCAGGCGCAGCCAGCCGCGCTGCGCCTGGAGAGCCAGGATGATGTTTTCGCGAACAGACAATTCCGCCACGATGCCTTCCGTCTTGCGATCCTCGGGCGTGAAGCCGAACCGCAGCCGGGCGGCGTCGCGTGGCGTGGCGATGCGCACGGGCTTGCCGTTGACGAACGCCTGCCCGCTGTCGGCACGCTCGATGCCGAAGACCAGCTTAGCCGTCTCCGTCCGGCCGGACCCGAGAAGACCTGCAAGCCCCACCACCTCGCCGGGACGCACCGCTAGATCGAACGGTTCCATGAGGCGGCGCTTCCCGTAATCCTTGAAGGCGACGAGCGGTTCTGCCGTCACGGCGCTGCGCTGGTTGCGGTGGAGCGCTTCTGCTGCAAGCTCGCGCCCCAGCATCATGGAGACGAGCTCGATCCGCGGCAATTCCGCGATGGGGCGGGATCCCACGAGACGCCCGTTGCGCAGGACGGTAATCCGGTCGCAGACCGCATAAACCTGATCGAGGAAATGCGTGACGAACACGATGCCGATGCCTCGGCGCTTGAGATCCCTCAGGATCTTGAAAAGGGTTTCGACCTCATGGGCATCGAGGCTCGCCGTCGGCTCGTCGAGAATCAGCACCTTGGCCGAGAGATCGACCGCACGGGCGATGGCGACGATCTGCTGAACGGCCACCGAATAGGTGCTCAAGGGATTGGCGACGTCGATGTCGAGACCGTAGCCTGCCAGAAGCTCTTCGGACAGGCGCCGCATCTCGCCCGTGCGCACGAGGCCGAAGCGATGCGGCTGACAACCGATGAAGAGGTTCTCTGCCACCGACAGGTTCGGCAGCAGATTGACCTCCTGATAGACGGTTCCGATGCCCAGCGAGAGCGCGTCCGCAGGATCCCGCGCCTCGATCTCCTGTCCATCAAGGCGGATGGTGCCGGCATCGCGCTTGAAGACACCGGTCAGCACCTTGATCAATGTCGACTTGCCGGCGCCGTTCTCACCCAAAAGGCCGTGAATCTCACCCGTATGCAGCGTGAAATCCACGCGGTCGAGCGCCTGCACGCCCGAGAAGCCCTTTGTCAGACTCCTGATCTCAAGAAGCTGAGGCTGTTCACTCAATGGCTGCATCATGTCCTCGACGCCTCACACGCAAGGCAGCAGGCGATTGCCCGCCTGCTGCCTACAAAGAAGATCTCAGTAGAGATCCTTGCGCTTGTCGTATTCGGCCTTCGCCGTCTCGGGCGTGAAGACCTTGGATTCCGTCTGGATCCACTTCTTCGGCGCCGTGCCGTCCTTCTTGAAGGCCGCGAGCGCATCGAGGGCCGGGCCTGCCATGTTCGGTGTCAGCTCGACCGTGACATTGGCCTCTCCATCGGACATGGCCTTGAAGATGTCAGGAACGCCGTCGATGGAGACGATCTTGATGTCCTTGCCGGGCTTGAGACCCGCTTCCTTGATGGCCTGGATCGCACCGATCGCCATGTCGTCGTTATGCGCGTAGACGGCGCAGATGTTCTTGCCGCCGCCTTCGGCCTTGATGAAGCTTTCCATCACTTCCTTACCCTTGGTACGGGTAAAGTCGCCGGACTGAGTGCGGACGATCTTCATGCCAGGGTTGGCGGCGACGACCTGATCGAAGCCCTTCTTGCGGTTGATCGCCGGGCTCGAGCCGACCGTTCCCTGCAGCTCCACCACATTGCACTTGCCGCCGGTTTCCTTGGCGAGCCACTCACCGGCCACCTTGCCTTCATAGACGGTGTCGGAGGTCACGGCCGTGAGGTAGAGAGACTCATCCTTCGTGTCGATGGAACGATCGAGGAGAACGACCGGGATCTTGGCGTCCTTGGCTTCCTTCAGGACGGCGTCCCAACCGGTCGATACAACCGGCGCGATGAAGATGGCGTCCACACCCTGCGCGATGAACGACCGGACGGCGCGGATCTGGTTTTCCTGTTTCTGCTGTGCGTCGGAGATCTTCAGATCGACGCCACGCTTCTCGGCCTCGATCTTCGAGACCTTCGTCTCGGCAGCCCGCCAGCCGGATTCCGATCCGACCTGCGAAAATCCGATGGTCATTTTGTTCTGGGCGTAGGCGGCGCCTGAGGACAGCATCAGCGCAGCCATGCCGATTGTCGTCAGAAGATGACGGGCCTTCATGAGCTTTCTCCCTAAATTTGTCGTTGCTGTTCGACTTTAGCAGCCTTAACAGCTGACTATTAGTACTATTATATGAATCGAATTGAGCGCCTATTCAACCAAAGTCGCGTTCCCTTAAGCCTCCTTCGGCGAGGCGATACAGAGTTTCAAAGGCACCGAGAGAATGACTGAGGACAAGAAACGCCAGCTACGCAGCCAAGCCTGGTTCGGCCGTCAGGACAAGATGGGCTTCTATTATCGCTCCTTCCTGAAGAACAGCGGCTTCCCCCAGGATCAGTTCGAGGGCCGGCCCGTGATCGGCATCTGCAACACCTGGTCCGAGCTGACGCCCTGCAACGCCCATTTCCGCACGATTGCCGAGCATGTGAAATACGGCGTGCTGGATGCCGGCGGCTTCCCGCTTGAGTTCCCCGTCTCCTCCCTCGGCGAGGTGACCATGCGCCCGACCGCCATGCTGTTCCGCAATCTGGCGGCCATGGACGTGGAAGAGGCCATTCGCGCTCATCCTCTCGATGGTGTCGTGCTCCTCATGGGGTGCGACAAGACCACCCCTGCCCTGCTGATGGGCGCGGCCTCGGCAGATCTGCCGACCATCGGCGTGTCGGGCGGTCCGCAGCTGCGCGGCGTCTATCGCGGCAAGTATATCGGCTCCGGCACGAACATCATTTCCATGAGCGAGCAGTTGCGCGCCGGGGAAGTGACGCTGCAGGAATTCCATGAGGCGGAAGGCGGAATGAACCGCTCGGCCGGTCACTGCATGACGATGGGCACCGGTTCCACCATGGCGTCCATGGTCGAGGCGCTCGGCGTCGGCCTGCCGGAGAATGCGGCGATCCCCGCCGCCGACGCACGGCGCAACCATCTCGCGCGCATGGCCGGACGGCGCATCGTCGAAATGGTGAACGAAGACCTCGTGCTGTCGAAGGTCATGACGCGCGAAGCCTTCGAGAACGCCATCCGCACGCTGGCCGCCATCGGCGGATCGACCAACGCGGTCGTGCATCTTCTCGCCATTGCGGGACGCGTCGGCATCGACCTGACCCTCGACGATTTCGACAGGCTCGGCCGCGAGATCCACTGCCTCGTCGATCTCATGCCCTCCGGCCGATTCCTGATGGAAGATTTCTATTATGCAGGCGGTCTGCCGGTTGTTCTGCGCACGCTGGGCGAGCGCGGCCTGCTGCACAAGGATGCGCTCACCGTCAACGGCAAGCCGATCTGGGAGAACGTGAAGGACGCACCGTGCTGGAACCGCGAGGTGATCACCACCTTCGAGGAGCCCTTCAAGCCGGAAGCCGGCATTGCGATCCTGAAAGGCAATCTCGCCCCCAACGGCGCCGTCATCAAGCCGTCGGCGGCCTCGCCCGAGCTCATGCAGCACACGGGCCGCGCGGTCGTGTTCGAGACCATCGAGGATCTGCATCACAGCATCGACGATGAGGATCTCGACATCGACGAGACCTGCATCATGGTGCTGAAGAACTGCGGCCCGAAGGGCTATCCGGGCATGGCGGAGGTCGGCAACATGCCGCTCCCGCAGAAGCTGCTCAAGAAGGGCATTCGCGACATGATCCGCATCTCGGATGCGCGCATGTCCGGCACCGCCTACGGCACGGTGGTGCTGCACGTGGCGCCCGAGGCTGCCGCCGGCGGTCCGCTCGCCTTGGTGCAGAACGGCGATCTGATCACCCTCGATGTGGCAGCGCGCAGCCTGCATCTTCACGTCGAGGCCGAGGAGATGGAGCGCCGGCGCGCCGCGTGGGTTCCGCCCACACCGCATGCCGATCGGGGCTGGGCCAAGCTCTATATCGACCACGTTCTGCAGGCCGACAAAGGTGTCGATCTGGACTTTCTCGTCGGACGGACAGGATCGCCCGTTCCACGCGACAACCATTGAACACGACATTGTAGGTATTGAAGGGAGAAACCATGTCCTTGTCTGGCAAGACTTCCACGCGCTCCTATCGTGGCGTATTTCCGGTGGCACCGACCATTTTCGATGATAACGGCAAACTTGATCTCGAAGGGCAGAAGCGCGCCATCGATTTCATGATCGATGCGGGCTCCGACGGAATCTGCATTCTCGCGAACTTTTCCGAGCAGTTCCTTCTAACCGACAGCGAACGCGAGACCGTGATGACAACGGTGCTCGATCACGTTGCCGGGCGTGTTCCGGTCATCGTCACCACCAGCCATTTCTCGACGGACATCTGCGTCGATCGCTGCAAACGGGCGGAAGCCGCAGGTGCAGCCATGGTCATGATCATGCCGCCCTTCTTCGGTGCGACGCTGCGCGTCTCGGAAGCCGGGATCTACGAGTTCTTCCGTCAGGTCTCGGATGCCATCAGCATCCCGATCATGATCCAGGACGCGCCGATGGCAGGCACCTCCCTGTCGGCCACATTCCTTGCGCGCATGGCCAAGGAGATCACCAACGTCTCCTACTTCAAGATCGAGGTTCCCGGCACGGCGTCCAAGCTGCGCGATCTGATCGCTCTCGGCGGGAATGCCATCGAAGGACCATGGGACGGCGAGGAAGCGATCACCCTCATGGCCGATCTTGATGCCGGCGCCACGGGCGCCATGACGGGCGGAGCGTATCCGGACGGCATTCGCAAGATCATCGATCCTTACATGGCCGGCAACAAAGAAGAGGCCGCCGCGGCTTACGAGCGCTGGCTTCCGCTGATCAACTACGAGAACCGGCAGTGCGGACTTCTGGCCGCCAAGGTGCTCATGAAGGAAGGCGGCGTCATTCAGTCGGAAGCCGTCCGCCGTCCGCTGCAGCCCCTGCATCCGGAGACACGGAAAGGTCTGATCGAGGTCGCCCGCCGCCTCGATCCGATGGTGTTGCGCTGGGGCCGGTAAATGAAGCTGCGACCCGGCATCATCTAAAGTATAATTCGCCGCAGATGCATGATATCTGCGGCTTTTTCTTTCTATCCGAGGCAATTATTCTTCTCCGCGAAGAGGCGCTGTCAGCTGATTTAACGAACTGATAATAAGGCGCCAGAAAACGCTAAGTGTTTTCACTTATTGACGAGCACGGCAACTCTTTCAGACTTGAAGCACCTGGTAGAGCGTGTCGTGGGGGCACGCGCCCCCCGTGGCGATGCGGGCAGGTTCGCAAAGAATAATGTCTGATAAGAGTTCTACCATTCGCAACAAGCTGACGCGTTCGTTCTCCGGTGTTGCCGGCCGGTTCTATGCTGGGATCGCGGCAGGAATCGTGGCCCTGATTGCGCTCGCGATCTTCGGCTCCGTCACGATCTCGACCGTCCTGACCGAACAGAAGAAAACCGAGCTCAAGCACCTCGTGGAAACGGCCGTCAGCATCGTGGCTGATTTCGAAACCCGCTCAAAGCGTGGAGAAATGTCAGAGGACGAAGCGAAGAAGCGTGCTTCCGATACGCTGCGCGTTCTGCGCTATGGCGGCTCTGAATACTTCTTCATCCAGGATTACCAGACGGTGATGCTGATGCATCCCTTCAGCAAGACCCTGGAAGGGAAGGACAACTCCGCGGTGAAGGATGCCAACGGTGTCGCATTCCTCAAAGAGATCGGAAATGTCGGGCGGACCGGTGGCGGCTTCGTTGCCTATCTTTTTCCGAAGCCGAACCAGCCGGAGCCTCTTCCAAAGCTCTCCTATGCAACGAACTTCAACAAATGGGGCTGGGTGATCGGCAGCGGCGTCTACATCGATGACCTTGCGTATTGCCTCACCGAAGAATGCTCCCGACACGGATGGTCGTTGCCTCATCTTCATGCTCCCGGCAAGCCTCAGGGCTCTGCGGGCACCGAGCCTTGATCCGATGACCCGAACACCATGGCCCATGCCGCATCCCGGCGCCAGATTTTCAGACGCCGCTGGAGTGTGCGCAGATGCCGCTCGGAGTACTGGTCAGGATA
>NZ_VOSK01000146.1 GCF_009296175.1 Microvirga tunisiensis | reverse complement strand
GCATTACCTCGCCCACCAGACCTTCACCGGACCTGAAGACCTCGACCAAGCCATCCACGAAGCCATCATGAAGCGCAATCACGAACGAAGCCGTCATCCGTTGGTCAACCAGCGAATCCCTGCTTAGAACAAAACACGAACATATGGGCGAAAGATCCATGGACGAGAAGCTTGCCAAGAAGCTGCGCATCCTGGCGGACGCGGCCAAATACGACGCCTCCTGCTCCTCCTCCGGTGCCCCCAAGCGCAAGGCGGACGTGGGCGGCTTGGGCTCGACGGACGGGAACGGCATCTGCCACGCCTACACGCCGGACGGACGCTGCGTGTCGCTCTTGAAGATCCTGCTCACCAATTACTGCCTGTTCGACTGCGCCTATTGCGTGAACCGGCGCTCGTCCAACGTGAAGCGGGCGAAATTCTCGGTCGACGAGGTGGTGACGCTCACGATCGAGTTCTACAAGCGCAACTACATCGAGGGACTGTTTCTCTCATCCGGCATCATCCGCTCGCCGGATCACACCATGGAGCAGATGCTGCTGGTGGCGAAGAAGCTGCGGAGAGACCACGGCTTTCGCGGCTACATCCACCTGAAGACGATCCCGGAGGCGAGCCCCTGGCTCATCGAGGAGGCGGGCCTGTGGGCCGACCGCCTGTCGATCAATCTCGAACTGCCGACGGAAAAGAGCCTGGAGCGGCTGGCGCCCGAGAAGGACGGCGCCTCCATCGAGAGCGCCATGGCGCAGATGTTCGAGCGCATCGAGGAGGCGCGCGAGGAGCGCCGCCACTTCTCGCCGGCCGGCCAGACCACCCAGATGATCGTCGGCGCGGACGAGACCACGGATGCGGACGTGCTGCGCACCTCGGCCAAGCTCTACGGCCATTACGACATGAAGCGCGTCTATTACTCCGCCTTCAGCCCGATCCCGGATTCGAGCGCCATCCTGCCCCTGAAATCGCCGCCGCTGATGCGCGAGAGCAGGCTTTACCAGGCCGATTGGCTGTTGCGTTACTATGGCTTCGACGTGGACGAGATCGCCTCCGGCGGTGAGAAGGGCATGCTCGACCTCGACGTCGATCCCAAGCTCGCCTGGGCGCTCATAAACCGCCACCGCTTTCCCATCGATGTGAACCGGGCCGAGCGCGAGATGCTGCTGCGCGTGCCGGGGCTCGGGGCCCGTGCGGTCGACAAGATCGTGGTGGCGCGCAAGCACACGACGCTTCGCCTGGAAGACGTCGCCCGCCTCACCTCGGGCCTCAAGCGCGCCAAGCCCTTCCTCATCACGGTCGACCACCACCCGAGAGCCAGGCTCGACACTCTCGATCTGCGCGAGAGGCTGATCGAGAGGCCGGAACAGTTGAGCTTGTTTGGATGAACGGACATGTGACTGTCATCTCGGAACCGCGTCGCGGAGTTCCCAAGAGTTGGATGCGTCCTCCTCGTCATGGCCGGGCTCGTCCCGGCCATCCCGATCGGAAAAGCACTGCGCCTCATGTCATCGGGATCACCGGCACGAGGCCGGTGATGACGGCAAGGGAAGCGCCTCATCCTGCACCCGATCCCGGATCGCCTCTGGCGTCCGGAATGACCAAGAGAGAGACGGCATGAACCTCCACCGCATCACTCTCAAAACCGGAGCGGATCTCCACAACTTCCGGCGGGCGGTGCGGTGGCTGATCGCCGAGGAGTTGGCGCCGCAGCATGTGGTCTTCGCCATCGACGATGCGCCCGGCCTCTTCGGCCAGGAGGCGACGGGCGACGCACCGGCGGTGTCGATCCCGAAAGGCGTGGCACGCCTCGTCGAGCACGTGGTCTGCCATAGCGATCCGGAGCGTTACGCCCTGCTCTATCAGCTCGTCTGGCGGGTGCGGAACGGCGAGCGCGACCTGCTCGAGATCGCGAGCGACCCTCTCGTGCATCGCATCGACCTGATGGCGCGCGCCGTGCGGCGCGACCTGCACAAGATGCACGCCTTCGTGCGCTTCCGCCGGATGACGGGAGAGGATCTCGAGCGCTTCGCCGCCTGGTTCGAACCGGAGCATTTCATCCTGGAGGCGGCCGCGCCCTTCTTCATCGATCGCTTCCGCTCCATGGACTGGACGATCCTCACGCCTATCGGCTCCATGCGCTGGGACCGGGAGGCCCTGACTTTCGGCCCGCCGGCGCAGCGCGAGAACGCCCCCGCCGAGGACAGCTTCGAGGAGGGCTGGCGCGGCTATTACGAGAGCGTGTTCAATCCGGCCCGGGTGAACCCGACGGCGATGCGCGCCGAGATGCCGAAGAAGTACTGGCGCAACATGCCTGAGACCGCCGCGATCCCCGGTCTGATCCAAACCGCCTCCGGGCGCGTTGAAAGAATGATCGAACAGGAGGCGACGATGCCCACCAAACGCACCCCGGAGCGCGCTCTTGAAGCCATGTGGGATCAGGAGCCGAAGAGCCTGAAGGAACTCAACGCCATCATCGCGAAGGCAGGACCGCTCGTGCCCGGCGCGACCCAGGCCGTGTTCGGCGAGGGCCCGGCTCATGCCGAGATCGTCTTCGTCGGCGAGCAGCCGGGCGATCAGGAGGATCTGCAGGGAAGGCCCTTCGTGGGACCGGCCGGCAAGCTCTTCACCAAGGCCATGACCGAGGCCGGCATCGACCGCAAGGATGTCTATCTCACCAATGCGGTCAAACATTTCAAATTCGAGCAGCGCGGCCATCGGCGCATCCATTCCAAGCCCACGGCCGGCGAGGTGAAGCATTACCGCCCCTGGCTCGTGAAGGAGCTGGAACTGGTGAAGCCGAAGCTCGTCGTCGCGCTCGGCGGCACCGCTCTGCTGGCGCTCACCGGCAAGTCGACGCCGATCACCCGCTCGCGTGGACGGGCCCGGTTCGGGTCCTACGAGGGCTATGTCACCGTGCATCCCTCCTACCTGCTGCGCCTGCCCGATGAGGCGACGAAGCGCGAGGCCTACGAGGCGTTCCTGAACGACCTGCGCCGCATCCACGATCTCGCGCAGGCCGATCCGGAAACGGGCGAGCTGCCGCTGGCGGCGGAATAGGCCGACCCGGACCTTGACGGTTCCGGAGCCCCTTGAAACGATTTCGAACCGGAAGCACCGCCTGCTGGGCCAAGGCGTGCGCTAATCCAAGGCCGAGCCTCGTCCTGATCAGCCAAGACAGGGTGGCTTATTGCGCGAGCCGGCCGAAGACCGCTACTGCGCCGCAAGGTGCATCTGAACCGCCACGAGCCGTTGCTCGCCGTCGCAGACCGGCATGCCCTCCTCACCGCAGCCCGTGGCAACGCGCACCGGCTGACAGGCGAGGGTCAGGAGGCCTCCCGCTCACGCTCCAGGTGAAGGTAGGTCGGATCGAAGCCGCCCTCTTCCTTCAGCCTGTCCCAGTCGAGAATGTTCAACCGGTCGCCTTTCAGCTCGATGAGTCCATTGGCGCGCAACTCCTGCAGAATCCGGTTGACGTGAACGGTCGAAAGGCCGAGCGCGTCACCGAACTCCGCCTGGGTGATCGGCAGGTTGCAGGCCAGATCCTCCGCCAAACCGACCGCTTTCATGCGCACCAGCATCTCGCACAAGAGATGAGCGATCCGGCCATAGGCTTCACGCCGTCCCATGCTGGTCATCCATTCCCGGAAGATGGCCGAATCGATGAGCGTCTCGCGCCAGAATGCGCTCATGATTCGAGGATGGCGGATGCAGATGTCGTGCAAGGCTTCGTGAGGGATGAAACCCACGCTGCATGGGGTGATCGTGCCAACGCTGGTGTCCAGAACCTTCAGATGAAGGCTCTGGAGATCGGGAATGTCGCCGGGAATGTTGAACGTGACGATCTGGCGCTTGCCCTCTCCCGTGATCTTGTAGACGCAGACGAAGCCGCTCAAGATCAGGCATGACCGCGAGGGACGGTCCCCCTCGCGCACAACGTCCTGGTTCTCCTTGAGAGCCAGGACTTGCATCGGCAAGTCCGACAGGGCCTGCCGCTCCTCATCGTTGAGCGTGAAGATGCTCTCAAGCTTCCGGATGAGCGGATTGGGATCCGATTGAAATGAAGCGTGCACGACGGCGCTCCTCCTGTTAAAGGCGGGAGCACTCGGATCTCTCAGCCATCAGCGCCTATGATCGGATACTGATGATGCCTTCAGTATCCCACAAAAGTGGGTCTCTGTCATTGATTTAGGTTATCCGCCGGCCGTTGTCGCAAGTTTGCGACGATAATCGAGCCGCCGCATCGTCGGCGTGACCGTGATGCCATGGAGCACGATGGAGACCAGGATGATGAACCCGGCCGTGCTCCAGAGAAGATGTCCGGTGTCGAACTTTGCATGCTGCAGGGCATAGGCGAGATAGTAGATCGAGCCGATGCCGCGGATGCCGAAGAAGCTGATCGCGGCCTTCTCGCCAAAGGGAGGATCGGTTCCGATCAGGCCGATCCAGCCGGCGAGCGGTCGCACCACGAACAGCGCCAGAAGGCCGAAGGCGACGGCCTGCCATGTGAGCGCGGCGAGGAGGTTGCCCCCCGTCATGGCGCCGCCGAGGAGGACGAGCAGCACCATCATCATAAGTCGCTCGAGCTCCTCCGCAAAATCGTGCAGCTTCTGGTGATAATCGTGCTCCGGCTCGGTGGCGCGCAGGGCCAAGGCCGCGACGAAGACCGCGAGAAAGCCATAGCCTTTCACCATCTCGGTCAGGCCATAGGCCACGCAGGTGATGCCGAGCGCCACGAAGCCGGCGCCGGTGCGCGACAGCTTGGCCCGGTTCGGCAGGTGGAAGGTGAGCCAGCCGAGCGCCCGCCCGACCAGATAGCCCATGCCGACACCCGCGGCGATCTTCCAGACGACCGCATAGGCGAACCATTCGGCCAGGCTCGTTAGTCCCCCCTCCTGCGCGAAGGCGATGGCGAGCAGGACGAAGGGAAAGGCCAGGCCGTCGTTGAGGCCCGCTTCCGAGGTGAGCGTGAAACGCACCTCGTCCTCCTCCTCGTCTCCCGGCGGGCCGACCTGCACGTCGCTCGCCAGCACCGGGTCGGTGGGGGCGAGCGCGGCCGCCAGCAGCACGGCCGCGGCCAGGCTCAGGCCGAGCAGGTTCTGGCCGAGCCAGGCGAGGCCGAGGATCGTCAGCGGCATGGAGATGCCCAGCAGCCGCCAGGTGAGCCGCCAGCGCCGCCAGCCGAAGGGCCGGTCGATCTTCAGGCCCGCGCCCATGAGCGAGATGATGACCACGAACTCGCTCAGATGCTCGACGATGGCGAGTTCCTCACTGGGATGCGGTATGATCCCGGGAAGATCGGGGAAGGCGAAGATCAGCGCCCCCAGGGCCACGCAGAAGATCGGCAGGGACAGGGGCAGTTCCTTGAGAATCATCGGAAGCCAGGCGGTCAGCAACACCACCACCCCGAACCCCGCCAGCACGACAACATAAGCGTTCATCAGGCAGCGAACGCGGCCCAGACTCGGCAGTTCCGGCGGACGGTGGGTTAATCGGTGTTAACCGCCCCTTAAACCGCCACAATTAAGGTGCTCCAGAGCATGAAAGGCCGGACGGTATACCGGCCGTATCGATGCGGGGTTTAAGAGGTGGCGAACGGACGTGATCGGCGAGAGCCGGTCTTCGATGCGCCCGCTGGGGAAGCGGGGGAGTTGGACTTTCGCCTCTCGCCCGAGGATCGGGCAGGGGGAACCATGGCGCGCAGGCGGGCTTCTTCGAACGGCGGCGACGGGCCGCGCCGCGCCGCCAAGCCAAAGAAATCCAAGCGCAAAGGCGGCCGGTCTCTCTTCAGCAAGCTCGTCTATGCCGGCCTCGTGCTCTGCCTCTGGGGTGTCATCGCCGTAGGCGGCGTCGTGGCCTATTACGCCTCGCAGCTGCCGCCCATCGACCAGCTCACGGTGCCCAAGCGCCCGCCGAACATCGCTATCATGGCCAGCGACGGCTCGCTTCTCGCCAATCGCGGCGAGACCGGCGGACGCACCGTCACGCTCAAGGAGCTTCCGCCCTACCTGCCCAAGGCCTTCGTAGCCATCGAGGACCGGCGCTTCTACGACCATTTCGGCATCGACCCAGTCGGCATCTCCCGCGCTGTCTATCGCAATCTCGCCCATCGCGGCGGCCTGCAGGGCGGCTCGACCCTCACGCAGCAGCTCGCCAAGAACCTGTTCCTGACCCAGGAGCGCACCGCCTCGCGCAAGATCCAGGAGGCGATCCTGGCGCTCTGGCTCGAGCGCAACTACTCGAAGGATCAGATCCTCGAGCTCTACCTCAACCGGGTCTATTTCGGCGCCGGCGCCTATGGCGTCGAGGCCGCCGCCCAGCGCTATTACGGCAAGTCCGCCCGCAACGTGTCGCTTGCGGAGGCAGCCGTGCTGGCGGGCCTCGTGCAATCGCCCTCGCGCCTTGCCCCCAACCGCAATCCCGACCGTGCGCAGGCCCGCGCCGAGCTGGTGATCGCGGCCATGAACGAGCTCGGCTTCATCACGCCGGGCATGACCAAGACGGCGCTCGGCACCCCGGCCGAGCCCGTGCGTCCGAACGGGGCGGGCTCCGCCAATTACGCCGCCGACTACGTGATGGACGTGCTCGACGATTTCGTCGGCAACGTCGAGGCCGACATCGTGGTCTCCACCACGGTCGAGCCCTCCATGCAGGCGGCGGCCGAACGCGTCCTCGTGGACGAACTCAACGCCAAGGGGCAGAAGTTCAACGTGAGCCAGGGCGCGTTCGTCGCCATGCAGCCGGACGGCGCCGTCAAGGCCCTGGTGGGCGGCCGCAATTACGAGTCGAGCCAGTTCAACCGGGCCATCGCGGCCCGCCGCCAGCCGGGCTCGTCCTTCAAGCCCTTCGTCTATCTCACCGCCGTGGAGCGCGGCTACACGCCCGACACGGTTCTCGAGGACGGTCCGGTGAATTTCGGCGGCTGGGCGCCCAAGAACTACGACCGCAAGTATCGCGGGCCCATCGCCATGCGCGACGCG
This sequence comes from Microvirga tunisiensis, assembly GCF_009296175.1. Taxonomy (GTDB): domain Bacteria; phylum Pseudomonadota; class Alphaproteobacteria; order Rhizobiales; family Beijerinckiaceae; genus Microvirga; species Microvirga tunisiensis. The sequence goes on along the minus strand of NZ_VOSK01000146.1, from coordinate 9,155 downwards.
CTGGCGCTCTCGCTCAACACCATCGCGGTGAAGCTCAACATGGAGGTCGGGCCGAAGGCCGTGGTGCAGACGGCGCAGCGGCTCGGCATCTCCTCGCCGCTGCAGGCCAACGGCTCGCTGGCGCTCGGAACATCGGAGGTCACGCCGCTCGAACTGGTGAGCGCCTATGCGGCCTTCGCCAACGGCGGCACCGGCGTCGTGCCTTACGTGATCACCCAGGTGAAGACCACCGACGGCAAGCTGGTCTACAAGCGCCCGAACGCGGGCGGTCTCGGCCGCGTCATCGACCCGGGCGTCGTCGCGATGATGAACGAGATGATGCACAACACCTTCGTCGTCGGCACCGCGCAGAAGGCGCAGATTCCCGGCTGGTCGCTCGCCGGCAAGACCGGAACGACCGACGACTACAAGGATGCGTGGTTCGTGGGCTTTTCCGGCAGCCTCGTCGCCGGCGTCTGGCTCGGCAACGACGACGGCACGCTCACCAAGCGCGTCACCGGTGGCAACCTGCCGACCGAGGTCTGGCACAACTTCATGAAGATTGCCCTGAAGGACCAGCAGCCCGTGGCGCTTCCGGGCAGCGAGCGCTTCCGCACCCCGTCGGATGTGCCCGTGGCCGGTGTCGGAGGCGATCCGCGCTACGCCAATGCGGGCAACGGCGACAATGCCTGGATCCCGCCCCAGCCCGCTCCCCAGCGCCGCGCCAGCCGCGAGAAGAACTTCTTCGAGAAGCTGTTCGGGCTTTGAATGCAGCACCGTCATGCCGGGGCGCACCTCTGGTGCGAACCCGACATGACGGTGAGCGGACGACAATCTCGCCGATCATTACCTGGCACGTAATCGCCAACGCTCCTTCCGCCCGGCATGCTCGCTTCATCACACAAGAAGGAGCACGCCATGCCTGCCTATGCTGTCGGTCATCTGCACGATGTGAATGTCGGTCCGGACGTCGTCGAATATCTCAAGCGCATTGATGAAACTCTTGCGCCGTTCGACGGGCGGTTCATCATTCACGGAGGACCCGTGTCGGTGGTGGAGGGCTCCTGGTCGGGCGACCTGATCGTGATCGAGTTCCCGGATAAGGACAGCATCCGCGCCTGGTACGACTCACCGGCCTATCGGCAGATCCTGCCCCTGCGCACGAAGAACTCCCGGGGCGCCATCTTCTTCATGGACGGCGTTTCGGACGATCACAAGGCCACCGATGTCCTGGCCGGGATCCCGACGATGGATCAACCCTGATGATGGATCAGCCCTTGGGCTGATGCCCTCGCGCCCGTCCCGTCGCCAGGAACAAGGCAAGCGCCAGAACGCCCGTCGTGGCGATGGTGGCGGGCAAAGGAATCGCGGAGGCGTCGAGGTTGCGGCCCAGAAGAATGCCCACGATGGCCGCGAAGGTCATCTGGCAGATGCCGAGCAGGGACGAGGCCGCGCCGGCGCGATCCGGGAACGGCATCAGGGCCGAGGCCATGGATTGCGGCATGGTGAGGCCGACGCCCACGCCATAGATTGCCATGGGGGCGCTGATGCTCAGGGAGGACGGGACGCCCGCCAGCACCAGAGCCAGCATGGTGACGCCGCCGAGCGCCAGGCACGTCACCCCGAGCCTGATGGTCCCATCGAGCCCGTAGCGCCCCACGAGAGTCTGAGCGAGCGTGGTGCCGGTGATGAAGCCCGCCACCACGAAGGTGAAGGAAAAGGCGAACGACAATTCGTCCAGGTGATAGATCTTCTGCAGCACGAAGGACGAGCCGGAGATGAAGGCGAACAGCCCGCCATAGGTGAGCATGGAGAGGCCGACATAGGTCCGGTAGCCGGTATGTCCCAGAAGAAGCCGGAATCCCCGCAGGATCGAGAGAAACGAGATCGGCACATCCGATTTCTGGCGGATGCTTTCCGGCATGCGCAACACGATGACGGCGGCCAGCGCCAGTCCGAACAGGATCATCGCGCCGAAGGTCACGCGCCAGCCGGTGAAGCGCTCGATGACGCCGCCGAGGATCGGGGCCGCCGCCGGCACCACGCCCATGATCGTGCCCATGCGCGACAGCTCGCGACCGGCGCGCGGCCCCTCGTAGAAATCGCGCACGATGGCGCGCCCGAGCACGATGGGACCGGAAGCGCCGAGCGCCTGCAGGAAGCGCGCGCCGATCAGGGTCTCGATGTCGGGCGAGAGCGCGCAGATCAGGCTCGCGAGCGTGAAGAGCCCGAGCCCGAAGAGCAGCACGGGCTTGCGCCCGATCCGGTCGGAGATCGGCCCGTAGAAGAACTGCCCGGCGGCAAAGCCGAGAAGAAAGGCCGAGAGGGTGAGCTGCGTCTGTCCCGTGGTCGCCTCAAGTCCCGCCGCGATCGCGGGCAGCGAGGGCAGATACATGTCCGTCGAGAGGGGCCCGAGCGCGGTGAGAAGCGCCAGGACGACGGTGAGGGCCAGCGTATCGGGTTTGAGCATGAAGTGGGTTCAACAATGACAGGCACGCCCGGTTAAGCCGAAACGGCGTGCCTGTCATCTGTTTTAGGCGTGTCAAGCGGCGCGGACGGTCGCCAGGAAGTTGTTGACCTGATCGCGCAGATGCTCGGCCTGGCCCACGAGGGCCGAGGACGATGTCAGCACCTGATGGGCCGCCGTCTCCGTTTCCTCGGCCACCTGGGCCACCCTGTTGATGTTGGCCGTCACTTCGCCCGTGCCAGCGGAGGCCTGGTTCACGGAGGAGACGATCTCCTGCGTGGCGGCGCCCTGCTGGTCCACCGCGATGGCGATGCTGCTGGACACGTCGCTCATCGCCTGGATGCGCTGGGTGATGCCGTTGATCGCCTCCACGGCCTGCGAGGTCGAGGTCTGGATCGCGGCGATCTGGCTCGAAATGTCGGCGGTGGCCTTCGAGGTCTGGTCGGCGAGCGACTTCACCTCGGTCGCCACCACGGCGAAGCCGCGGCCGGCTTCGCCTGCGCGGGCGGCCTCGATGGTCGCGTTCAGCGCCAGGAGGTTCGTCTGGCCAGCGATGGCCGAGATCATGTCGATGACCGCGCCGACCCGGTCGGCGGCGGCGCTCAGCTGCGAGACGATCTCGTTGGTCGTCGTCGCGGCCTGCACGGCCTCGCGGGACATGATGGCGGATTGCTCGACCTGGCGGCTGATCTCGCCCACGGAGGCGCCGAGCTCCTCGGTGGCGCTCGACATGGCGAGCACGTTGGCCGAGGTCTGTTCGGCTGCCGCCGCAACGGCCGTGGAGCGCGAGGACGTCGCCTGGGCGGAATTCGTCAGCTGCTCCGCGGTCGACTGCATGCGGCCGGCGGCCGTCGAAACCGACTGGATGATCTCGCCGATGGCGCTGTCAAAGGTCTCGGCCAGCTCGGTCATCGTCCGCTTGCGCTGGACCTCGGAGGCCTCGCGGGCCTGAACCGCCTCGAATTCCAGCGCCTTGTTGCGGACCATGCGGTCCTTGAAGACCTGCACGGCTTCGATCATCAGGCCGATATCGCGGCTGCGATTGCCAGCCGGCAAGTCGACCGCGAGATCGCCATCCGCCAGCCGGCGCATGACCGAGGTCAGGCTGCGCAGGGGCGACACGATGCTGAATTTCGTCATCAGGAGGCTGATCAGCACACCGAGGACGATGCCGATGGCCGCAACGCCGATCTGGAGCTGGATCGCGACATTCGCACCCTCTTCGGCAGCCGAGCGCATGTCGGCGAGCTTCTTCGCCGTATAGGTGCTGTAGGCCTTCACCGTGTCGGTGACACTGCGCTGAGAGGCCACGCCCTTCTCGACCTCGGCGTTCATGACCGCCTGTACGTTACCCTTATCGGACGCCGCCACCTTGATCATGGAGCGGATGGCGTCGAAATAGACATTCAGGGCAGCCCGCATCTCGCCGAGCAGGGTCTTCTCCTGCGAATCCGCAACCGCTTCGAGCTTCTTGAAGCGATCGAGCATCTCCTTCGAGCGGCGTTCGGCCTCGGTGCTGAAATCGGACGCCTTGTTCGGCTGCTGCGCGACCTGATAGGTCATCCGGCTGATGGCGATGATGTCGACGCGCAGGTCCATGGCCTCGCGCGCGGCTTCCTCGCGCAGACCCACGATCTCCATCGCGTCCTTGAGTTTGGACGTCTCGCGCCAGCCCACCACGGCGATCATGGCGGCGACGAGCCCCATGAGAGAAACAACCGCAATCACCTTCTGCGGAATCGAAAAATTCTTCAGTGCCATTGGAATCATGCCCCTGCAGACCGACGGCACGTCCAGCTCTGGGAGAGCGGCCGGATCGACACGCGTCAGGTCTATTGCCCTAACGGCATGTCTGCGGGGCGTTGGTTAAAAAATCGATAAATTGTCCAATGGAAACAAAGGCATCGGGAGCGGATGTCATCCCGGACGCGCTCAGGCGATCCGGGGATCGCGGGCCCCGGTGTCATTCCCGGCCGAAGCGGAGGGGAAGGGAACCTATAGCGCTGCGCCTGATCATGGATCCCCTTCCCGGTCCTATGGACCGCCGGGGATGACACTCTCCACGTCATGGCCGTCCCCGGACTTGATCCGGGGATCAGTCCCGGCCATCCCGATCCTGCGGTGCGCCGAGGCTTTCCGAACGAGATCACCGGCACAAGGCCGGTGATGACGGGGAGGGGCTACCAGCGGCCCTTTCCCGGCTGACGGCCAGTAAGACGATCTGGCCGCAATGGCCCCTCACCCGATGCGGTGCAGGGCGCTGCCGTAGGTCTTGAGCCAGGCCTCCGCCTCGTCCGTGTGCGGGCAGAGCTGGTAGGTGAGCTTCCAGAACCGGTTGGAATGGTTGAGTTCGCGCAGGTGGGCCACCTCGTGAGCGGCGAGATAATCCAGCACGAAGGGCGGGGCCATGATCAGCCGCCAGGAGAAGCTGAGCGCCCCATTGGCCGAGCAGGAGCCCCAGCGGCTCTTGGTGTCGCGCACGGTGATGCGCTTGGCCGGCTGCCCGAGCTGAGCCGTATGCTTTTTCACGGCCGCGGTGAAATCGCGTCTGGCCTCGGCCTCGAGGAAGTCCCGCACCCGCCGCGCCACGTGGACTGCTTCGCCGGCGACGGCGATGATCGGCTCGCCCGCGCCGCCCTTGGTGGCCTGGGTCACGCCCCGAACCGTGGACCAGTGGACAATCCGATGCGGGACGCCGCGCAAGGGCACGAGGGCGCCCGGCTCGAACGGCACCCGTTCCGGCACCTTGGCGAGCCGGGTGGCGATCCATTGGCTGTGGCTGTCGGCGAATTTCTGGGCGAGGCCCACATCCGTGCGCTCGGGGATGCTCAGCACGACCTCGCCGGTCGCGTTGGAGACGCGCAGCGTGATCCGTTTGGCCGTCGGACGGCGTTTGAGGGCCACCTTGAAGGATTGGCCCTCATGGAAAACCTTGAGATGAGGCGGGTCCGCAGGGACGCGGCGGAACAGGGCGGATTTCATGTCCGCAATCTGCCCTGTCACGCTGATTCTGTCAGCGCAGCCGTTTGCCGCTCCTAGGAACGTATCAAGAACGGACTCAAGCCCTTGACGACTTCTTCCGGGCTGGTTCTCGATTGTGATTCTCAATGAATTCAACGATTCGAGGAGCGATCTGAGCCCTGAAACGAGAACCGTTGAAGACGCCATAGTGACCGACCCCGGCCTGCAGGTGATAGAGCTTCTTGTCGGACGGGAGGTTGGGGGTCAAGTCGAGGGCAGCCAGGGTCTGGCCCACGCCCGAGATGTCGTCCCGCTCGCCCTCGACCGCCATGATGGCGCAGCGCCGGATGTCCATCAGGTCCACCGGCTGATCCCGGTGCATCATCTCGCCCTTCGGCAGTTCATGGTTCACGAACACCTTCTCGATCGTCTGAAGATAGAACTCGGCGGTCAGGTCCATGACGGCGAGATACTCGTCGTAGAAGTCCCGGTGCTTCTCGGCCGAATCGCCGTCGCCGTCCACGAGATGGTTGAACATCTCGTAATGGGCGGTCAGGTGCCGGTCGATGTTCATGGCCATGAAGCCGGAAAGCTGCTGGAAGCCGGGGTACACATCGCGCCAGAAGCCTGGATGGGACGGCGGCACCTTGGTGATGCAGTGCTGCCGGAACCAATCGATGCCGCGTTCCTCTGCCAGCCGGTTCACGGCGGTGGGTGAGCGGCGGGTGTCGATGGGACCGCCCATGAGGATCATGGAGCGCGGGGTGGAAGGGTCGTTCTCGGCCTCGAGGCGGGCGATCGCCGCCATCACGGGAACGGCCGGCTGGCAGACGGCCATCACGCTTAAGCTCGGGCCGAATTCCCGGAACATGGCCTTGAGATAATCGATGTAATCGTCGAGGTCGAACGAACCTTCCGCCAGAGGAACCATGCGGGCATCGATCCAGTCGGTGATCATCACCTGATGGGTCGGCAGGAAGGTCTCGACCGTGCCGCGCAGGAGCGTGGCGTAATGGCCCGACATCGGAGCGACGATCAGAAGCTTCGGCTGATCCTTGGCGCTCGCATGATCCCGTTCGAAGGAGATGACGCGGCAGAAGGGACGCTCCCAGACGATTTTCTCGGTGACCGCCACCTCCTCGTTTCCGATCACGGTGGTCGGCAGGTCGAACGCGGGCTTGCCGTAGCGCCGCGTGGTGCGCTCGAACAATTCGCAAGCCGCCGAGACGGTCCGGCCATAGGGCGTGTTCGTGAGGGGGTTGTCGGGATTATCGAACAAGTGCTTCGTGAAATCGGTAGCTGCGCGAGCCGGACTCAAAAGCCAATGCGCGGTATCGTACCAAACATAAGAAAAATTCATCTGTATCCCCAAAGGCCGGGCGCCTGGTTCTCGCATATTGCGGTAGGCTTTATCCTCAACCGTAATTTTAAGATTAAAGTTCCTTCAGATTATTGCAACAGCCTAGCTCTTCCCCTGCAAAAACGAACTACATACTTTGGTTTCAGAGCATCCCTCAAGTCGACAATAGGAAAATAGGCCAGCAGCGAATGCTTGGCGAACATACGCGCGGCCCTATTCTGTTCGGTGATGTCCAAAATCGACCAGAAGAGCCTGACCCACCACGCCCGGCATCTGCGCCTCGACACTCTCGTTCGCCTGCGCTGGCTCGCCATCGCAGGTCAGGCGGCGGCGGTCGCCGGGGTGCGCTTCGGCCTCGGCTTTCCCCTTCCCTTTGCCCTGTGCTTCCTGGTCATCAGCGCCTCGATCTGGGCCAACCTTCTCCTGCGCATCCAATATCCGGCGAGCCACCGGCTCAGCGACAACATCGCCACGGCGCTTCTGGCCTTCGACATCCTGCAGCTGGCAGGACTGCTCTACCTGACGGGCGGGTTGGAGAATCCCTTCGCCATGCTGTTCCTGGCCCCCGTGCTGATCTCCGCCACGGCCCTGACCCCGGAGCGGACCCTGGGGCTCGGCCTTCTGGCCATCGGCTGTGCGACGCTCCTGGTGCTCGCCCACAAGCCCCTGCCCTGGTATCCCGGGCAGAGCTTCACCCTTCCCTTCCTCTACGTGACCGGGATCTGGGCCGCGATCGTGCTCGGCACGGCCTTTACCGGCATCTATGCCTGGCGCGTGGCCGAGGAAGCCCGGCAGCTCGCCCAGGCGCTCGCCGCCACGGAGCTGGTGCTCGCCCGCGAGCAGCACCTGTCCCAGCTCGACGGCCTGGCCGCGGCCGCGGCCCACGAACTCGGCACACCGCTTGCCACCATCGCCCTGGTGACGAAGGAACTGAGCCATTCCATGCCCAAGGACGGCCCGGTGGGAGAGGATCTGAAGCTCCTGCAGGAGCAGGTGGAGCGCTGCCGCACCATCCTGACCAAGCTCACCTCCATGGGCCAGGAGGAGGAATCCGAGTTCCTGGAGACGATCTCGCTGAGCCACCTCGTGGAGGAGATCGTGGAGCCGCAGCGCGCCGTCGGCTTCGACGTCACGGTCGAGACGAGCGGCGAAGGGCCGGAGCCCATGGGACGCCGCAATCCCGGCGTCGTCTATGGCCTGTCCAACATCCTCGACAACGCGACGGACTTCGCCGAAAGCCGGGTGACGATCGAGGCCTGCTGGTCGCCTCACGAGGTTTTCATCGAGATCCGGGATGACGGCCCCGGCTACGCTCCCGATATTCTGCTCAGGGTCGGCGAGCCCTATGTGACCACCCGCAGCGCCGCCGAGCGCACCGAGGACAGCGAGGAGGGTGGAGGATTGGGATTGGGCCTGTTCATCGCCAAGACCCTGATCGAGCGCTCGGGGGCCGAACTGACCCTGACGAATACCGCTCCGCCCGCCTCCGGCGCCATCGCACGGATCGTTTGGCCCCGTCATGCGTTTGAACGAGGTGCGGCAATTTCGCCGCAGGGAGATTCCAAGCTATCTCTCAAAGGTTAGAGGAAGAATTCCCATATGAGTGAGGAGCCGGACAGGCTCGCTCATGAAGGAGCTCAGCCTTAAAATGCAAGGAGATGTCCTGATGGCCGATGCGCCTGCCGCGTTCGAAGATCGCGCCGACAAGAGCCTCTTGATCGTCGATGACGACCGGCCGTTCTCGACCCGACTCGCCCGTGCCATGGAAGGCCGCGGCTATCAGGTTCGCGTGGCCGAGAGCGTGTCGGACGGCCTGGCGGCCATCGAAAACGAACCACCGGCTTTCGCGGTGATCGACATGCGCCTCGGGGACGGCAACGGGCTCGATGTGATCGAGCGCCTGAAAAGCCGCCGACCGGACGCCCGCGGCGTCATCCTCACCGGCTACGGCAACATCGCCACCGCCGTGACGGCCGTGAAGATGGGGGCCTTCGATTATCTGGCCAAGCCCGCCGATGCGGACGAGATCCATGCCGCCCTCATGGCCCAGCCCGGCGAACGCGCCTTGCCGCCGGAGAATCCCATGTCGGCGGACCGGGTGCGCTGGGAGCACATCCAGCGGGTCTACGAATTGTGCGGCCGCAACGTCTCGGAGACGGCGCGCCGCCTCAACATGCATCGCCGGACCCTGCAGCGAATCCTCGCCAAGCGCGCGCCGCGCTGACTTTCCATGGCAACGAGCGACTTAGCGAGGAAAAGCGTAATAGGGGCAAAACCGTTGGCGATCACGCTAAGGAGCAGCGGTCGCTGACCAGATCTGCCAGGCGCGGGACGGCTGGCGCATCAGCAATTCCCAGTCTATCGCCAAGATAGCTCCAGAATGACACT
>NZ_VOSK01000145.1 GCF_009296175.1 Microvirga tunisiensis | reverse complement strand
ACCTCCATGACCGCGCCGGAGCCGAACTCCTGCTGGAGGGTCTGCAGAATCTGTTTCCGGCCATTGAGTTGATGTGGGCCGACACGGCTTATCGTGGGCTGAAGGACTGGCTCCAGAAGGCCCTGAGCTGGAGATTATCCATCCCGCAGCATTGGTGGAGCGGCGGAACCTGGATGCGGGCTGACGCGGAGCCGCCGACGCGACCGAGTGGCTTCCAGGTGCTCGCACGCAGGTGGGTTGTCGAGCGGACCATCGGTTGGCTCACCACCAACCGGCGGCTCGCCAAGGACTACGAACGCTTGGTCGAGACCGGCGAGATGTTGCTCTATCTCGCCATGAGCCGCATCCTGCTGCGTCGCCTCACGCGAAAGGAAAGATAATTGCTCACCAGCCTCTTAGATCAGCCCTTCTGCTCCTTGAGGAAGTGCTGCACGGGAGCGTCTGACCAGACTTGGAACACAATGGATCTTTCAAACGGGGTCGAGAATAACCTTCATAGCCGTGGCCATCCTCATCGCTAAGACGGCAACTGCCTTAAACCCGTTCGAGGGCCCGCAGCAGATCGTTGATCAGGTCATCTGTGTGTTCAAGGCCGATCGAGAGCCTGACGAGTCCTTCCAAGACTCCCATCTCAGTGCGCTCTTCCGGCGTGAAACGCTGATGCGTCGTCGTCGCCGGATGGGTGATGAGGCTCTTGGCATCGCCGAGATTGTTGGAGATCCGGATGAGGCCGAGGGCGTTCAGGAAGCGAAAGGCGCCCGCTTTCCCTCCCTCGATCTCGAGTGCGATCAGCGTCGAGCCTCCCTTCATCTGGCGAGCGATGATCTCGGCTTGCGGATGATCGGCGCGGCCGGGATAAATCAGGCGTCCGATCTTGGAATGTCCGGTCAGGGCATCGGCGATGTTGGCCGCCGTTCGGGTCTGGCGCTCCACGCGTAAGGGAAGCGTCTCCAGGCTTTTCAGCAGCACCCAGGCGTTGAACGGAGACATCGACGGTCCAGTCTGCCGCAGCAGCGTATGAACGTGCGTTTGGATGAACTCCTCGGAGCCGAGGATGACACCGCCAAGGCAACGCCCCTGCCCGTCGATATGTTTTGTGGCCGAATAGACGACGCAATCGGCTCCAAGCTCCAGTGGCTTCTGCCAGAGCGGCGACGAGAACACGTTGTCCACCACCAGCTTGGCGCCGACCTCGCGGGCAATCTGCGCGACCGCTGCGATGTCGATCACCTCGAGAGTCGGATTAGCCGGGCTTTCCAGGAAGAGCACCTTCGTTTCCGGTCGCACGGCCTCGCGCCAGGCGTCGAGGTTCGTTCCGTCGACCAGGGTCGACGCGACCCCGAACCGCGGCAGGAGCTCGGCGACCACATAACGGCAGGAGCCAAAGAGAGCCCGGGCGGCCACAATGTGATCGCCGGCCTGCAACAAGCCCATGAGGGCCGCCGTCACAGCGGCCATGCCGGTCGCTGTCGCCCGGGCGGCTTGCGCCCCCTCGAAGGATGCAATCCGCTGCTCAAACATCGTCACGGTCGGGTTCGAGAACCGGGCATAGAGGAACCCAGGGCTCTCTCCCTTGAAACGGGCCTCACATTCTTCCGCGCTGGCATAAACGTGGCCCTGAGTGAGAAACAGCGCCTCGGATGTCTCGCCGAACTCGGATCTCAGCGTGCCTTCATGGACAAGACGGGTATCCGCATGGAGATGCCGATCCCGGCTTGAACGCTCGCACATTGCTCTTCCTTTGAACTGGCACCGGCCCCCTGCAGATGGCAGCTCGGGCAACTGAGATGGTAATGATTGTTGCTTGGTCGGGCTGCAGATCGCCTAGCCGGCTCCTGAACTCTGAGGATCGGTGCTGCGCGGTTTTGCAGCAATGGACAGGCCGAACTTGATGCGGGTCCACAGGCGCTCATGGCCATAGTAAAGCACGAGCTTGGTCACCACCTCGGTCGCTCCTATCGCCGCGGCGAGGCGCGTGTCCTGGGTCAGCCCGAAGGCTGCGGCCACAGTGGCAACAGAGCCGATGACCCGCCAGGACATGGCCTTGAGCACGCTGCGCCGTTTCTGTTCGCGCACCGCCTTCAGCCACGTCACCTGACCATCGTTCCCGGTCGGCTGGAACCCCGCGTCGCGGCCGGATCCCGCGCCATCGACGAGACCGATCGCAACCGTGTCGAAGCTCTCCCGATCGATGAGGATGAACCCGCCGGTGCGGCGGCTCTCCGTGTAGGGATCGAATGCGATCGGCTGATCCAGGAGGAGAACAACATGGCCGACGTCGTTCGCCGCCAGCGAAGAAACAGGCACGGAAGCGAGTGACGCAAGATCAATTCTCTGGCGCACCGTGACGACCTTTGCAGGCACGGCCGCGGCACCGAGCTTCAGAAGGAACTGGTCGCCTTCCTTCAGGTGTTCGGTTGCCATCCAGAACAGGCGAGCCTCAATCCTGTCGGAAACCTGGGGCTGGCGCTCCACAGACGTAATGACGTCCCCTCGGGAGATATCCACCTCGTCGGACAGGGTGAGCGTGACGGATTGACCGGCAACGGCTTCATCGAGCTCTCCGTCCATCGTCACGATCCGCGCAACCGAGGTCTCCAGTCCCGAGGGGAGAATCCGCACCCGGTTGCCCGGTCGGATCCGGCCGCTCGCGACAAGGCCGGCAAAGCCGCGGAAATCCGGGTGGGGCCGATTGACCCACTGGACCGGCAAGCGGAATGGCTCATCCCCTGCCGTCTGCTCGATCTCGACGGCTTCGAGATACGAGAGTAATGTCGGCCCCCGGTACCAAGCCGCCTGAGGGGACGGCTCAACGACGTTGTCGCCATGCAACGCGGACAAGGGAAGGGCCGTGACCTGCTCGAAGCCCAGATTGACCGAAAAGGCCTCGAACTCCGCGCCGATCTGATTGAATCTCTCTTCGGACCATCCCACCAGGTCCATCTTGTTGATCGCCAGGGCGACATGACGGATCCCGAGCATGGAGACGAGAAGCGCGTGGCGGCGGGTCTGGCGCGTGATGCCCTTGCGCGCATCGATGAGGAGGATAGCGACGTCCGCGGTCGAGGCGCCCGTCGCCATGTTGCGCGTGTACTGTTCATGGCCGGGCGTGTCGGCGACGATGAAGGTTCGCCGGTCGGTCGAGAAAAAGCGATAGGCGACGTCGATGGTAATGCCCTGCTCGCGCTCGCTGGCAAGTCCATCCACAAGAAGGGCGAAGTCGATGCTGCCGCCCTGTGTTCCATGCTTGCGTGAATCGCGCTCGAGCGTGGCGAGCTGATCGTCGAACAGACGCTTGGACTCATACAGCAGGCGGCCGATCAGCGTGGACTTGCCATCGTCGACGGAGCCGCAGGTGATGAACCGCAGCAGACTCTTGCGCTCATGCGCTGCGAGATAGTCCTTCAGCTGGAAACTCGCAGCTGCGGGATGAACCGACATCAGAAGTAGCCCTCTTGCTTCTTGCGTTCCATGGACGCCGCCGTGTCTTTGTCGATGGCCCGTCCATGGCGTTCGGACGTCCGGGCCTCGAGTGTTTCCCGAATGATGTCGGGTACCGTGGCCGCCGTGCTTTCCACGGCGCCCGTCAGGGGATAGCAGCCGAGCGTTCGGAACCGGACGGAGCGCAGCTGCGGCTGCTCGCCGGGACGAAGCGGCAGCCTGTCGTCATCCACCATGATGAGCATGCCGTCCCGCTCCACGACCGGTCGCTCGGCCGCGAAGTAGAGCGGAACGATGGGGATGTTCTCGCGGTGGATGTAGAGCCAGATGTCGAGCTCGGTCCAGTTGGAGAGCGGAAAGACGCGCAGGCTCTCACCCCGGCGCTTGCGGCCGTTATAGAGCTGCCAGGGCTCCGGGCGCTGACGCTTGGGATCCCAGCGGTGATGTGCATTGCGCAGCGAGAACACCCGTTCCTTCGCCCGTGACTTCTCCTCGTCGCGGCGGGCGCCGCCGAAAGCCGCATCGAAGCCGTAGCGCTCGAGCGCCTGCTTGAGCGCCAGGGTCTTCATGACGTCGGTATGGACCTCGGAGCCGTGGCTGATCGGACCAATATTGCGGGCCAGTCCATCGGGATTGGTGTGCACCAACAGATCGAGCCCGAGTTCGCGCGCTCTCCGGTCCCGGAATGCGATCATCTCGCGAAATTTCCAGGTGGTATCCACGTGAAGCAGAGGGAAAGGAGGCTTCGCCGGATAAAACGCCTTCAACGCCAGATGCAGCAGAACTGACGAGTCCTTGCCGATCGAATACAGCATGACCGGGTTGTCGCTTTCGGCCACGGCCTCGCGCATGATATAGATGCTCTCCGCCTCGAGGCGGTCGAGATGGGTCAGGCTGGACCGGAGCACCTTGCCCTCGGAGACGGAACGTTGCGAATCGGGCAGCTTTGCGTGGCGCACGCTTCCTGCTTCACGCCCGCTGATCATGGGAATGCTCCTGAATTTGATGGGTCGGCACGAGGTGCAGGCCGCACTCTTTCTTGGCCTCCTGCTCCCACCACCAGCGACCTGCGCGCTCGGGTTCGCCGAGACGGACTGCCCGGGTGCAGGGCGCGCAACCGATGGACGGATACCCCTGGTCGTGCAGCGGGTTGTAGGGAATGGCATTGTCGGTCACATACCGGACGAGGTCCTGCCGGCTCCAATCCGCTAGGGGATTGATCTTGATCAGGCGATAGCCGTCGTCCTGAGCCGCCAGCGGTACGGCAGCGCGAAAGGCCGATTGCTCGGCGCGAAGGCCTGTCACCCAGCCTGCCGCGCCGGCCAGGGCCCTGCCCAGGGGCTCGACCTTGCGAACGTCACAGCAGGCTTTCCGGGCCTCGACCGAATGACGGAAGCCGTTGATGCCCTGGAGTGCGACCAAACTTTCCAGATCGGTACGATCAGGACTGACGGCATTGATCCGGCGTCCATAGCGCTCCTCCGTCTGGGCCCACACATCATAGGTTTCGGGAAACAACCGCCCGGTGTCGAGCGTCACAAGCTCGATATGAACATCGAGGCCAGCCCTGAAGATTACGTGGGTGAGCGCCTGGTCTTCGAGACCGAAGCTCGTCGTAAAGACCAGTCGGCCGGCAATCGAACGCGAGGCGAGAGCCAGCCGTTCCGGAAGCCCTGCATCCGTCATGGCACGGGCCAAAGCGTCGGCCCCTCCGCCCCCTGAGCCCAAATCCATCGTAAACACCTCCAAAGCACAAAATCGAACTTGTTCTTAATAACGAACGATGTCAAGGTCAGGTTGTTCTGTGTTGGAGGGATAGCTGAGTGGTCAATGGATCAAGTTATCCCAAGTAGAGAAGATTTATTCACCAGCAGTCGGAACGAGAGAATTTATATTCGACAAAGGGCAGGACGCAGAGATGGATCGCATCGACCGAAAAATTTTGAACCTTCTGCAGCAGGATGGCACACTGTCCGTCGCAGATGTCGGTCATCGGGTGGGTTTGTCTCAAACACCATGCTGGAAACGCATTCAACGCCTTGAAGCCGAGGGCGTGATTCAGCGGCGGGTCGCACTCCTGGATGCTGACAAGCTCGGGCTCGGCTTAACCGTATTCGTCTGCATTGAAGCCGGGGACCATACCCAGGATGCCATCAAACAGTTCACCGATGCGATCGCGACCATGGACGAGGTCGTCGAGTTCCATCGGATGGCCGGGGATGTCGACTACATCCTTCGCGTCGTAGTGGCCGACGTCAAGGCTTATGACTTGTTCTACAAGCGCTTGATCGAAATTGTTCCTCTCAAGAAGGTCAGCTCGCGCTTCAGTGTCGAGCGAGTGAAATCCACCACAGCCCTGCCCATCGAGACGACGGCATAATCATCGGATCCCTGACGTATGTTCCTAAAACTCAAGGCGAACAGAATACTTTTCTCCCATTTGGAGTATTGGAGGAAGGAAGTTTCTGTCATTCTGCGTTCTTTAAAAAGAACGTTTCATTGACTTGTCATAAAGGCTCGCCGAGACTGCAGCCATGTCAGCATTTGCCCTTCTGCCTCAAACAGCGCCCTTTGGAGACGACGACCGGCTCAGCCTCGATCGTGTCCTGAGTGCAGCCTCCCCTATCCAGCGTGCCTGGCTCGCAGGCTTTCTCGCTGGGGTCGATGCGGGCCAGGTGCCCCTCCCCCGTGTGGATGCGCCCGCCCGCCCGGCAGAGCCCCTCACGATCCTCTTCGCGAGCGAGTCCGGCAATGCGGAGCGGCTGGCCCAGGACGTCGCGAAGCATGCCCGGAAGGGTGGCTTCAAGCCCAAGATCATTGATTTCGCGGATCTTGATGTCGCCGATCTGCCAAAGCAGAGCCGCCTTGTGGTGATTGCTGCCACGTGGGGCGAAGGCGAGCCGCCGGCGCGGGCGACCCGGGCCTATGCGGAGCTCATGGGAGGATCGGCGCCGCGCCTCGAAGGCACGAGCTTCGCCGTCCTGGCTCTGGGCGATACCGCCTATGCGGACTTCTGCGGCGTTGGCAAAGCCATTGATGCACGGCTCGCCGAGTTGGGGGGGGCGCGCGCGGTCGACAGGATCGATTGCGATCTCGATTTCGACGCTCCCGCAGCGGCCTGGATCAAGAGCACGCTCGAGGCGTTTGCCCCGGCTCAGGAGAGCTTGGGCAATGTGGTGTCGGTCGATTTTAGCTCCCGTGCCGGCACCGAGATCAGCCGCGACCCGGTGACCGCCGAGATCACTGAGCACGTCAACCTGAACTCCTCGCGCTCCGACAAGGAGACAGTTCATCTGGCGCTCGGCTTCGATGGCGCCGCTCCGGCCTACGAACCCGGCGACTCCCTCGAACTCTTTCCTGAGAACGACCCGGTCCTCGTCGATGCCGTTCTTACGGCCACTGGACTGCCTGCGGACGATACCTTGCGCACCGCGCTGATCGCTGAGCGGGACATCACGACTCTCTCGGTCAAGACACTTGAGACCTTTGCCACTGAGACAGGGCATGCGGAGGTGCGCCGGCTCCTGGACGAGGGGCAGGCCCGCTCCTGGATCGAAGGACGGCAACTGATCGATCTCGTCGAAGCCTTCCCCGCATCGCTGACCAGCCAGCAGCTGACAGCTCTCACGCGCCCTCTTCCGCCGCGGGCCTATTCCATTGCCTCCTCGCGCAAGGAGGTCGGCGACGAGGCGCATCTTCTGATCGCGGCCGTTCGCTATGAAACCCATGGCCGCCCGCGTGGAGGTGTCGCCTCGACATTCGTGGCCGACCGGCTCAAGACCGGCGCGGCTACCCGGATTCGCCTCAAGCCCAACAAGCATTTCCGCCTGCCCGATCCCTCCACCGACATCATCATGATTGGCCCTGGCACCGGCATTGCGCCCTTCCGCGCCTTTGTGCAGGAACGGCGCGCCATTGGCGCCAGCGGCAAGTCCTGGCTGTTCTTCGGCGACCGGCACTACACACACGACTTCCTCTATCAGCTGGAATGGCAGGATGCCCTGAAGGACGGATCGCTGACGAAGATCGATCTCGCCTTCTCTCGCGACACACCGCAGAAAGTCTATGTTCAGCATCGTCTCTGGGAGCGGCGCCGCGACGTCATCGACTGGTTGGACAATGGTGCTCAGCTCTATGTGTGCGGCGACGCCAAGGCTATGGCGAAGGACGTGCGCGCAGCGCTGATCGCCGCCTATGCGGACGTGAAGGCCCTTTCTCCCGACGCTGCCGAGCTCGCCGTGACAGAACTCGAGCGCGGCCGCCGCTATCACCAAGACGTTTATTGAGAAGCACAAACGATGTCCAAGGAACTCTCGCGCAATGAGCGCATCAAAGAGGCGAGCGGCTATCTCCGCGGCACGCTTGCCGAAGGTCTCACCGACATCGTGACCGGCGCGATCACCGAGGACGACCAGCAGCTGGTCAAATTCCACGGCATGTATCTGCAGGACGACCGCGATTTGCGGGCCGAGCGCACGAAGAAGAAGCTTGAAAAGGCTTATTCCTTCATGATCCGCCTGCGCATTCCCGGCGGCGTCTGCACGCCGGCCCAGTGGCTCCAGCTCGACCGGATCGCCCGGGAATACGCCAATGGAACGCTGCGCCTGACAACCCGGCAGACCTTCCAGTTTCATGGCGTGATCAAGTCGAACCTGAAGGCGACGATGAAGGCCATCGACACGGCGCTGCTCGACACCCTGGCCGCCTGCGGCGACGTCAACCGCAATGTGCTGGCCTCCACCAATCCGCATCAATCCCGCGCCCATAAAGCGGCTCTCGATCTCGCCCGATCGATTTCCGAGCATCTCCTGCCGCAGACGCCGGCCTATCGCGAGATCTGGCTCGACGGAGAGAAGGTTGTCGGCGGCGAGGAAGTCGTCGAGCCCGTCTATGGCCGGACCTACCTGCCACGCAAGTTCAAGACGGTGGTGGCGGTCCCTCCGTCGAATGAGGTCGACATCTTCGCCCACGACCTTGGTTTCATCGCGATCCTCGACAAGAAGGGAGATGTCAAAGGCTGGAACGTGACGGTTGGCGGCGGCATGGGTATGACCCATGGCGAGGAGGACACTTACCCTCGTACAGCCGACGTGATGGGTTTCTGCCAGCCTGAGGATGCCCTTGCCGTAGCAGAGGCTGTGGTGACGGTACAGCGCGACTGGGGCGATCGCACGCTCCGCAAGCACGCACGTCTCAAATACACCATCGAGGATCGCGGCCTTGAGGCATTCCGCGCCGAGGTCGAGCGGCGCATCGGCAAAGCGTTGGGCGAGCCGCGGCCGTTCCGTTTCGATGCGAATGGTGACCGATACGGATGGGTTGAAGGCGAGGATGGCCACTCCCACCTGACACTCTTCATTGAGAATGGCCGCCTGCGCGACATCCCGGGTGGCGCCTCGCTCATGACCGGATTCCGCCGGATTGCGGAGGTTCATGACGGCGAATTCCGCCTGACGGCGAACCAGAACGTTATCGTGGCCAATGTCTCGCCTGTGAAGCGTGCGGAGATCGAAGCGCTCGTGGCGGAATATGGCCTGACGAGCCACGCCACGGCATTGCGTCGCAATGCGATGGCGTGCGTGGCCCTGCCGACCTGCGGCCTTGCACTGGCCGAAAGCGAGCGCTATCTGCCGTCGCTCGTGACCGCTCTTGAAGAGCGCCTCAACCTTAGGGGTCTTGCGGAGGATGAGATCACGATCCGTATGACCGGCTGTCCCAATGGTTGCGCCCGCCCGTACATCGCCGAGATCGGTCTCGTGGGCAAAGGCCCTGGACGGTATAATCTGTATCTCGGCGCTGCGTTCGATGGCTCCCGGCTCTCGATCCGCTCTTTGCGGCTTATGTTGATAGTCGCAAGCCAACCGAGAGGTTCGGGGACTTCGTCATCCGCTCAGGGCTTATTGCCGCGACGACGAACGGGCCGGACTTTCACGCCAATACAGGCCCTCTTGCCAAGGCGGCGGAATGAACGCGTCCCTACGGCCCGAGGATCGACGCCCCGCCCGTCTCAGCGCCCTCCCAAAGCTGCCAGTCTTCTTTGATCTCGCAGGACGTTCGATCCTTGTCGTAGGCGGATCTGACGGGATTGCCTGGAAAGTTGAACTTCTCGCAGCCGCCGGCGGCACCGTTAGGATCCTTGCGAAGGATCCCTCGCCTGAACTGCTCGCGCTCGTACAGAACGACCCGGAGCGGCTCACTCTGAGCCGGCGGGGTTGGTGCGGTGCCGATCTCCAAGGTGTTTCGGTCGCGGTGGCCGATATCGACAATCAGCGGGAGGCTAAACTCTTTGCCGATATAGCCCGCCGGCGTGGGGCCCTTGTCAACGTTGTCGATCAGCCTGCCTTCTGCGATTTTCAGTTCGGGAGCATCGTCAACCGGGCTCCGGTGATTGTGTCCATATCAACCGACGGAGCTGCTCCGATCCTGGGCCAGGCGATCCGCCGCCGGATCGAAGCCGTCCTGCCGTCCTCTCTCGGTGCGTGGGCGCAGGCTGCAAAAGACTTCCGAGATAAACTGCGAGATCTTGTGCCCACAAGACAGGGCCGGCGCCGGTTCTGGGAACAGTTCGTGGATGCCGCATTCGCGAGCAGAACCCATGAGCGCAGCTTGACCGCCACGCTGGATCAATTCGCGCAGGAGGTCTGTGGAGAAGCCTTAGAGAGACGGGCGCTTGGCGAGGTCGTCATAGTCGGGGCCGGTCCCGGCAATCCCGAGCTTCTGACCCTGAAGGCGATGCGCGAGCTTCAGGCGGCTGATGTGATTGTCTATGATCGCCTCGTCACGCCCGCTATTCTTGAACTGGCCCGCCGGGAGGCACGCCGGATCCATGTCGGCAAGGAAGGCCACGGCGCATCCTGCCGCCAGGAAGACATCAATGCACTGATTGTCGATCTGGCGCTTGCTGGCCAACGTGTCGTTCGCCTTAAAGGGGGCGATCCTGCCATCTTCGGCCGCACCGGCGAGGAGGTTGCAGCCTGCCGTGAAGCCGGCGTTTCAGTCCGCATCGTTCCGGGAATTACGACGGCGAGTGCCGCAGCCGCCTCGCTCAACGTGTCATTGACTCACCGCGATCATGCTCAAAGGGTTCAGTTCATCACGGCTCATGACCGCCACGGTGACCTTCCCGAGAATTTGAACATTGGCGCTTTAGCCGATCCACAGGCAACGACCGTCGTCTACATGGGTCGGCGCACGGCAGCTAAGCTGGCAACGCGCCTGATCGAGAGCGGTCTTCCTCCCGATACTCCCGTTGTCGCCATCAGCAATGTTTCGAGAGACGATCAACAGAGTTCGCACACAACCATCAAGAACGTCGCCCATGGAGCATCGTTGCCAGAAAGCGGGCCGTTGATCATCGCTATCGGGGCCTCCGTCAGCGCTGCAAACGAATCCCCGATTCAACAGGGCAGCGCATTCAATGCTCTAAATGAGGAACGGCAGTTAGTAGCAGAGAACCAACAGGCCGTCTCGGCTCTGCTGGATCACTGAGAAGCGTCGAAGCTGCCGTCACAACGGCCTTGCTGCTGCAGGTGCTGAGATCTGGTCAAAGTAAGCGATTCTTGCGGCTATCGCAGCTCCAACCACAAGCCAAAAAAGAACAGTACCCAAAAGCATTTTGCGGGACTGACGTGAGTTGGAGCGTGCCATGTTATCTGAAAATCAGTGAGTTCTATACTCTGGTCATTATAGAGAAGAGCATGAGCCCTTACAGCGATTTCATGACTTTGAACGAAGTTTGAAAAAATATTCTTTGGTCGATCAATGCGAAAGGATGAACATCCTTTACCGGCTTGCTGGTGCAGTTGAAAGTTCTCAATTCTCTCGCGGGTAAATGCGGTGCTTGCGAAAGTGCTTCGCTCAAAAGCAATGTGGCCGAGACGGTACAGAATTCTCATCTGAATCGAGTTCGGGCTATTAGCGGGACATGCAGGACGACACAGCGCGTTGCCGACAAAGAAAAAGCCTGCGCTTGCGGCGCGTGGAAGGATTGGCCCGTGGCAGCAATCTGGATCAGGGGAATCCTTGAATGAGTTTGAGGTGACAAGCCTCCCTCAAAACGGCCCAACAATCCTCGAAGCTGGGCCGCATTCCTGCCAAGGTTAACTGTACGTTAGCAGGCTCCCGTAGGGGCAAATACGGGTTGGGGGCCGCGTCTTGGTTCGTTATAAGGACCAGGCGCGGCCTTTTCTATCAAACTACACGGGAATGCCAACTCGCGGAAGACGTCGGAGGAGGGGTTTGACGGATAGACCAGCACCCATGAGCTGATCGTGGTCTCATACAAGTCGGTAACCGTTGATGGCTTGCCTGGGTTTGTTGCTGATCCGGATGACAAAATGCTCTGCCCCTCGGTGGAGACACTGATCGAGATCGGACAGGTGTTTTGCATTGCTGATGCGAACGACGGCCTCCGAAGGCATGAGGAAATCTGACGCAACCACTGGCACCAGTGCTCTCAGTTCGACTTGCGCATCCGCCCATGAGGCTTGATTGCAGCCTTCCGAAGGGGACCCTCTCCATGGCCGCTCGACAACGTCTCATGGTTCCCAGAATTGACGCGTAGCAGACTCTGTGTGCCTCACATCCTTGCTCACTTTCAGGAATGGGAGAGCAGGTAGAAGAATCCTTCTCCAAAACGCTCTCGTAATGTCTCGCGAGCAATCCGATGAATGATTGATGACAGCAGCATGCATCTTGGACATGTCTGCCTCAATTTTGGCGTTACTGCTCATTTGTGCATCGCACTGATATGTATGTTGCACTGCACAGGCGGAAACAACAGCCGCCAGCCCACACGTTATCGAACCGACAGGAGTTTAAGATGTTCGTGTTCCAGATCCTTGCTCAGATCCGTTCTTACTTACGTAATCGCGAGACCGCCAACGAGCTGTCCAGGCTCTCCGATCGTGAACTCAATGACCTCGGCATCAGGCGTTTCGAGATTGACAGCATCGCTCGAGAGCGTGGTCACGGGAGCCAAGGCCGAGCCTCAAAGGGGTTGTGAGCCGCTCCTATTGAATTTGCAGCCGTTGCGAGCCGCCTGTGTCCTGGACAGGCGGACCGTACCGCAGGAAATGGCACTGGAGGTTGATGTGGCGTCAACAGCGGTATGCATGAAGGGGAAAGGTCGAACCGAACTAGGAGACTGAAACCTCTGCATCTTCACTCGGGTCGGCTCACCACCTGATACGCGTTTTCTGCCCGATGGTTCTTATGCAGTCCTACCCATGGCGCACTGACAAGCGCAGCGTTCGCGTCGGGCCGCTTCGGTGGACAGCAGCTTGTTCGTCACGAGCACGCTCGGAGCAAGCCCTTGCCGCTTGAGTAGCTTGCGCATGAGCTTCAGGGCAGCACCCTTGTCGCGGCGCGGCTGGATGAGAGCGTAAGACCTCGCCCTCCCTATCGATGGCTCGCCACAGGTATTTGGATCGGCGCTGGATCAAGACAGCCATACAATGCCTGACAGAATCCTCACGATGTGGCGTCCCTCCTTCAGAATTGAGCTGCGGTTCAACGACCATTCCGCCCCGAGCCTGCGTGATATAAAATAGCGCCCTGAAGGGGCGCTGTTCGGAACGCAAGATAGGCCATTCCTCAGACATGCATCCCCGAAGCACCAGGGACTCGCACGTTTGTTTCAGGGTAGGCCTGCCGTTCGTTACGCTATCTGTTGTACCCGTGAGCGGATGAATCCTGCGGTTCCTCCGAGAACCACCCAGAAGACGAAGCTGATCACGGAAACCATCACACCGAAATCATGGGCCAACGCCGTGGGGATGGGGCTCTCAAAGCTGTCGGGCTTTGGTGCACCGATCAGATGCGGTGCAACGATGAGTGCAAGGCCCAGGATGGCGAGCGGCGCGGATCGCTTGAACACCAGCAAGGCAAGACCGAGCCCTGTCGCCAACGCGGTCGCGACCCACCAGATCTGGCGCTGGTCCAGTTCCGCAGCCGGCATGGCCGGCAATTCAGGCGGAAGGCCGAGGCCGGGCGCCAAGGTGAACACAGCGAACCCAGCCAGTCCCCAGACCACTCCCTGGCGCCAACCAGTCATTCCACCCCTGAGCTCGGCTGCGGCGACAAGCAAGAGGGCGAAGCCAATAGCCGTTACCACGTTGGCGAGAGCGGTGTAGGCCGAGCGCTCAAAGCCATCCGCCGGAGCCCATTCGTCCTCGTCATGCGAATGAGGAGCCCCCGCATTTGGCACTGCGGCATGCTCATGGGGCAACTCCGCGTTCTCGAAGGTTTCGGCTTTCAAGATCAGTGGGACTGTGCCGGCAAATTGCATGGCGGTCATCGCAAGGCCTGCCATGAGCCCGGCGAGAGTGGCGATGAAGACGATGCTGCGAAAGATGGCCATCGCTCTTACCCCTCAGTGGCAGGGGAATGCAAGTGAGTGGCGCACATCATGCGATGCGTTGTGGATGGCCTCGATGTGCGAGAAGCCGGCGATCCCGAGGACAAAAAGGCCGAGGAAAGCTGCAAGACCGATTTGGACCAGCCGGGAAGCCGATGTAACCGATGCTTGGATTGGGAGCGAAGTCTGTTGAGTATACATGGTTCATCCTTTGTCCTCCACCCGAGGACTTTGAGAGGTTTTTCGATGCCGTCTGGTCTCCTGGCTCACGGATCAGCGCGTTTCCTCTTGCCTTTCCGGGGAACCCAGTGGCGCGGCGAGGAACACTCTCCGTCTACAGTTGCGGGGGCAGCCGCGGCATTGGGCGAAAGACAGCCCGCACCGCATTCCCATACTTGTCCCCGAAGGGCTCTGACACCTTAGCTATAACCTTATTTGTCCAAATCACCAATGCAAAGACAGCGAGGACATGGCCGCAAGCCCTCACAATGGACCGGAAGCCTCCCCCAGAGCTCGTCTGATGTCACGGCTTGTCAGATGGAAGTTCTCCGTGCTCGAAACGCCCGCCCTTTGGATCTTCGCTTGGGCCGCCCGTTCAAAGACATCCTCATGCGACCGAAAAAAGGCCTCGCAGCTTTCCCGGAAAGTCTCCTGACCCAAGGAGCGGAACGCCAGCCGGTGGACGAAGCAGCCGCCCTGGTGCCCTTCCGGCCTGAACACCAGAGCACCAATATCTTGCCGCCATGTTGGGTCGTCAGAACGCATTTTGGCGAAGGCTGGGCGCACATGACCATGGCGGACGCGCGATCATGCTTTGCCCTTCTCCTGCTTCAAGAGGTATATGTCCATGATCCAGCCCTTTTCCGCGCGGAGCGATTGACAGACGTTCTTGCTCCAATCGGCAACTTCCTCGATCCTGGCCGCGATGATCGTTTCATCCGACAGGCTGAGATAGCCGCCCCGGCAGATGTAGGAACTTGCGGTCCGAGCGGATCGGAAGCTGTTCTCGCCGTTGAGCATAATCACGACACTCCCGGTATCCCGGTGTGACCCTGGGCGAGCGTCGGTATTGTGGTGATATGAACAGCCTCGCCGATGTTGTTCAAGCGAATTTTGTCGACGGCGCCAACGCCTTAACGCTGCTGATCGCGGAGATCGCCTGATCATCGAACGAGACCGTTATCCACGCCAAGGCGTGCTGCAGGATCCTGATCACGCTGTCGTAGAGAGCCGGATCTCCTCACACGAGGAACGCTCCGCATTCGTTCGGCTCGAGTTCGTCACGGATCAGACCCTCGAACATCGTTGCCCTGGCGCGATGCCACTCATCGACCTTGCGCTTGGAATCGACCGCCTGACCGTCTCGCTCAGGATCGCCGGCCCGACAATGCGATACGCCGGATCCTCGATAAAGCGGCAAATTTCGTCACGGACATCGATCAGTGCGTTGGTGGCAGGTCTCTTGTCGATCACAAAGAAGACGTCAGCCTCATTGGGGGCCTTGATCGTCTGAATGATCCTATGGTCGCGATTTCCCGAGCCGACGCTGATCACATAGATCTTTCATCAAGAGGTCGTTTCACGATAAGGGCTCACGGCCATTTGGTCTTGGTCCGCAAAATTGACGATCGCTTTCTCAGGCTGCACCTAGGCCAAATCGGATCCCTGCAACGCGAGACGCAGCAGGTTGGGATGCCCTCTGAATCGCCGCGTCCAAATGCGGGAGCATGAGGATCTGTGGGACGTTCCCTCGGAGGGCCGCGATTGTCTTGCCCTGAGTGGGTGATCCGAGCGTGATGTTAATTCAGGGTGGGCACGCACTTAGACCATTTCAAGCCACGCAGCAGTCAGGATAACCTACTCCTCGGTATTCTCATCGATGCATCTCCCACTTGCACCCATCAGGATATATCGTTAAGTCTCGACATATGGAATCAGAGAGCGTCATCCTTGCCCTTGCGGCCTTGGCCCAGTCGACACGCCTCGACGTGTTCAGGCTGCTGGTCAGGCACAAACCCGATGGCCTTCCGGCGGGTGACATCGCCCGGGAACTGGCGGTTCCCCACAACACGATGTCGAGCCATCTCGGCATCCTTGCCCGTGCGGGACTGGTCCGCTCCGAGCGCCAGAGCCGCTCGATCATCTACCGCGCCGACCTCGATCAACTGCGCGAGGTGGTGACCTTCCTGCTCAAGGATTGCTGCGGCGGGCACCCGGGGCTGTGCGCCCCGCTGGTTGATGCCCTGACGCCCTGTTGCCCTGCCAAGGCGACTACTAGAGCGCGTTGACATTCATTTGGTCCAGATGAACGCGCTGACGAGGCAAAGGATTGACATAAACGCCCGTGGGGTCTGTTCGTAGCGCGTGGCGATGCGTCTGAAGTGCTTGATTTTCAGGAAGAAG
>NZ_VOSK01000144.1 GCF_009296175.1 Microvirga tunisiensis | reverse complement strand
GCTGAAGCGGGGAGCAATGCGGGTGACGAGATCGTCCAACTGATCGGCCCAGCGGTGGGCCTCGCTTGCGTCTGTCATGGCGCGACACCTCCGTGTCTAAGACAACGCACAAGCCCCGGCTGTAGTATTAACTGTTTGGTGGCGGAACGTTGTTGGAATCGGGTGCGTTACGCCATTGAGGAGTATACTTGGCGCTTTGACGGCCTGCGACGCCGAGCTTCTCACCGCAGGAGGACGTGATTCACTCCCTTCATCCGCAAGCCCGCACCACCCCCGCCGTCCGCCAAGAGATCGCCCGCTCGAGAGAGCCCACCGGCGTGCTGGCCCAGCGCTTCAGCGTGAGCACCGAGACCATCCGCAAGTGGCGCAAGCGCGGAGCCCAGGACTGCCAGGACCATAGCAGCCGGCCGCACAAGCTGCCCTGGAAGGCCACCGCGGAAGAGCGCGCCATCGTCTGTGCCCTGCGCCAGGCCACCGGCTTCCCGCTCGATGACCTCACGTTTGTGGTCAGCCATTTCCTGCCGCATCTCAACCGCGATGCCGTCTACCGCATCCTCAAGGCCGAGGGTCTGGGACGATTGCCCCCGGCGCAGCAGCGCCAGCGCCGGAGCGGCACGTTCAAGGATTACGATCTTGGCTTCATCCACATGGACATCAAGCACCTGCCCAAGCTGCAGACCGCCAACGGGGAGCGCCGCAAACGCTATTTGTATGTGGCCATCGACCGCTGCTCACGGTGGGTGCATCTGGCCGTCAAGGACGATGAGCTGGCCACCAGCGCGGTCGCCTTCCTGAAAGAGGCGGTGCGCGCCTTCCCCTTCAAGATCACGCACGTGCTCACCGACAGAGGATCCTGCTTTACCGCCGATGGCTTTGAAGAGGCCTGCCGCCAGCTGAAGCTGGAGCACCGCAGGACCAAGCCGTATACACCGCAAACCAATGGTCTCGTGGAGCGCTTCAACGGGCGGGTGCAGCGCGAGGTGCTCGGCATCACGATCTATAGCCATCGGGATCTCGAGACGCTGCTCAAGGGCTTCAATCAGGCTTACAACAGGAGACGTCAGCGCGTGCTGAAGGGGCGAGCACCGGATGAGGTGGTGCGCAGCCGCCTGGCCGCCGAGCCGAAGCTGGCCAACCGCCGCTACAAGCCGCCCGATTCAGACGCGTTGCCGCCCGCCCTCCAGGTCATCGCTGCCGCCAAGGAGGTCTCGCATCCAGACAACTAGAGCGGCAACGGAAAACGCAGGAAATCCACCGCTTCCGGCCCGCAACCCTGCAAAATCGACTCCAATGATGCGCCCGATATCCCAATCGTCTCAACGAGATCGGAATTCTTCACTGACGACTCTGAAGCGGGATGAGTAGGAAGCCTCAAGCGACCCATCTCGGCTTTGAGATTGGCAACGTTTGGACCACCCTCTAGGCCCCGACTGCTGTTAGGGCCATGCTTCCTGTCCAGGAGCAAGTCCCTGAGTTCCTGGCCGCGCCGAAACCACCCCCCAGACCAGTTCGTAAACAGCCCGTCAAGCTTAAGTCCCGGTCCTCTGAGCGGACCGGGAACAGCATGCTTCCGTTGCCTGCCTGTCGAGACCGTCAGGGCAGGAGCCAGTAATAGCTCACCTGGTAAAAGTCGTGCAGGTCCTGCTCGCTCTCCCGATCCGGCCAGTCCTGACTGCGACCAGAGAGACTCGGCGCACGCCGAAGCTGCTCTGCGGTAATCTGGATACGATACCCTCCCAGGCGGGGATCGTAATCGAGCATGCGCCAGGGGACCGCGTACTCGTTCGCGCCGACGCCAAAAAAGCCGCCAAACGACATCACCGCATAGGCCACACGTCCACTGAGCTTATCGATCATCACCCGTTCAACGGTACCGATCCGCTTGCCGCTCCGGTCGTAGACAGCAGTGCCTTCCACCCTGTCGCTCTCGATCAGCGGCTTGCCTGAGCGCTGACCAGGGTAGTCCCTGCCGGTCCAGCCACGAGAGGGCGCACGCTCCTCGCTTCTGGTCAGGCCACCAATGATCCAGGCCATGCCGAGGCCAACCGCTCCTACTGCCAGCAGCGAGACCAGCGGGGCCTCAGTGAATTGGTGCCCGATGGTCTGTGTGGCGCGTTCATAGTAACGCTGGGCCTGCGGATAGCGGTCACCTGCTTGGCGGACATACCGCTGCCCCTGATCGTAAGCCTCACGGGCGACATCGGAGGCACGGCCGGCAAGATCAGCGGCGGTGTTCCTCGCCTGATCGACCAAGCTTTCGGGTGAGCCCCCGCTTCCTTGAGGGTTAGGGCCATTACCCCCTGCTTGTTTTGCGCCAGTCGGCTGTGCGGTGCCAGCTTGCCCGGTTCCCGTTCCCTGTTTCTCGTCCATGACCTCTCTCCTGTTGAGACGACGATCTGACTTTTCTGGGGTGATGAACTTCCAACTCCTGTGACCAGCTTATCGTTCTACGTACCCTGAGGCTTGGGTGTGGTGCATAAGATGTACGGCTCCGAACACGCAAGTGGACGAGACGGCGACATTGTTGCCCTTGAACCATCGAGGCAAGACAAAGGAATAGGCGGGCTGTAGGGACTTGGCTGGGCAGAAAAGTCCAATTCGTTTTCGCCTGCTCTCAAGGTCCAGTCTGAAGTTAATCTTGCCATACCAGGAACGGACCTATGTGAAACTGGCGGCAACCTTCTCACTTACGAAGACATGGCTGCCATCCGCAAATATGCCTGTCCGAGCAGAAGCGTGGGGGATCTCCAAAAAGCCGCCAATAACCGACTTCTGCTTGGGGGTCGACGATCCAAAACCCGACCGGCTGCGGGAAGACAGGTGGCATCTCATCCTCCTCCAACCAGAGGATCACAGGCGTGCCGTCCCGCGGTGCGGCGCCGATTGGGGACCAACCCCCAGCTATGGTCTGTCCCGACACAGTCGCTTCAAGCCTGCGCGAATTCCAAGCGGCGAACCATCATGGGAACGGCCGCAGAGAGAACCTGATCGCCATCTTCATTCCTCCCAGCAGGTGCGAACAAACCAATGGGGTGGTCATTTGTTCGCTGGTCTAAAACAGCCTTGTCAGAAACTCCGCCTATTGAGCTGGCAACGTTTCTTAGTGGCAGCCTTGCGACCTAAGCCCGAAGGCGCAATCCTCGTGTAATCAGACGTTCCCCAAGCTCGGCGAATTTCACTGCCGACCCAACGCAGTACGCTGTACCCTTTGCCTTGAGAACTCTACTGAAAGATCCTACTGATCTAGTCCGTGAAGGCATCGCCATGGCTAGGCCAGTCATGCCAAGGTCATTGCAACGAACCTGGTACTGGCTGCTGCGACCGCTTGGCATGGTCAGGGTATCCGAGCCTTCGATGCTTCGGCAGGACAGAACCGCCATGCAAAGCCCGAAGCCTAGCTCATCGATGGTATCTGCACGGTAATGTCCATGTAGGGAATGGCTAGGACCGGATGGAGATTCTCATCAACGATCTCGATCACGATGGCGTCTGAGTAAGCGGGTGGCAGCCCAGCCCAGTCCTCAAGCAGCTTCGCGCCCATCTTCAGAGCCTCGGCTCTGGCTGCGGCGATATCCGGCAGATTGACTCCGTCTGGATCCTCGTTTGTCGCGAAATGACTGCGGATATCGATGTAGTAGCGAGGCATGACGAGCCTCCTCAAGAACCATTACCAGGGCGAAAACATCCGCCTTACCTGCACTGCTACTGAATCAACCTTCAGCACCAACATTCGTTCTGCGGCGCCCGCTACTCCTTTGGGTGCAGTTTGGCGTTCCGTATCTCCTTCACTGTTGGTCCTTCAGGACTGAGCCACCAGAAACCCCAGGAGCCTGACCGAGCGAGCGGTGCCCCTTCTGAAGTTGTTAGCACCATTCAGGAAAGGTCACTGTTCTGCGCGTTACCTGCGCCAATTCCATTCAGGAAACCTGATTGGTCGCGGCCACCTGGGCGTACCAGTGACCGGAATCCTTGATCATCCGTTTCTGGCCCTGTTCGAAGTCAACGAAGACGATCCCGAAGCGCTGGGCATAGCCCTCGGCCCACTCGAAGTTGTCCAGAAGACTCCAGAGATGATAGGCCCGGACAGGGACCCCATCTTTGATCGCGCGGTGCAGTTCCTTCAGATGGCTTCTCAGGTAAGCGATGCGAGCGTCGTCACGGATGCGGCCATCGGGGTCCGGGCGTGTGTTGTAGGCGCAGCCATTCTCGGTGATCTCGATCGGAATGCTGCCGGTCACTTAGTGCATCCGGAGCAAGATCTCATGCAGCCCACGCGGATAGATATCCCAGCCGATGTCCGTCTTCTCGCGGGGCGCGCCAGGGACGATTGCTCCTTCGGCCCGGATATCGACCCCTGGGATGCCGCTGCCCCCAGGGACATGGGACACGCGGAATCCGGTGTAGTAGTTGAAGTTGAAGCCGACAAAATCGAAGGCAGTCCGCAGGATGGCCTCGTCACCAGGTTGAAAGCCAAGAAGGTCCTCTTGTCGGTCTGCCGGCAGCACACCGGCGGGGTATCTGCCCATCAGTGCTGGTTGCAGATGCCAAAGGTTCAGGAGCGCATCGGCTGCCACGGCAGCGGCATGATCCTGTGCACTGGTTGTGGCCGGCAGCATTGGTGAGACATCGAAGGCACCTCCGACCTGGAGGGTGGACTTGATCTCCTTCAGGGCCTGGAACGCCTGACCCTGAGCGAGATTGACCACATGCGTGGCGCGCAGGAACGCCAGAGCGTCCTTTCGACCGGGCGCATGGACGCCGTGCAGATAGCCGAGCTGCGTAAAGGTCTTCGGCTCGTTGAAGAGCCCCCAATCCCCAATGCGATCGGATAGGGTTTCGGCAACAAGGCGGCTGTAGTCGGTGAAGCGCCCAGCCATATCGCGATTGGGCCAGCCGCCCTCATCCTCCAGCGCCTGTGGCAGGTCCCAGTGATAGAGCGTGGCCAGCGGCCGGATGCCCGCCTCGAGCAGCCCGTCGGTGAGCCGGCTGTAGTAGTCGAGCCCGGCTTGGTTGGCGCTCCCCCGTCCTGTCGGCTGGATGCGCGGCCAGGCGATCGAGAAGCGGTACGACTTGAGGCCAAGTTGCTTCATCAGAGCAATGTCGTCGCGCCAGCGGTGATAGCTGTCGCAGGCCACGTCGCCCGTGTCGCCATTTCTGCTCTTGCCGGGAGTATGGGAGAAGGTGTCCCAGATCGACAGGCCGCGTCCGCCTTCACCCCACGCACCCTCCACTTGGTAGGCAGCGGTTGCCGTACCCCACAGGAAGTCGGACGGGAACTCTAGGGAACCGCCAGACTCCTCCGCGAAGGCGGCAGGCATCTGACCGAGCATTGCGTTGCTGCCCAGGAGGGTGCTCGCTTGTAGAAGTTCGCGCCTGTTCATGCCAACTCTCCACATTCCCTGGTCTAGGCCTTGTTATGCACGCAGGACGCTGCCTTCGTGCCTCGTCCGATCTGCCGCCGTACGCATATTGAGCGGAGACGCCTCGGTAAAAGGGCCGTTCAATCGCTCAGGCCGCCCGTTTCAGATCCAAAGTCTCGTCATGATAGCCGACCAGGGTCGAGCGGTGGCCGATGCTGACGATGGTGGGCTTCCACTCCGCGTTGCGCAGCAGCGTGTAAACATTGCGTTCGGCCTCCTCATCCAGGGCAGACGTCGCCTCATCCAGGAACACCGTCTCCGGCCTGGCCAGCATGACACGTGCAAAGGCCAGTCGCTGCTGCTCCCCACCCGACAGGCGCTGGCTCCAGGGCTCAACTGTGTCCAACCGCTCGATCAGGTGCTCCAGGCCAACGCTGCGCAGGATATGGCTGATCTCCGCGTCGTCTGTTCTTGCCGGAGCAGGATAGAAGATCGCCTGCCGCAGCGTTCCAAGCGGCAGATAGGGCCGCTGGGGCAGAAAGAAGGAGGCACCCGACGTGACGGAGACGTTGCCACGACCGTAAGGCCACAGACCCGCAATCGCCCGTAAGACCGTGCTCTTGCCCGTGCCGGAAGGACCTCTGATCAGCAGCGCCTTGCCCTGTTCGACTGACAGATCGACGCCGCTGACCAGCGCGCGTCCGTTGGGCAAGGAGAGATGCAGATCCTGCACCCCAATTCGCCCAGCCCCGTGCATCCGGACAAAGGAGCTGGATTCGCTCGCTCGTGCTTGATCAAGGTCAGTCCGGAACGCCTTCAGGCGTTCCGTCGTCGCCCTCCAGTGTGCGATTTCCCGGTAGCTGTTGATGAAGTAATTCAGGCAGCTCTGGACCGTCGCAAAGGCGGCCGTGACCTGCATCACCTGACCAAAGCTGATCTGGCCCGCAAAGTAGCGCGGAGCGGCCAGCAGGAACGGCACGATGATGCTGAACTGGGTGTAGGAATGGGTGAAGCATGCCATCGCCCGCTCGCGCCGCATCATGGCCCAGAAGTTCTCGACCACTCCGCTCCATCGCTCGTTGAGAACGCGGCGCTCCTGGGTCTCGCCGCCATAGAAGGCGACCGTCTCGGCGTTCTCGCGCAGACGCACGAGACCATACCGGAACTCGCTTTCCAGGCGCTGGTTGGCGCTGTGGAGGCCCGCCAGCGGGTTGCCGATCTTGTGGGTGATCCAGCTCGCCAGAAATGCGTAGCCAAAGACGGCGAACACCATGTAGCCGGCCACCGACACCCCCGCGACCGTGACAGTGCCGCCCAGACCCCAGAGAATGCTCGTGAAGGCGATCAGGCTGACTGACATGTCGAGGAAGCCGACGAGGAGGTTGAGCGTCTGACCGGCAAACAGACCGAGATCTTCCACAATCTGCTGGTCCGGATTGGCGCTCGATCGGCCTTCAAGCTGGATCCGGTAATAGGCCCGGCTGGAGAGCCAGTCCGCCGTGTACCGTCGCACCAGCCAGTCGCGCCACCGCAGCTTCAGGCCCTCCGCGGCCCAGTGGGAGGACACGAGCGAGATCGTATAGCTGCCGGCGATCAGCCCGAAGATGCCGATCTGCTTGAAGAAGGCCTGGATATCGTTTGCCTGGAGGGCCGAGTGGAAGCTGTTGTACCACTCGTTCTGCCGCACGCAGATGTAGATAGCCGCGAGCTTGATCGCGAGCAGGAGGGACAGCATCCCTCGGGCGTACCCTTTCTCCTCGGAGGCCCAATAGGGCTGAGCGAGACGCCATACGTCCTGAAAGAAGGTAACGGCAGTCCAATTGAGTGCATGGGCCGGGAGCGCGCGCCAAGGCGCGCGCCGACCCTGCGCCGAAGGGTGGTCCGGCACCGCGATCGAGTTCGACATTGTTGTTGATTGGCCCCGGCGCCGACGCTGCCCTGGTGGGATTGCCGACGCTGTCTTGTTTGTTGTTTTTGAGAGGTCGCTGCTGTGCCGCTATTCACGGCCGGAGGCAACGGGATTTGGACGCTTCTGCTACTTTTGGGTTGCGGTCTTCTGTCTCACCCGAGGTGGTCCTGAGCTAATGGCTGCGACTGGCAAAGGTTGTAGGTGACCCCGCCTGAACGCATGATGAAGCGCCCCTTCATTGCGCCAAGATGATCAATCGTGGACAGTCAGGGTAAGACCATGAACAGAAGGGTCAGTCCCAGCGCTCTCAAGGCCCTTGAGCCGCCACATCAGGTCCAGGGAGGTACGACAACGTTCCCTTTGATGCTGCTTCTTGGCCGGACTATCCTTGATCCGAGCGCCGTTTCTTAACCGCTTGTCACAAGGAATGTCATTATGGCCCGCACACCATCCTTCTCGGGGCCTCAGCCTGATCTTCCCGCATCTGAGCCAATGCGGTCCGATCCGATGCCTCCTGGACAGCCTGGAACGAAGAAGCCCGTGCACATTCCACCTGCACCTCCAAATCGAGTGCCAGGACCAACTCCGACGCATCCGCCAGCTCCACGATCCTTTCCGCAGCCGCGCGCCCAACAATGGAGTTCGGATCCTGGCGAGCAGAATAGGCGAGAAAATCCCGTTCAGGCGGATCAGGAAGGCTCACCTCTCGATGCCAGACCAAGCCAGTTCTTCGGCGAACACCTGACAAAGGGGACGGACGCCCTTCCCATCGGGGTATCCGAAGAGTCCTGTGGGGCAATGCCGGTCGTCATTCCAGCCAGGATAGTCGAGGATGGGATAAAGACAGATCCCGTCGACCGGGATGCCCGCCCTCCGTGCCGCGATGACCTCATGACCGATGATGCGAAGCCACGCCGGGCGCAGGTCACCCTCGATTCCGGTTTCGGCGACAAACAGCGGGCACCTGTAACGCTCGTAGATGTCGCGCAGGAGGTAAGAGAAGGAACGATACTGCGGATGGTCGACTGCGATCGGCAGGTCGCCATCAATCCACTGGTTGTGAAGGTAATAGTTCACGCCGACGATATCGACATAATCGGGTCGGCCGCCCAGCTCGGGACGGTGACGCCCAGACAGGAAGTCCAGAGCCTCGAACTGCGCCAGGGTGTAATGCTGTGCCGCTCGGACATCCTGCGGGTGATCGGAGCGCGGAACGACGTGGATGGTAGGCTCCGCGTGAACAATGCGGGCGCGTGGATCGACCTCGCGCACCGCCTCGATGGCGGCAATCGCGGCTCGCACGAGGATTGCCTTGAGCTCGGTGCCGCGCCCTGTTGCCAGCGGGTTGATATACGCGAGGCTCCCGCCCGCCCAGGACCAGAACGAGATCTCGTTCACCGGCACATAGAACGGCACGGCATCGGTTTCGTCTCGGACGAACTGTGCGGCGGCACGGGCAAAACGGGCGAGGCGGTCGATGAAGGCAGGCGACCAGATGTCGAGATCGTCCGGCCAACCCCAATGGCAGATGTCCCAGATAACCTGGGTACCAGTATCGCGAGCCGCCCGAAGCTGAGGCAGAAAGCTCGACCAGTCGTAGTGACCGGGCGTGCTCTCGATCAGATGCCAGCGGAGGCCGTCGCGCACGGTGCGGATTCCATGCTCCGCCAGCATCCTGTAATCGGCCTGCGCATGTTTATCGTGGCCCGTGGCTGCGATCAGGTCGAGCCGCCGTCCATGCTGGTGTCGGTGGGTTGAGCACTCAAATCCGCCGATCAGAAAGCTGGCGAACAGGTCGGAGCGGATGTTGCAGAGAGCCTGCGGCGGGAGGCGGGCCGCGTAGCTTCTGAGGGCTTGGTGGAGCTTCCGTTCATTGTCTGCGGCACGGTCTCCACCAACGATCGCGCTGGCTTCAACGGCCCTGTCATTCTCCAGGTCCTGCATTACCTGCTCCCGGGTTTGGCACTCGGATCCTCGCTATCCTGCTAATTGTGCGTCGGTGAGTGTCGATCGCTGACCCTCGACCTGCATTCGTGCCTCTGTACGAGCAACGGCTCCAGACCACATTCTGGCGTAGTGACCGTTCAGTCCAAGAAGTTGGTGATGGGTACCCCGCTCGATGATCCGGCCAGCATCTATCATGAAGACCTGATCACAGGCGACGACGCTCTCGAGTCGATGGGTCACGAGCACGATTGTGCGCCCACCCTTGAGAGCCTTCAGGGTTTCCACGAGGAGCTGCTCATGGTGCGGATCAAGGGCGCTGGTCGGCTCATCCAGGATGAGAAACGGCGCGCGCGTGACCAGCGCCCGGGCGATGGCAAGCCGCTGGCGCTGTCCACCCGAGAGGTTCTGCCCGCCCTCGGCCAAAATGGTCTCGTAGCCACCCGGAAGATCTTCAATGAAGGCTGCCGCGCCGGTGAGTTCAGCCGCCCGCTCAATTTCGTTTCGGCTCGCCCCTGGTCGCCCATAGGCAATGTTAGCGGCAATGCTCGCGGGGAGCATGAGACTGTCCTGCCCGACAAGTGCCATATGCGCGCGGGTATCCGTCAGCCGCGCTGCGCGGAGATCAATGCCATCCAAGCGCAATGCCCCCGCCGTCGGATCGTAAAGGCGCAACATCAGCGCCAGAAGCGTGCTCTTGCCGGTGCCGCTCGGTCCGACGAACGCCACCATCTCGCCAGGCCCGATGGTAGCGCACAGATCATGCAGGATCGGATAATCTGGTCGATAGGCAAACCCGACATGGTCCAGCACCATTGTCCGGGAGGAGACGGGCAGGTCCTCGGCTCTGGGATCTTCGGTGATCGTCTCCGGTGTGTCGAGGATCCGAAACACCCGGCGTGCCGCGGCCTCATGGGTTCGAACTTTCACCACAAACTCGGTCAGCCACTTCAGTGGTTCCCACAGCTTACGAATGTAGTCCACAAAGACAAGGAGAAGACCCACCGTCATCCCGCCCTCGACCGGAGACAGGATCTGGTCGCGATACACGAGATAGCCGCCGTAGCCGAGGATGATCGCGCCGCCCACGGCAAGAATGCTGTCGCGGGCGAGGGGGTAGAGTTGCTCCTGAAGATTGAGGCGCAGCAGCGCCCGAACGCTGCGCCCGACTGCGCCGCGAAAGCGACGGAACTCATAAGCCTCCCGCTGATAGGTCTGCGCCAGCGGCACCCGCACCATCGCCTGCTGGATGTGGCTGGTGAGATCAGCATCGATCTGTTTGGACGCGAGAGCCCGCTTGTGGATGCGCACGCCAAAGCGCCAGTTGCTCCAAAGCATGAACGGCCCCACCGTGAAGGCCGCCAACGTGAGAGAGACGTCTTGTGACAGGAGGATGGCCGTCATCACCACCAGCATCACGGCCGCGACGCTCGTGCCGATCACCGTGTCCAAGATGCCCCAAGGGCCAAAGGCATCGTTGGTCAGCCGGTAGATCGCGTCCCCTTGCGGATGGCTACGGTGATAGGTGAGGCCGAGATGCTGAAGCTTCCGGAACAGATCGTGGCGCACCCGCGTGGTGCCGCGGTAGTCCAGGTGATAGTTGATCATCATCCGGCCAAACCAGGCGAGATAGCCGATGATGTAGAGCCCCATGCCCATCAAGACGAGGCCAACGATCTGCCCCACCTTGCTGGCGGGCAGGACTGACAGGAAGAGACCGTGCACCCAATCCCCTTTGGGCTGGCCCGTGAGTACGCTATCGATCAGGACTGCCAGCGGCCAGGCCTCAAGCAGACCCACGCAGACGGAGACACCGATCAGCGCAACGAGGGTGGCGATCCGAACCCGGTCAACCGCAAAGTACCCCAACGCGCGGCGGTAGACGGATGTGGCCTCGGCATCGACGTGGCCGAACTGCTGGGTATCCAGGATCTCCCTCCTACAAAGGGATGGAAAGACTAACACAGATTACTCCGCACACCATTGTCGTGCTTCTCCTATCCCTCCCTATATGGTCTCGGCTGTTGGGCTGACGTTCACTCACTGCCGATGGAACAGCAGACCTTCTTCGACCGGGTTGCCCCTTGCCGATGCTGTTCTCTCCGCTCAAAACCCATGAGCTCGGCGAGACGGTTTCGGGCGCGGTTCACCCGACTCTGGATCGTGCCGACCGCACAGCCAAGCGCTTGAGCCGCCGCCTCGTAGCTCATGCCCTCTGCACCCACGAGCAGGACCGCTTTGCGCTGCCCTTCTGGCAGCTTCGCCAGTGCGGCTGCGAGATCCTTCACCATGATCCTGTCCTCATGATCCGGGATGGCGATCAACGTCGCGGCATAGGATCCATCTGGATCCTCCACCTCGCGCTTAGTTTTGCGGCAGACCGAGCAGAACAGGTTGCGCAGGATCGCGAAGAGCCACGCCTGGAGGTTCGTGTCAGGTTCGAACTTTTCCTGCTTGCTGATGGCTCTGAGTACCGTCTCCTGCACGAGGTCCTCCGCCTGATCGACACTCCGCGTGAGTGAGATTGCAAAAGAGCGGAGCGAAGAAAGGCTCGTCACGATCCCGTCGACGAAAGCTTGGTCAATTGACTTGGGATTAGCGTGGCCAACCTGGACTCGCCGATCGAGGAGCCGAGCAAGGCTCGACGGGAGTTCCTCCTCCGCAGGGCTGCCATACGAAGCACGGAGTTGCTGACCATCATTGCCCATTAGGCCGGTCTCGAAGGCAGCCGAGGCTGACAGATCCAAGAAGCGAACAAGAGAGGTTCGGTCAAGCCGAGCAGTTGGGATCAGGTCTGACGGTCTCATGATGGTCGTTCCCCTGCCAGATCACATCGTGGTCGGCGGCTGGGGCATTGCCAAACCCATCGCTCCACGCGGCGACGATCCCCTGTTGGAGGGTCTGTTGTGTCGATCCGCCTTGCAGTGGCGCCGCGTTTGTCCTCCACGTCGACGCCGGCGCAATGCACCATATCAAAGACGATGCTGGTGCTCTCCCCAATGTCCGTGCGCATCACCAACTTCTCCTGCGCTTGGCGGCTCTCACAGTTCAGCAATGTGGGATCTGGCAAAGCCGTCCTCGCCGGCGAGCCTCATCAACTCGGCCAGGCAACTTCTGGCCCGGTTGACTCGGCTCTTGACAGTGCCGACCGCACATCCAAGCACTTGGGCCGCTTCCTCGTAGGATAATCCCTCCACACCCACGAGCATGATCGCCTCACGCTGGCCCTCGGGCAGCTTCTGGAGTGCGGCCTCGAGATCATGGATCATGATCCTGTCGTCCTGATCCGGCAGGGCGATCATTGTGGCCGCATAGGATCCGTCCCCATCCTCCACCTCGCGCAGCGACTTGCGATGTTCTGAACAGAATTGGTTGCGCAGGATGGTGAAGAGCCAGGCCTGGAGGTTTGTGCCGGCCACGAACTGCTCCTGCTTGCTGATGGCTCGCAGCACCGTCTCCTGCACCAGGTCCTCGGCTTTCTCGGCATCCCGCGTGAGCGAGATTGCGAAAGCCCGCAGCGACGTCACGCTCGCCAGAACTTCATCCACGAACGCTTGGTTGATCAGTTCGGTGCGGGCCCGGATCACCTGCGCCACCCGATCAAGATGCTGGGCGAGTTTGGGCGGAAGCCTGTCTCCGGCAGGATCGCCATACCAGGTCCGCAGGTGCTGACCGAGATGAGCTTGAATGCTGCTGTTCAAGGCAGCGGAGGCCGACTGCCTTATGGCGTATTCTTGAGGGGGCCGTTCATGTCGACTCGCGCTCGTCGGGTTTAACAGCGTCACCATGATCGCTCTCCTGCGAAACCGACCTCTCGAACTTTGTCATGGCTGTCCTGTGTCTGGACTGGATCCCATCATCAGCGCGTCGTGAGAGATCAGCGCGCAATGCTGCCCGCGCCTGCGGGGGCAGCCCGCAAGCTGTGGTCTTCACGAACTGGATGTCACCAGATCCGTAACCGTGTCAGCCGAGCTGCGTTGGTTCTGCCGGTGACAGCGCTAGGTCTCTCCTCAACGGGGCTTGGTGGCGTCGCGCACCGTGTCCTTGATGCCGCCGACGGCATTCTGCGCCTGACCTGCCGTTTCCTCGGCAGACCCTTCCGCCTGGGTCTTACTGTCGCCAGTGACCTTGCCAATGGCTTCCTTGACGGAGCCCTTGGTCTTCTTCGCGCTACCTGCAATCCAATCCTTGTCCATGATCGCCTCTGGGTTAGGATGATGTGCACGTGACAAACACTACGCAAACCGTCTTATCACCGCTGCTAACCCATTCAAATCATTAAAGTTCATCAATTTCTCTAGTGGTTGTTCCGCACTACCCGACCCGGTTTTGCTGCACCACTTTTTGACGCCTTCGAGAGCTTGGCGGCGACACCCTCGGCCTCGATGCCGCGCTCCCGCGCCCAAACGACCAAGGGGCTGTGCCGATGATTGTCCCGGCTGGGACGGGTGGCGCAAGGCCGCGAGTTTCTCAACCACGTCGCGGCTGAACCGGGAGGCGTCCGCCATCACCGCCTCGATGGCCTTGACCAGTTCCTCCTCCGAGCGCCTGCGGGCAGTGATGTCCTGGAACGAGCACAGGATGCATGCACGATCGCTCAGCATGATGGCCTCGGCTGCCACCAGGCACTCGAGCTCTTCGCCGCCCTTTGCCCACAGGCGAGCTTCAAAATCCCTGACAGTGTTAGCCTTGGTGAGCTCGGCCTCAAAGCGCCGACGGTCCCTGTCATCGGCCCAGAGACCGATGTCGTCTGCTGCGTATCCGACCACGTCCTGAGCACGGAAGCCCAATATCTTGGTGAAGGCCTCGTTCACCTCGATCAAGCGATGGTCGTCTGCGGTGCTGATGGTGGTCGGCACGGGAGCCAAGCGGAAGGCCTTGGCGAAAGCACGACCTTGCAGTCACGCATGCCTGTGATCAGGCTCTCCAAGATCTGCGGGCAGTCGACCAGGTGAGCGACTGTTGCCGGGACCGTCTAGCCCACCTTCGTGTTGCTTGGACTTTACTGCATCACTCCGCTGCGTCCCTGAGGGCATCTTGAGGGTGCCCGTTCATATGCTGCTTTGCCCACATGGCGGCTTGGGTCCGGTTAGACACCTTGACCTTCCTCAAGATCGCTTTGACATGAACTTTGACGGTCGCTTCTGCCAGCCCCAGCTCTCGCGCAATCACCTTGTTCGCGGCGCCTTGGGTGATGAGATGCAGGATTTGAGCTTCGCGGCCGGACAAGCTCTTTCCGCTGGGACCATTGTTGGCTGGCACAGCGGCAGCCGATAGTCCGAAGCCAACTTCGTAGCCTCGGGGCTGTGCATTCAGCAGAGCCAGGCCCAAATCTGCGGGGATAAACCTTTCACCGAGCACAACCAGCTCAAGAGCCAAGACGAGAGCCTCATGGCTCATTGTGGTTGGGCACAGTCCATCGAGACCCGCTTGGAAGGCGTGAGTGACAGCAGCGGGATCCCAGTGCTCGCTCAAGAGAACCATCCGGGCAGAAGGCCATCGCGGCTTGAGGCGGGTGACGGTCTCGCACACGTCGTTCGCAGCTTGATCAGGGTAGATCAGGCAGAGAGCGGGCGCTTCTAAGGTCTGTTCGTCGGCCTCTGCCAAGATGACGAACCGCGTACCCGAAAGGATGTGCTCGATGCCGCTGCGAATGAAATTGTTCTGACAGACCAGAACGGTCGCGACATGAGAGCGGGCCTGTTGGGCGAGCGGGCGGAATGGCTCGCTATACACAGCATCCTGATCCATGGATTGTGCATCCCTCCCGATGTTGATCATTGCAAGGTTGAGAGTACCGGCCCCGCTTGCCGGCAAGGTCCAGCCAAGGAGCTTCCAGGTTGCGACATCCTTTTCTGGGGATCGCCTGTGAAGCCTGGACCTAGCTTGGCAATAAGCTCTCCAGCGGCTCCCGGGCTCCTGCAAAGCGGCCACGCTATCGAGGGTGGCTTGCGGGTGTTACAAATCGGCCTCATCGGTCCCTCCGTTCGAGATGGGGTTCTCCTGGGAGAACCACTGTTAGGCGAGTGGGCCCATTTCCTCTCAGATGCTGGCCAGCAGGAGGCCTGCTCCGATAAAGGAGTTGACGGAGGCGAGAAAATGGAGCGCCACGCACCGCAATAACGGGCCAGTGCCGAGGGCGTGGGGCGCTTTTGTCCCTTGGGAGGGGTTCATGGGCCTGCTCTGCCTTGTCGGGGTTGCGTCATATGAGTGACTAACGAAGGCAGTCGCGAGCTTATTCCTTCACGAAATATATCCGGGCGTTTCAGTCGCACCGAGATCGCCCGCGCTGTCTAATCCAAGGATGAGGGCTGCTCCCGCAGTTGAGGCGTACAACCTAGGTCAGAAGCCGGGAGCATTCCGGCAATGCCCACGGTCTCGCCTCCATCGTTTGGAAGGGCGAAGTGCAACTGGGCCTAGGATTGCCCATCTCACCACGGAAGAAGCGATGAGCAACTTATACCAACTTGCCCTCGATGAACTCAGGAGTGTCGCCGACCATATGGATGATGCGGCCGTCGATCGTGCCTGTGAGATGATCGGCAGGGCGCGCAAGGTTGTCGTGTTCGGCTGTGGTCGCGAAGGTCTTCAGATTCGCGGGTTGGCAATGCGCCTGTTCCACCTTGGGCGGGATGTTGCTGTCGTGGGCGACATGACGGCGCCGGCGATTGGACCCGGCGATCTTTTCGTGATGACGGTCGGCCCAGGGGAAAACTCAACTGCTCTTGCTCTGCTGCAAGTTGCCAAGAATGCCGGCGCGACCATCCTTGTTCTCACCGCGCAACCCACGGGGCGTGCAGCAGCATTCGCCGACTCCACCCTTGTTATTCCGGCTCAGACAATGGCCGATGATCAAGGTCCCACTGCCAGCGCGGTGCTTCCTATGGGCTCCTTGTATGAAGGTATGTTGCTCATCGTGTTTGAGGTTATGATCGCGAAACTCCGGGCTCTGTTGGGAGTGAGTCCTTAGCTCGAGTTTAGCCCATCACACGGCATGGCAGAGTGCGTATACCAAGCATCGCTGAAGCGCCTGTGAGGGTTTTGGCGTTTTGTGCCGGCGCCGGGATGTGAGTAAACCCGTTTCGCGCCAGATAG
>NZ_VOSK01000143.1 GCF_009296175.1 Microvirga tunisiensis | reverse complement strand
ATGCGTTTGCCCGGCAAATGCGGCTCCATCCGATCCCACTGGTGATCTTTCAACATCAGACGAACTCCGCTCACCCAAGCCTCCGCGCCCAAAAGGAGCTTGAATCAGATTTGCGAGTCCGTCGAAAGCCTGAATGTCAACGCGCTCTAAGAGAAAACTGATAAACTCCGCACGTCATGGCCGGGCTTGTCCCGGCCATCTCAGTTTTCTCATGCTCAGTGCTTTTCGAATCGGGATCACCGGCACAAGGCCGGTGATGACGACGGAGAGGCGGAATTACCGAAGACTCGTCGCCTTCACCCACCAATCCGGCCGTGCGCGCCTGACGGCCTTCGCCGCCGCGGCAGCTGCCTCGCAATCGTCGTAGAGGCCAAACACCGTCGCGCCCGACCCCGACATGCGAGCCAGTCGGCAGCCTCTCGTCTGCCGGAGCAGGCCGAGCGCTTCGCCGATCAGCGGCTGAATGCGCAGCGCCGGCGACTCGAGATCGTTGCGCGCCGCGTTCAACGTGTCGATCAGCGCGCTTCGCTCGACGCTTTGATGCTCCGCCCCCGCCAGAGCCTGGCCGGGCCGTAACCCGAGCGCCTTGAACACCGCCGGCGTCTCGACCGGCACGCGCGGGTTGACCAGCACGGCGAACAGGCGCGGCAGGTTCAGCGGAGCTCCGAGCGCCTCGCCCGCTCCCCGCATCATGCGGGCCCTCGGTTCCAAGCACACGGGCACATCCGCCCCCGTCAGGCGGGCCGCCTCCCGTAAGGCAGGATGAGACAGCGGCAGTTCGTTGAGACGGGCCAGAAGCCGCAAGGCCGCCGCGGCATCCGAGGATCCGCCCCCGATCCCGGCGGCCACCGGCAGGCGCTTCGTCAGATGGAAAATGCCGATTTGCAAGCCGTCCACACGATCTGCCAGAAGCCGCGCGGCCTTCAGGACGAGATTGTCGACATCGCTTCCGGCGAGAGCGGCCGTCGGACCGCTGGCCCGAAGCGCCAGCCTCGGCCCCGGCTCGAGCCGCAGATCGTCGCCCGTGCCGGCGAACGCCACCAGACTCTCCAGCTCATGATAGCCGTCCGCCCGGCGCCCGAGCACGTGGAGCGTCAGGTTGATCTTGGCGGGAGCGCGGGTGGCGAGCGGTGGAGGCATGGCGCTTCCATGCCCGAGAGCGGAGCGGATGGGAAGAGCGCCTCATCTCTGGCCGGAAGTGACATTCTCATGTCATCACCGGCCTCGTGCCGGTGATCCCGATCCGACAGGCGTCGCGCTCATAAAAGCGAGATGGCCGGGACAAGCCCGGCCATGACGCTAAAAAGAATCAGAACAGGTTTACCCGCCGTTCTGCTTGGGCACTTCCGGCTGCGGCGGAGGCGCATTTTCGGCGGCAGCCGGCTTCGGCTCCTCGTCCAGACCGTTATCGATCTTCTTGAGGATCTTCACGAGTTCCTCGTGCTCCGGATCCGAGTTCTTGGCGTGGTCCCACTGGAACTTGGCTTCGAGCTTGCGGCCGACCTTCCAATAGGCATCGCCCAGATGGTCGTTGATGGTCGGATCGCCCGGCTTCAGCTCGACGGCCTTTTCCAATTCGCGCGCGGCGTCGTCGTAGCGGCCCATGCGGTAATAGGCCCAGCCGAGCGAGTCGATGATCATGCCGTCGCGGGGGGCGAGCTCCACGGCCTTCGTGAGCATCTTGAAGGCTTCGTCGATGTTCATGTTCTGGTCGACCCAGGAATAGGCGAGGTAGTTCATCACCTGCGCCCGGCCGGCCGGAAGCCCCTCGGGAACGAGCTCAAGCGCCTTCTTCAGATCGGCCTCCGCCTTGTCCCACTGCTTCGCGCGCTCGTAGGACGTGCCGCGATAGAAGTAGAGGATCCAGTGGCCGCGCTCCGGCTGGCCGATCAGTTTGATGGCCTTGTCGTAGGTTTCGGCAGCCTCGGCGAATTTCTTGCGCGAGCGCTGCACGTTGCCCAGCGCCATGACGACCTCCACGTCGTCCGGGCGCTCCTTCATGAGCGTCTCGAGATGGGAGATGGCGTCGTCGCCCCGGCCCATCAGCTCGTAATTGTGGCCGATGGAAATATCGGCGCTCGGCCGCACGGGCGAGTCCTTCGGGATCCGCTCGAAGATCGCGTTGGCCTTGTCGTACTGCTTCAGGCGCTCGTAGACGTCGCCCAGCGTAACGAGGGCGAGCGGATGATCGCCCTTCAGGTCGAGGCCGAGCCGCAGGTAGATGATGGCGGTGAGTTCGTCGCCCTGCGTGTTGCCGACGACGCCGAGGCCGTAGAGCAGCTCCGCCGCGCCGTCCTGCGCACTGGTGACGAGCGGCATGAGCGGCTTGTCTTCCTCAAGCGCCTTCATGGCAGCACGAACGATCGGATGACGCGGCGCCGCCTCGTCGAAGGCCTTGTAGATCTTCAGGGCTTCGTCCTTGCGGCCCCGCTTGGCCAGGAAGCGGCCGTAGGCATCGACCACCTGCAGGGTGTTGCGCTCGCCCTCATAGGCCGCCTTGAAGCGCTTCTCGGCCTCGGCCGGGTTGCCCACCACATCCGCGATGAGGGCGGCGTGGTATTCGCGGAACTGGTCGAAGGCGCGCTCGTTCTTGAGCTTGTCGATCGTGGCGAGCGCCTGCTTGCCGTCCTTGGAACCGGCATAGGTCCAGGCGGTGAGAAGCGTTGCCGTCAGATCCGCCTGACGTCCGCGGGTGCCCTTCGAAAGGCGGGTGCGGGCATCGGCATATTTCTGGCCCTTCAGGGAGCGGACCGCGAGAGCGAACTGCGCCAGGTTGTTCGACGGATCCTGCACGGAGAGGCGCTCGGCCGCGCGAACGGCCTCGGTCATGGAGCCGTTGGCCAGGAAAGCCACGAAGGCCCGCTCCAGAAGCTCCTGG
Source organism: Microvirga tunisiensis (assembly GCF_009296175.1). GTDB lineage: Bacteria > Pseudomonadota > Alphaproteobacteria > Rhizobiales > Beijerinckiaceae > Microvirga > Microvirga tunisiensis. The sequence continues at coordinate 13,469 of NZ_VOSK01000143.1, read as the reverse complement.
TTGCGGGAATCCTCCTGGATCGCCTCGCGGAAGAAGATGGTCGCAGCCTCGGTATCCCGCGCGGATCCGGCCACATAGGCCGACAGGAAGTTGCCCTCGAGGCTCTGGGCAGGCCGTAGAACCTCGTCCTCGGCCGTATTGGCGGCCACGGCCGGGGCGGTCAGGAGGCCGGCAGCCAAAAACATCAATGCAGGCAGGCCCTTATGGGCCAAAGGCAGTTTCAAAATGGGCACGAAGCGCGGCTCCAATCATCGCAGCATCTCTTGACGGTTGAGATGTGCGCCAAATCAGGCCGGAGAATGGCGGTTCCCTCCTGTGCCCGCAAGGGGAAGATTGCCGCTGGCAACGTAAAAGCCGCGTGAGGAGCCGAATACACCGCTACGTCGTCACCGGCCTAGTGCCGGTGATCTCGATCGCGGAGCACGACGCTCTTCAAATCGGGATGGCCGGGACAAGCCCGACCATGACGTGAAGGTCTCACCCTGTCTGCCGCTCACCCCTAGGGGAAGGAGAAGTGCGAGCGCCCTCACATGTTCACGTAGTTCGGCCCGCCGCCGCCCTCGGGGGTGACCCAGTTGATGTTCTGGTTCGGGTCCTTGATGTCGCAGGTTTTGCAGTGAACGCAGTTCTGGGCGTTGATCTGGTAGCGCACGCCGCCCTCGCCCTCGACCCATTCGTATACACCCGCCGGGCAGTAGCGTTGCGAGGGGCCGCCATAGACATCGTGCTCGGAGGCTTTCTGCAGGGCCGGATCCTTGACCTTGAGATGGACCGGCTGGTCCTCCTCGTGATTGGTGTTGGACAGAAACACCGAGGACAGCTTGTCGAAGGTGAGCACGCCGTCCGGCTTGTCGTACTTGATCGGCTTCACAGACGAGAGCGGCAGCAGGCTCTCGTGATCGGGCTTGCCGTGCTTCATGGTGCCGAAGGGCGACCAGCCGAAGATCTCGGTGAGCCACATGTCGAGGCCGCCCAGCGCCACGCCGGCCGCCGTGCCGTATCTCGACCAGAGCGGCTTCACGTTGCGCACGCGCTTGAGGTCGTAGCCGATGGGCGAGGCGCGCCAGGCCTCCTCGTAGGACGAGACCTCGTCATTGGCCCGGCCTGCCTGCAGGGCCGCGAACACGTGATCGGCGCAGAGCATGCCCGACAGGATGGCGTTGTGGCTGCCCTTGATGCGCGGCACGTTCACGAAGCCGGCCGAGTCGCCGACAAGGCAGCCGCCGGGGAAGGACAGGCGCGGCACCGACTGCCAGCCGCCCTCCATGATCGCCCGCGCCCCGTAGCCGATGCGCTTTGCGCCCTCGAACACGTCGCGCACCATCGGGTGCGTCTTGAAGCGCTGGAACTCGTCGAAGGGCGAGAGGGTCGGGTTCTTGTAGTTGAGGTGCACCACGAAGCCGACGGACACGAGATGGTCGTCGAAATGGTAGAGCCAGGAGCCGCCGCCGGCATTGTTCGGCAGCGGCCAGCCCATGGAATGGCGCACGAGGCCCGGCTGGAACTTCTCGGGCTTGACCTGCCAGAGCTCCTTGATGCCGATGCCGTATTTCTGGTGGTCCTTGCCCTCGTTCAGGCCGAAGCGCTCGACCATCTGCTTGGTGAGCGAGCCGCGCGCACCCTCGCCGAAGATCGTGTACTTGGCGCGCAGCTCCATGCCGCGGGTGAAGTTGGCGTTGGGCTCGCCGTTGCGGCTGATGCCCATGTCGCCGGTCGCCACCCCCACCACCTTGCCGTCCTCGATCAGCACCTCTGACGCCGGGAAGCCGGGATAGATCTCGACGCCGAGCTCTTCCGCCTTGCGGCCGAGATAGCGGGCGACATTGCCCAGCGAACCGACGAAGTTTCCGTGGTTGTTCATGAGCTTGGGCATGAACACGTTGGGCATGCGGATGCCGCCGGCATGGCCCAGATACATGAATTCGTCGGCCGTGACTTCGGTCTTGAGCGGCCGATCCGGATCGCTGCGCCAATCCGGCAGGAGGGCATCGAGGCCGATCGGGTCGATGACTGCGCCGGACAGGATGTGAGCGCCCACCTCGGAGCCCTTCTCCACCACGACCACGGAGATGTCCGCCCCCGCCTCGGCCGCCTGCTGCCTGAGCCGAATGGCGGTCGCCAGCCCGGCCGGACCCGCGCCCACGACGACGACGTCGAACTCCATCGATTCACGGGCGGGCAGATCGGACATGGCTTCCTCCTGGTACGCGGCTTCAACCCCTGAGCGGGCATATGGTTTACATATGAACGATCTGCCCGAATTCTCAAGTCATTCTAAGTAAGGCACCTTCCTAGCTTCATTGATGCGCTGCCGAAAGTTCTCTTTCCGCATAACATTATGCGGAAATCCGATGATCGCCTTCAGTTTCGAGGGACATGGCTCAGCTCAATCAAGCAGAGCGACCACCGCAGGGGGGAAGACCTTCCCGAGTTGTTCGACGACGCCAGGAGGTCTACAAAAGAGCATGCGGGATTATGCATCCAGCCCTCCGGCGTTCTACACGCTTTTCGAGACATCCATCGGCCTTTGCGGGCTGGCTTGGAACGAGCGCGGCGTCGTGGGCTTTCAACTCCCCGAGGACGACGCATCCGACACGCGCGGCCGGATCGCCAAGCGCTTTCCCGGGATCTTCGAGGCCCCGCCACCACCGGACGTTCAAGGCATCATCGCCGATGTGACGGCTCTGCTGCGGGGCGAAGCACGCGATCTGTCCGCCGTACCGCTGGACATGGAAGGCGTATCGGACTTCGACGGTCGGGTGTATGAGATCGCCCGTTGCATTCCGCCGGGCCGCGTGCTGACCTATGGTGAGATTGCATCCCGGCTCGGCATCGACAATGCCCGGGCGATCGGCCAGGCTCTTGGGCGCAATCCGTTTGCCGTCATCGTACCCTGCCACCGGGTTGTCGCGGCGGGCGGCAAGCTCGGCGGCTTCTCGGCCAATGGCGGTGCCACGACCAAGCGCCGCCTCCTTGCCATCGAAGGCGCCAGATGCGACGAGAGCCCGACACTCTTCGACCTGATACCGTGAAAGACTGACTCACTGTTCGGTTCCCCGAGCCCTCACCCTGAGGACGTTGGTGGTTTATGAGCGGGGCTCTAAGGTCAGATCTGTCGGGATCTCTTGCGAACCTGAGTTGTCCACAGCCCTTGGAATGCTTACATACGATCCATGCAGGATCTCCCTTCCGACCGCGATGCTCTCCAGGCGCTCCTCGACTTCCATGTCGAGGCGGGAGCGGATCTTGCGCTCGACGAGACCCCGCACAATCGCTTTGCCGAACCGAAGGCCGAGCGCGCTCCGGCCAAGGCCCCGCCTCCAGCACCCGCATCGAAAGCCTCCCCCGCCCCGTCAGCTCCTTCTCCTCGCGCGTTGCCGAAAGCGGCCGCGGGCGCCCCGGAAGAGGTGGCGAGCATGGCTCGCGAGCAGGCACGCCATGCGCAGTCGCTGGAGGAGCTCGAGGCCATTCTGGCGGGCTTCGACGGCTGCGCCCTGAAATTCTCGGCCAAGAACCTGGCCTTCGCGGACGGCAATCCGGAAGGCCGCGTCATGCTGGTCGGCGAAGCGCCCGGCGCGGACGAGGACCGGATCGGCAAGCCCTTCATGGGCCGCTCCGGCCAGCTGCTCGACCGGATGCTTGCGACCATCGGGCTCGACCGCACGGAGGTCTATGTCGCCAACATCGTGCCTTGGCGCCCGCCCGGCAACCGCACGCCGACCCCGCAGGAAGTGGCGATCTGCAAGCCCTTCATCACGCGACAGATCGAGCTGGCGAGCCCGGAATTCGTGCTCTGCCTCGGCGGTCCCGCGGCCCAGAATCTGCTCGGTATCAAGGACGGGATTCTGCGCACCCGCGGTCGCTGGTTCACCTACAAGACCGAGGACGGGCGCGAGATCAGGGCACTGCCGACCCTGCACCCGGCCTATCTCCTGCGCCAGCCCCTGCAGAAGCGGCTCGGCTGGCGGGATTTCCAGGCCCTGCGGCGGGCTCTGGACGGCCGGGAGTAAAGAGGCTCTCGCAGTCCGGTTCGGAACCGGTCTATATGCTTACGCCTTAAGCTTCTGCGGTAAGGTATGCCGCTGCCTGAAGGTGGATCATGCGCTGGGAAGACTTTCGAAGCTCGTCCAATGTGGAAGACCGTCGCGGCATGGGTCTGCCCGGAGGTGCGGGTGGGCTCGGCATCGGAACCATCGTGATCCTCGGCCTCGTCGGCTGGGCGCTCGGCATCGACCCGCGCATCCTGATCGGCGGCGCCGAGATGATGACGGGCGGCGGCTCCGGCTACCAGCAGCAACAGCAGGGCCGCCAGGGCGCGCCGCAGGATGAAGCCGGACGCTTCGCCGCCGCCATTCTCGGCAACACGGAAGACGTGTGGAACACGGTGCTGCCCCAGCAGGCCAACCGGCAATACCAGGCTCCGAAGCTCGTGCTCTTCTCGGATGCCACCCGGTCCGGCTGCGGTGGTGCGCAATCGGCCATGGGGCCGTTCTACTGCCCGCTCGACCAGACCGTTTACATCGACTTGTCGTTCTTCGAGGAGATGCAGCGCCGCTTCCGCGCCGGCGGCGATTTCGCCAATGCTTATGTGCTTGCCCACGAAGTCGGCCACCACGTCGAAAACCAGCTCGGTATCCTGCCCCGCGTTCAGGAGCGGCAGCAGCAGGTCGGGCGTGCGGAAGCCAACCAGCTTTCCGTGCGCGTCGAGCTGATGGCGGATTGCCTCGCCGGCGTCTGGGCGCACCATTCCAATCAGCGCTGGCAATCGCTCGAGCAGGGCGACATCGAGGAGGCCATCCGCGCCGCCGAGGCCATCGGCGACGACCGGCTTCAAAAGCAGAGCCAGGGCCGCGTGGTGCCCGACAGCTTCACCCACGGCTCCTCCGAGCAGCGCATGCGCTGGCTCACCACGGGCCTGAAAACCGGACAGGTCCAGGCCTGCGATACGTTCCGGGCGAGCAAGCTTTAAAACAAACCGTCTGAAGTCATTCCGGGGCTGCAGAGCAGAACCCGAATCGTTCACAAATTCTCTTCGTCATGGCCGGGCTTGTCCCGGCCATCTCTATTGGAAAAGCGCGGTGTCTTTTCCATCGGGATCACCGGCACAAGGCGGGTGATGACGTGGAGGGATCAGTTCCGGCAGAGTGTCAGCAGAGGCTCGGGATGAATGCTTGTGGAAGTGCAGGCTTCCTGCGTTACATGGAAAGCTCGCATTCGAGAGTCCCTCCATGCCCGGCATCGATGACGCCCTTCCCTTCATTCCGCTCACCATCGCCGTGCTGACGGTCTCCGACACGCGCTCTCTGGAGGACGACAAGTCCGGCACCACGCTCGCCGAGCGGCTCACCACGGCAGGGCATCGGCTGGCCGACAGAGCCATCGTGCCGGACGACATCGAGGCGATCCGCGGGAAGGTGCAGGGCTGGATTTCTGATCCCACCGTCGACGTGGTCATCACCACCGGCGGAACGGGCTTTACCGGCCGCGACGTGACGCCGGAGGCGATCGAGCCTTTGTTCGACAAGCGGATGGAGGGCTTTTCCGCCATCTTCCATCGCATCTCCTACGACAAGATCGGCACGTCGACGATCCAGTCGCGGGCGACGGCTGGCGTGGCCGGCACGACGTTCATCTTCGTGCTGCCGGGCTCGCCCGGCGCCTGCAAGGATGCCTGGGACGGCATTCTGTCAAACCAGCTCGATTACCGGCACCGGCCGTGCAATTTCGTCGAGATCATGCCGCGCCTCGACGAGCACCTGAAGCGGGGCAAGCTGAAGGGGTGAACGGGTTCAGCCGAAAACCGGATCGCGCTCGATGGTGGCGGAGAGCCGCACGGGCATGTGGGCCCTCACCTCGTTCATCAACACGCGGCGATGGACCAGATCCCCTCCCCGTATCGATGAGCGCGCGAACAGGTTGAGGAATGCATTGACCACACCCGCCCGCTGTCGCCGCATCCGTGCCAGTCCGCGTTCGGGCTTGGACAGAGCCACAAACCGGTCGAGCACCCGGATCCAGCCTTCCTGCGGAATGTCGCCGTCATCGAGGCACAAGAGCCAGTCGCGCCGCGCGACCTTCGCTCCTTCCGTCCAGGAATCCCCCTGCGCAACCACCAGGGTCGCACCGGCGGCGTCGGCCACTTGCGCAAGGATTTCATCCTGCCTGTCGGACAGGATGACGGCATCGCCGATCAGCCCGGCGGCAACAGCCGGAACGAGGGCGCTCAGGGTGGCAGCGAGGGCCTCGGGCCCATGGGTGACGCGAACGAGAACGGTAATCATCTGAACACTATAGCTCCTTCGCGCCATGCCGTCGCTAGGACATACTTGCCGATGCCCTCTTGATTTTGTTCCTGTTTTGTTCTTAAGCTCGAGGCCTTCACGATAGATTCGCTCGAGGCCGCCATGAGTGTTCGCGTTAAAGATCCCGCCCGCGATCCCTTCCGCAGCCGGCCTGCGAAGCGCACCCCGCTGGAAGCGGCGGAGGCCGCGCGGCGGCGCATGGACGACACGGCGTACCGCGTCGAGGTGGACCGCCGCCGGGGCCGGGGCGCGTCCGCCAACCCGTCCGGACGCTACGAGCCGGCGCAGCGCGAAGGATTCGACGATGGCTGGGAGATCGAGGAGGAGCTGCCCTCCCTGCCGACCGAAGTGATCGTCGAGAAGCCGCGCACGATCATCACCAAGAACGATTCGCCGGACATCCTCTTCGAGAAATCGATTAATCCCTATCGCGGCTGCGAGCACGGCTGCGCCTATTGCTTCGCCAGGCCCACCCATGCCTTCCAGGGGCTGTCCTCGGGGCTCGATTTCGAGACCAAGATCTTCGCCAAGCCCAATGCGGCCGAACTGCTGGAAAAGGAGCTGCGGGCCCCGAACTATCAGCCGACGACGATCGCGCTCGGCTCCAACACCGATCCCTACCAGCCGGTGGAGCGGCGCTTCCGCATCACCCGGTCCGTCCTCGAAGTGTTGAACCGGATGAACCATCCCGTCGGCATCGTGACGAAATCGGCCCTGGTCACCCGCGACATCGACATCTTGAGCCAGATGGCCGAACGGCAGCTCGCCAAGGTCGCGATCTCGGTCACGACCCTCGACCCGAAGCTCGCCCGGCGCATGGAGCCCCGCGCGGCCGCTCCGGCCAAGCGCCTGGAGACGATCAGGAAGCTGACGGATGCGGGCATTCCGGTGTCGGTTCTTGTCGCTCCGATCATTCCGGCGATCAACGATCACGAGATCGAAGCGATCCTGAAGGCCTGCGCCGAAGCCGGTGCGCAGGAAGCGGGCTATGTGCTCCTGCGCCTGCCGCACGATCTCAAGGACCTGATGCGCGACTGGCTCGCCGAGCATTATCCGGACAAGCTCAAGCACGTCTTCACGCTGCTGCAGGAGGCGCGCGGCGGCAAGGATTACGATGCCGAATGGAGCACCCGCCAATCCGGCGTCGGCCCCTATGCCTGGATGCTCGGCCGCCGATTCGAGACCACCGCCGAGCGGCTCGGGCTGAACAGGCGGAACCTGCGCCTGCGCAAGGACCTGTTCACCGTGCCGCCGAAAGAGGCGGGGCAGCTGAGTTTGTTTTGATCGTTTTGCCGCGCGTCATCCCAGGTGGAGCGCGGCACCTGATGCAGACAACGAGTCATCTCTGCACGTCATCACCGGCCTTGTGCCGGTGATCCCGATGGATTGAAGCACTGCGCTTCACCGTATCGAGATGGTCGGGACAGGCCCGACCATGACGGGGAGGTCTCACCCAGCATCGCTCTGGTCACGCGGCGGCTGATCAGTATATTGCCCTTCTCCTTATAAGCCTAAACGCCGGAGTGCACCGTGGAGCGCCACACAGGGTCATGCCATTGCGGCACCGTCCGCTTCTGCATCGACGCGGAGATCGTCGAGCTGACGACCTGTGACTGCTCGCTCTGCGTGAAGAAGAACGCCCTGATGACGAAGGTTCACGAGAGCGCCCTGACCATCCTGGCAGGCGAGGAAGCCCTGTCGCTCTATCAGTGGAACACGAAGCGGGCGAAGCACTACTTCTGTTCGCGCTGCGGCATCTACACCTTTCACCGTAAGCGATCGGCGCCCGACCATTACGGTGTGAACATCTTCTGCCTCGACGGCTTCGATCCTTCGACGATCCCGACCCGGGCCACGGAGGGAATAGGCATGTCGATCGTCGACCCGATGGCCCGCGCGGAATGGTCCGGTCCCCGAGAAGAAGCAGATCGCCTATAAGCCTGCGAGCCATGACCGTCCTGATTCGCCCCCCTCAATCCGGCCTCGGCCTCGACCGCGAGCTCTCCGCCCGCGCGCAGGGTTTCACCTGCATCGCCGGCCTCGACGAGGTCGGGCGTGGGCCGCTGGCGGGACCGGTCGTGTCGGCGGCAGTCGTGCTCGATCTCGACAACGTGCCGGAGGGCCTGGCCGATTCGAAGGCTTTGACGGCGGCCAAGCGCGAGGCGCTGTTTCCGGAAATCCTCGCGACGTCCCATGTGGGCATCGCCTCAGTGTCGCATCAGGCGATCGACACCATCAATATCCGGCAGGCCTCCCTGCTCGCCATGTGCCGGGCGCTCGCCGCGCTTCCCTGCAAGCCCGACATGGCCTTCGTCGACGGCAACGATCCGCCGAGCCTCCCCTGCTCGACGGAAGCGGTCATCAAGGGTGATTCGCGAATCGCCTCGATCGCAGCGGCGTCCATCGTGGCGAAAGTGGTCCGCGACCGCATGATGGCGAGGCTCGGACAAGCTTATCCTGCCTATGGTTTTGCCAGCAACGCGGGCTACAGCACGAAGGCGCATCTCACGGTGATCGCGAGCGAGGGTCCCTGCCCGTTCCATCGGCTGAGTTTTTCACCCCTGCGCCAAGGGTTACTGGACCTGTAACCGAACTTAACGCTCGTTAACCAGAAAAACTCAATCTTTTCAATAAGTCGGCAAGTTTTGCCGACCCAAAATAAGACGCAGTTTTTTCCACTTGGAAACTTCATCTTTACCCTAACGGACCATGATCCGGAGTGTCAGTTGCGTAACCGGTGATCACCCATGGGTACCTCGCGTACCGGGGCTGCCGGCGCCGCCTCCCGGATCCATGTCTCGCGTACCGGGCGGTCTGCGCCGGCACCTCGGACGGGGCGTAAACCGCCCCTCTCCGTCCTGCCGAAATCTCTTCCTCTCAACGAGATCCTCCTCGGCGACTGCATCGCCAATCTCGAGAAGCTTCCGCCTGAGAGCGTGGACGTGATCTTTGCGGATCCGCCTTACAATCTCCAGCTCGAACAGGCGCTGACGCGCCCCGACCAGAGCCTCGTCGACGCGGTCGACGACGACTGGGACAAGTTCGCGAGCTTCGCCGATTACGACGCGTTCACCCGCGCCTGGCTCTCCGCCGCGCGCCGCGTGATGAAGAAGAACGCGACGCTCTGGGTCATCGGCTCCTATCACAACATCTTCCGGGTGGGCGCGGCCCTGCAGGATCTGGATTTCTGGATCCTGAACGACATCGTCTGGCGCAAGGCCAACCCGATGCCGAACTTCAAAGGCCGCCGCTTCACCAATGCGCACGAGACCATGATCTGGGCCTCGAAGAGCGCGGATTCGAAGGGCTACACGTTCCATTATGATGCGCTGAAAGCCGGCAACGAAGACGTGCAGATGCGCTCGGACTGGTTCATCCCCCTCTGCACAGGCGACGAGCGCCTGAAGGATGCTCAAGGCCGCAAGGTCCACCCGACGCAGAAGCCCGAGGCACTGCTCGCGCGCATCCTGCTCTCGTCGTCCAATCCCGGCGACGTGGTGCTTGACCCCTTCTTCGGCTCCGGTACGACCGGCGCGGTCGCCAAGATGCTCGGGCGCAACTTCATCGGCCTCGAGCGCGATTCGACCTATGCCAAGGCGGCACGGGCGCGAGTCGATGCGGTCGAGCCTCTCTCCGACGTGTCGATCGCGGCTGCGCCGGAAAAGCGCACGGAAGTGCGCGTGCCCTTCCTGTCGCTCATCGAGAGCGGTCATGTGAAGGCGGGCGAGACGCTGGTGGACGAACGCCGCCGTCACAAGGCGGTGGTCCGCGCCGACGGCACCCTGGCGCTCGGCGCCATCGTCGGCTCGATCCACAAGATCGGCGCGCTCACGCAAGGGTTCCCCTCCTGCAACGGCTGGACCTTCTGGAACGTGGAGCGACAGGGCAAGCTTGTCTCCATCGACGAGTTCCGTGCGAAGGTGCGCGCTGAAATGGCCGCTTGACCTTTAGCGGGATTTGGATTTTCCGAGAGGGCCAGCCCAAAGCTGGCCCTTTTCCTTTAGCGCACTACCCTATCGTCACAGAGGCGTCATCCAAGGCCGCTAGCGCGGGGAAAGCCTTACCGAAAGCGAGGAACCGCCCCGTGTCCTTCAAGCGCATCCTTCTTCCTATGCTCGTCGCCCTTGTGCCGTCGTTCGCGCAGGCTCAAGGGCTCGCGGGCAATCTCGTCCTCTATACGAGCCAGCCCAACACCGACGCGCAGCAGACCGTCGACGCCTTCAAGGCCAGGCACCCGGGCGTCAACGTCACCTTCGTGCGCGACGGCACCCCGAAGATCCTCGCCAAGCTGGGCGCCGAGTTCGAGGCCGGGCAGCCCCAGGCCGACGTGCTGCTGATCGCCGACAGCGTCACCATGGAGGGCCTGAAGAAGGAGGACCGCCTTCTGGCGCATGAGACGGCCGATGTCTCGGCGTATCCAGCGGGCACGCACGATGCCCAAAAATTCTGGTTCGCCACCAAGCTGATCACCACGGGCATCGCCTACAACACCAAGGCGAGCTTCAAGCCGACCTCATGGCAGGATCTCACCAGGCCGGAGGTCAAGGGCCAGCTCGTCATGCCGAGCCCCCTCACCTCAGGCGCGGCCCTCATCCATGCCGCGACCCTGACGGGCAGCATGAACGACGGCTGGAAGTATTACGAGGCGCTCAAGGAGAACGACGCCATCGCCGGCGGCGGCAACGGCGACGTGCTGAAGCAGGTGGCCGGCGGCCAGAAGCTCTACGGCGTGATCGTCGACTACATGCCGATCCGCGAGAAGGCCAAGGGCGCGCCGGTCGAGTTCGTGTTCCCGAAGGAAGGCGTCTCGGCCGTATCCGAACCCGTCGCCATTCTCAAGAGCACGAAGAACCCGGACGCCGCCCGCGCCTTCGTCGATTTCCTGCTCTCGAAGGACGGCCAGGAGCTGGCGCTGAAGCAGGGCTATATCGCGGCCCATCCCGCCGTCGCGCTGCCGGCCGGCTATCCAGCGCGCGACCAGATCAAGGTCATGGGCTTCGACGCGGCAAAAGCGCTCGCGGATGAAACCAAGAACAAGGCGGCCTTCGCCGAGATCTTCGGGCAGTGAGACATCGCGCTCAGAACAAGTCATTCCTGGAGCGGGGAGGTTTCGGCCTTCTTGCTCTTGTCGCTTTGATCGTCTTTGCATTCGACGTCCTGCCCGCCGCAAGATTGTTGCTGGCCGCGCTCTTTCCCGGCGGCGTCTTCAATTCCGATGCCATGCTCTCGGCGCTCTCCAGCCGCTCGGCCATGAACGCGGCCCGCGCGACCCTGGAGACGGCGCTGCTGTCGACGCTCCTGGCCTTGCCGCTCGGCACGGCCATGGCGCTCGTCCTCGGCGTCACCGACATCCGCAGGCGCCGCATCGCGTCGTTCCTCTTCGTCCTGTCGGTGATGATCTCGCCCCAGGTGATCGCCCTCGCCTTTCTTCATCTGGCAGGCCCGGCCTCGCCCATCCTGAACGCGCTCGGCCTCGCGCCTGAAGCAGGCAGCGCCAATCCGATGCTCGGACGTGGCGGCATCATCCTGGTGCTCGGCCTGCACCATGCGCCGCTCGTCTATGTGGTGATGAGCGCCGGCCTGAAGCGCATCCCGCTGGCCGTCGTCGAGGCGGCCCGCATCGACGGAGCCCGACCCTCGGGCATCCTCGTCGACCACCTGATGCCGCTGCTGCGCCCGCATCTCGTGAGCGCGGCCCTGCTCGCCTTCGTGGCCGGCATCGGCAATTTCGGAATTCCGGCGCTGCTCGGCGCGCCAGTGAATTACCTGACGCTTCCTGTGCTCATCTATCGCCGGCTGTCGAGTTTCGGCACCGACATGATCGGCGATGTGTCTGCCCTCGGCCTTCTCGTCGCGGCCATCGCGATCGTCTGCGTTGCGACAAGCCAGTTCCTCACGCGGAAGCATGGCGTGCATCTGGAGGACGACACGCCCCTGAAACCGTTCTGGCCTCTCGGTCGCGCGCGCATTGCTGTCGAAACCTTCGTGACGGTCGTCCTGGCCGTGACCCTCGTCCTGCCGATCCTGTCGCTGCTGGCGGCCGCTCTCGTTCCGTCCTATGGCATGCCTCTCTCGCTCGCGACGATGACCCTCGACAATTTCGTCGAAGTGCTGGCACGCCAGGACGTCACGATCCGCGCCTTCACGAACTCGCTCATCTATGCCGGCGGTGCGGCGTGCGTGCTGGCATTACTCGTCGTGCCCGTCGCCTACGGATTGATCCGGCTGGTGGGACGCTCGAGAATTCTCGCGGTGTCCCTCCTCGAGATCTCCTATGTGCTGCCGGGCATCGTGCTCGCCATCGCGTGCATTCTGCTCTTCCTGAAGCCGATGCCGCTCGTGGGCTTCTCGCTCTATGCGACGCCGTGGATCATCGTGTTCGCCTATCTCGCCCGTTTCCTCTCGGTGGCGCTGAAACCCGTGCTGGCGGGCATGATGCAGATCGATGTCGCACAGGAGGAAGCCGCAGCCATCGACGGCGCCCGCCTGATGCAGCGGCTCTTCGGCATCGTGCTTCCCTCCCTGCTCCCCGCCGCGGTCGCCGGCGGATTGATGGCGTTCCTGCTCGCCTTCAGCGAGCTCACCGTCTCGGCCCTGCTCTGGTCGGCCGGAACGGAAACCATCGGTGTGGTGCTCTACAATCTCGAAGAGGCCGGGCTCGCGAGCCAAGCCTCCGCCGTCGCCATCGTCATCATCGCCGTCGTGACAATCGCCATGCTCGTCCTCGACGCACTGGGCAAGTATCTGCCGGCCGGGGCTCTGCCATGGCACTGCGAGATGGAAGGCGAGGTGCGCATGAACGCGAAGCCGCTCCATATTCCTGCTCGCGCTCCAGCGATCAAGCAGCTTGAACCAAAGCCGGCGTTGAGCTGATAAAATCACTTCCCTCGCCTGCGGCTTGCCGAGATTAATAATTGCTACGTCATGGCCGGGCTTGTCCCGGCCATCTCGATTAAGAAAAGCGCTGCGCTTCAAGCCATCGGGATCACCGGCACAGGGCCGGTAACGACGTGTGAGGATCGTTCACGCAGCACCGCACCGAAGTCTCTTTCATAATGCAGCCTTTCTTCAGATCCCCGGGAGGCGGATCATCTTAATGTCCTGATAATTCTCATAGTTCTTCGGCCTGCGGGCGATGACCGCCTGCACTCCTTGGCGAACGGCCTC
>NZ_VOSK01000142.1 GCF_009296175.1 Microvirga tunisiensis | reverse complement strand
ATCCGCGCTTCCACCTGCACTTCACGCCGACCTCGGCCTCATGGCTCAACCAGGTTGAGCGCTTCTTTGCCCTGATCACCCAGGAGCGCATTCGGCGGGGCGCCTTCACGAGCGTGCCCGATCTGGAGAGTGCTATCATGGACTACCTGGAGCACCACAATGCCGACCCGAGACCCTTTGTCTGGACCGCCTCGGCCTCAGCTATCCTGGAAAAGGTCGCCCGTGCGAAACAAGCGTTAGAGTCACAACACTAGCCTCGAGAGCCACATACAGAGCGAGTTTGGCCATGCCACGATCCTTTTCCGGCCCCTTTGAGACTGCTGGTAAGAATATGGAGCGAGTGCAGGCAACGCCTAGGTCGGTCCATTATCGACCTTCTCCCCGTCTGGTAGGACAGCAGGCTAAAGCTCTGTTCACCGTTTCGACCATGCCGTCTGCATGACATGCTCCCGCGGCACCGCTGCCATCTCCAAGCGCACCGGCCAAAGCCGCTGAGCATAATGTTTACCCTACGGAAGATTTCCACTGGCCATTTTCGACTTTAGTCGTATGATCCTCTCCGCAAGCTGTCCCATGTGAAAGCTCATGATGAGCGGCCGGAGCACAGCATAATGAACTGCAATGGGGCTCATGATGAGCAATTACCGAGGGCATGACCGCCCTTATCCCAATTGGTTTCCTTATGCCGTCAGCGGCACTTTGATAGCCGTTGCGGTCCTCCTGAAGGCTCAAGGAATTCTTTAGAGACTCGACGGGATAGGCAAGGCTGCGATGAGAGCTTGTGCTCGCTGCCGACTGCAGCTTACCGCTTCCTGGAAGCGGCCGCCTGGGTCGCTTTGAGGGTCGTTTCGACCTTGTCGAGCTTGTCCTCGATTTTATCGAGTTTCGTCAGGATCTGGTAGAGGAGATCCGGGACGACACGGGCATGATCGACGTTCTCGCGGGATGCCTTTGCGGTCGCTTGCGTCGCCTCGATCAGCTCGCGCATTTCCGCCCGGCTCGCGGTCACGGCGTCGTTCGCTGGCGCAGGGCTGGTTTGGCCCACGGCTTGGCTCGTCAAGCCGATGAACAGAAACGAAGCGATTGCCACATAGCGCATTGTCGGGCTCCAGGAGAACGTGAGTAGAGATCTCAAGATGTCGTCAGCAAAGCAAAGACTTTCTTGATGGAATACGGTGATCTCTGTTGAAAGCGGCGAACTCCGGGCTCAACCAGCCCTTCCCTATGCGCCATCATCGTTGCCGAGAGCATCAGCCGAACCGTCATAACCTCTTGTTTAGCGAATCGTGCGGAAAAGGGGATCCGGCTTCCCGCGAAGGACGATACGCGGCTTATGGGATTGAGCATCATTTCGCTCGCCATCAGCAACATGAGTGAGGACGTATCCTCATCAACGGCCCATATGCCGGGCCGAAAGGAGATGCTTTTGCTGTCGCGACTTTACCCCAGGCTTGCAGCCGCTCTTGTCGCCTCCGCCTTCACCCTGTCCCACGCGTTCGCCGCAGGCCCCGACCGGGACGCCAGGGTACGGCAGGCCGTCGACGAAGCGATGAAGCCGGTCATCGAGCAATATGGAATTCCCGGCCTGGCCGTTGCGGTGACGATCGACGGACGACGCCATTTCATCGAGTATGGCCTGGCCTCGAAGGAACCCCGGGTTCCCGTCACGCGCGAAACGCTCTTCGAACTGGGATCGATCAGCAAGACGTTTACTGCAACCGTGGCGACCTATGCCGAGGTCGAGGGCAAGCTGTCGCTGAACGACGGCGTCAGCCAACACATGCCCGAGCTGAAGGGCAGCGCCCTCGACAAGGTGCGGCTCCTGGATCTCGCGACGCATACGGCCGGCGGCTTCCCGCTTCAGCTGCCCGGAAACGTGAAGGATCAAAAGCAGCTCATCGCCTATTATCGCGCGTGGATGCCCAAATACGCTCCGGGGACCTATCGCAGCTATGCCAATCCGAGCATCGGCCTTCTCGGCATGGTCACCGCGCGCACCATGGGCGCAAGTTTCAAGGCCCTTGCGGAACGCCGATTGTTTCCTGAACTCGGGATGCAGCGAACCTATATCGATGTTCCCGCGGCCGAGATGACATCATACGCCTGGGGCTACAGCCGCGACGACAAGCCCATCCGCGTCTCCCAGGCCCTGCTCGCGGACGAAGCCTATGGCGTGAAATCGAACGCCGCCGACATGATCCGCTTCCTCGAGGTGAACATGGGCGTCGGCTCGGTATCGGAGAAACTCGCCCAAGCCCTCCGTGCGACACACAAAGGCTACTTCCGCTCGGGCGAGCTGATCCAGGATCTCATCTGGGAGCAATATCCCTATCCGGTTGCGCTGGACAAATTCATTGCCGGCAACGCGATGAACCAGAAGGCGCATCCTGCGACCGCGATCGATCCGCCCATGGCACCGCGTGGAAACGTGATCATCAACAAGACCGGATCGACGCTCGGGTTCGGAGCCTATGCGGCCTTCATTCCGGACAAGAAGGTCGGCATCGTCATGCTGGCGAACAAGGGGTATCCCAATGAGGCCCGCGTGAAGGCGGCCCATCAGGTGCTTTCGCGCCTGACGGACTAGGTCTCACGATGAGATTTCGTTCGACGACGGCGCATCCCATGGGACTCCGTTCCGCCCAATGCTGCGGCGCCCTCGGCAATACGACAGTATCGGACCGAAGGTTCGCACGATGCGCTAGCACTCGGTCTTCTGTTTCGTCGTGGTGTCGCCGAACTCGTCCGTCTTCTGTTTTGTCGTTGTCGAGCATCCGGTGCTGCCGGTCGTCCCCACATCGCGTTGCTCGATGATCACATTCTTCTGATCCGGGCCCGACGCGGCGCCACCGGCCACCCCACCGATGCCCGCCCCGACAGCTGCACCGACAGGCCCGCCCACGACGGCCCCCGCCGTGCCGCCGGCAATCGCGCCGGCCGCCGCACCACCCTCCTCCGCACAGACCAGGGTCGGAACCGCGACCAGCACCGCGGCAACCGCAAACTTGAGATTAGAGGCACGCATGGCTCTTTCTCCAAACTTTCAAAGGACGCCTTGATAACGGCCCAGGCAGCTTCCCGTTTCAGCGTGGCGGCATTCTCAAACCTCGGCCAGGACCTGACGTCTGCCTCGGGGACCTGACAGCAACCATTCGGTACGATCCCCCGGAAGGAGCAGCCTCGATTAAGTCGGCGTTAATCGGAGAAGGCGGAGACTCGTCTGTCATCTGGGGGAAACCAGAATGCTCTCCGCTTCTCGATCCAGGGCTACGGTCCTTGTCGTCGAAGATGATGCGATTACCCGCGAGCTCCTGGCTCAGCTTCTGCAGACGAGCGGGTTCGAGGTGATGGCTGCACCCAACGGAGAGCGCGCGTTGCTGACCTTGTGCCAGCAAGGTGACGAGATCGACTGGCTCGTGAGCAAGGTGAGCCTGCCAGGGCTCGTCTGTGGCTGGATCCTGAAAGACGAATACCAGAGCCATCATCCCGACCGGCCTGTGCTTCTGATCGCGGCCCAGGATCCCGCCGAGATCCCGTCCGCCCACGCGGTCTTCGTCCCGCCGGCATCCCCAGTCAGAGTTCTCGAAGTCCTGCAGGCTCTGCGGAGTCCGGAAGCGGCTCAAGTCCTCCCATTTCCCAGCTCAAAGGCTGCCTGATCCGTATCGCTTGCAGCCGCAGCCGAACTCTCGGCCTGCTGGTTGGCCACCTTGCCGGAGTGCCGTAGCGATCGCACGAGCACTAACGATCTTGTCACGGCCGTCCGGCATACAGGCGGGATGACCTACTCCCGCGATACCAAAGCCATCTCCGAGTTCACCGGCGAGCCCGTCAGCACCTGGTCCGAGGAATGGAGGGTCGAGACGGAGGCCCGCACCGTCCTCAAGATGTCCAAGCAGGAGCGGGACGTCTTCTTCAACGGCCGGAAGGACGAGAACGGAAGAAGCATCGACCGCGGAGTGATCGGCATTCGTGGGTTGAAGGCGGCTGAGGAGATCAAGGCGACGATGGAGCGGCTGCAGGAGGCCCGCAGCAGGTCCAAGTAACGGACCGGATTCCCAATGACCGCCCCTATTAGCAATAAACAGAAATCATAGCCATATATAGAAAAGGCCGCGCCCAGTCTTTAAACGACTGTGTTCGCGGCCCTTCGAACCGTATTTGCCCCTACGGCTGGCTCGACATAAATCAGATATTGTGGCTGATCAAGTCCAAATAGTTTGCAAATGAACCATCGGGGTGTCAGAATGGCGCGGATATTCTATTGACACATCCTATTCAGACCACGAACGGTCACAATTCGGCCAAAATACTCCACGAATAGATAGGTTCACGACCTTCTTATTTGCCCCTACGGGTCGGACCTTAAAGCGCCCGTTGAAGCGGGCGCTTTCTTTTTTGACGATCCGGCCTCCACTTGCTTTTGCCGCAATCAGGAATCATTCAGTTTTCCTGTGAGATGATCGCACAGGCGTTAAGGCGATTCTTCCGTGATCCCGCACCGAATTCTTCTGGCTCTCGCCCAGTCGCTGCTGGCGCTTCTGCTCATGGCAGGCGCAGCGCAGGCGAAGCCATGCCTCTTCGAGGCCAGGGACCGGATCGGGTCGGTTGAAGGCACGCTGAGCCTTTCCCGCGATGTCATCGCCCCGCTTGAAGACACCTCGTTATACTTCCAGGCCGCGCCCAGTGGCGGCGATGACGATCCGGGGTCCGCCCTGCCCGGCGCCGCGCCGACCATCGTTCTCGATCACGCCCGTCTGATCAGGACATCGTGCGTCTCCTATCCCAACGCACCGCCCTCTCACAGGCCCTGCGCCGCCCCACCGACCGGTCCTCCTCTCGTCTGAGTCCGCCGCTGCGCCGCTTTCGCGCGTGCGTAAGCGCCTGCGTGTGCAGCCGCAGCACACCTCCTTGCTCATGCTTTGACCGACGGTCGAGGCATCCCGGCGCCGAAATTGCAGGCGCCCTGAAAATCAGACGAGATCTCCCATGCCAACCAACGCTCTTCGTGCAGCCGAGGTGAAGCCCGCCATCGGGGCGCAGCAGGCGCCCGATGCATCCCGCCCCATTGCGGTCGATTCGCCTGGCCGTCGGCACCCACTCCTCCGGTGGGCGATGCCGGCTCTCGCCATGGCGGGATGTGCCGGTCTGGCCCTTCTGCTCACCAAGCTTCTGTCCGGGCTCGATCTTTCGACCGTGGCCGCGAGCGCCCTCGGCACACCGCCCCAGCTCATCGGGCTCTCCCTTCTCCTTGCGGCCACAAGCTACGGCGCCCTGATCGGGTATGATGTCTTCGGAATCCGCGCGGCGACGGACAAGGCGGTACCGCTCAAGACCGTCGCCCTCGGGTCGTTCACGAGCTACGCCATCGGCCATACCCTGGGCTTTCCTCTCATGACGGCCGGCGCCGTGCGCTGGCGGGTTTATGGCGGAGCCGGCTTGACCCTGAGCGAGGTCGCGAAGCTCACGGCTGTTGCCGCCATGACCCTGTGGGTCGGCATGGCCGGAGTTCTTGGGCTGAGCGCCGCCTCCGAGCCGCAGGCTCTCGCCTCCCTCGACCATCTGCCCGACAACCTCAACCGTGGCCTTGGCATGGTGCTGCTGGCCGGTCTTGCCGTTTACCTGGCCTGGAGCCGCGGAGGCGGCCGGGAGATCGGCCGAGGCCATGTGCGGATCCGCCTTCCGGGCGGCGGAGCAGCGCTTGTCCAGATCGGCCTTGGCCTGACGGACATATGCGCAGCCGCCGCAGCCCTTTGGGTCCTTCTTCCGCAGGATATCGGCATCGGCTTTCCGGCCTTTGCCGCCGTCTTCGCCAGCGCAATTCTGCTGGCCATCGTCAGTCACGTCCCGGCCGGGCTCGGCGCTTTCGAGGCGGCGATCCTGCTGGCCTTCCCACAGGCTCCGTCAGCCGAGTTGCTGTCTGCCGTTCTCGTCTGGCGGCTCACCTATACGCTGATCCCATTCCTGTTCGCCGTTGTGCTTTTCGCGGTCCACGAAGTGAAACGATCGGATGCAAAGCTCACACGGGCGGCACGGCGCGTCCGCCATCTCGTGCTGCCCTTCGTGCCCGCAGCCCTCGCTATTCTCACATTCATCGGCGGTCTCGTGCTGCTCACCTCCGGCGCGCTTCCCAACGACTACTCGCGTGTGCGTGCCCTGCGGCTTCTGGTGCCTCTGCCCTTTGCGGAGGTCTCGCACCTCGTCGGCAGCACGGCCGGTGTCGTGCTCCTCATCCTGTCCCGGGGGCTGATGCGCCGCCTCTCGAGTGCCTGGAGCCTGTCCATCGTCGTCATCGGCGCCGGGATCGTGGTGTCGCTGGCCAAAGGCTTCGACTGGGAGGAGGCGCTCGTTCTTGGCGCCGTTCTCGCTCTGCTCCTGACCCACCGCTCGGCCTTTTACCGAAGAGCCGGAATTTTCACCGAACCGCTTGAGCCGCGATGGCTGGTCGCCGTGGCCCTCATTCTCGGCTGCAGCATCTGGCTCGGCTTCACGACGTTCCAGGATGTCGATTACAGCCATGACCTGTGGTGGCAGTTCAACTGGCACGACGATGCCTCCCGCTTCCTGCGCAGCAGCCTCGGTGCCATCATCATCGGCGCGGCCCTGTCGCTTTACGCCATGATCCATCGCCATCCCGGTGCCCGGCGGGTGGAGCCCTTGAAGCCCGGAGCGCTTGCTCCCGCGCTGGCCCATGCGGAGCGGGCCGACGCGCATCTCGCTCTCCTGGAGGACAAGCGCTTTCTCTTCCACGCATCAGGCGAGGCCTTCCTCATGTATGCCGTGCGCGGCAAGAGCTGGATCGCCATGGGCGATCCGATCGGGAAGCCCGAACATGCGGCCGATCTCATGTGGCAATTCCTTGAGGAGGCCGATCGGCATGCGGGCTGGCCCATATTCTATCAGGTCAGCCCCGCGCACCTGCCTCTTTATCTCGACGGCGGATTGTCCCTCGTGAAGCTCGGCGAAGAGGCGCATGTAGACCTTGAGACTTTCACGACCGAAGGCAAGGCCGGCAAGGATTGGCGCGCCGCGCTCAACCGCGCCAAACGCGAGAACCTGGAATTCGCAATCATCCCCGCCGCCGAGGTGCCCGCGCATCTCGCCGAACTCAAGAGTGTCTCCGATGCATGGCTGGCTGTACGCGGTGCCGGCGAGAAGGGCTTCTCCATCGGCTTCTGGTCGGAACGCTACATGTCGTATTTCGACGTTGCCGTGATTCGCCGCGAAGGCCGCATCGTCGCCTTCGCGAATATCTGGTACGGCAAGCCCGGAGGCGAGATCACCATCGATCTCATGCGCCATTTGCCGGATATTTCCGGCATCATGGATCTGCTCTTCGTCACGCTCATGCAGGAGGGCAAGGCACGGGGCTATCGCTGGTTCAACCTCGGCATGGCGCCGCTCTCGGGCCTGTCCGACCATCGCCTTGCTCCGAACTGGCACAAGGTTGCAGCCTTCGTTGCCCGTAACGGCGAGCGCTTCTACGGCTTCAAGGGATTGAGGGCCTACAAGGAAAAATTCAGCCCCGTCTGGGAACCGCGCTATCTCGCCAGCCCCGGAGGATGGGCACTGCCGCAGATTCTTCTCGACGTGAGCAATTTGATTTCCGGCAGCCCGATCAAAACCGTCAGCAAAGGGGCCAGACCATGAAGCCGCTCAAGACGATCCACATCCTGACCGTCATGTTGGCGCTCGCCGCCCTGCTGTTCGGAAGCATTCTGCTCGGACGCTCCGCCTGGTCCGCCCTGATGCCGCCCACCATCACCACCATGAGGATCGATGTGGATGAGTTCGGCCCTGTCGATGTTGTCCAGGCGGAGGAACGTCAACCTCGGGGATTGGTCGTTCTGGCGGCGAATGAAGCCGATGCGACAGCGAGCCGACAGGATGCACTCGCGCTGGCGAAGGCCGGGCTGGTGGCCGTGTCGTTCAACTTCGAGGCGTTGCGCGCAGACTTTGCCAAGTCGCCGCCAACCGACGAATGTCACTACGTGTCGGACGATCTCAAGGATCTCGCTCAGGCGGTGCAGCGCAAGCTCGGGCTCCAACGCTATTTCTTTCCCGTAATCGTCGGGCGGGGTGATGGAGCAGCCTTCGCTTATGCCGCTCTGGCACAGGCCCCGGCGAATACCCTGGGAGGCGCCATCGGCATTGGCTTCAAGCCCTTGCTGAGAATCGACAGAACCTATTGCTTCGAGCCGAAGCTGGAGCCAGCAGGCGACGGATACTTCGCCTTGCGCCGGGTGCCCGATCCGCCTGCGCCCTGGCGCGCCATCGCGCCCGAACGCGAGCGCCAAAGCACCGAGGCCTTCCAGGGCAGCGACGGTGACGTGGCATTCGTGCCTGCCGAAGACGACGCCGCAATCCGTGAAGCCTTGATCGAGAACGCCGTCGAACTGGGCAAGACCGGCGAGCGCGGGCATTCGCAGATGCCCGTTTCGATCATCCGGCCCGAGGGCCCTGTGAAAGGGATGGCCGTGATCATCTCGGGGGACGGCGGCTGGCGGGACATCGACAAATCCATCGGCGAGTGGCTGGCACAAAAGGGCGTTGCCGTCGTGGGGCTGGATTCGCTGCGCTACTTCTGGTCCAAGAAAAATCCGAAGGACGTTGCTGCCGATCTCGCCCTGCTGTTCGATCATTACGGCGCCGAATTCGGCACCGACCGCTACGCGATCGTCGGCTTCTCGTTTGGTTCCGACATCATGCCCGACGTGTGGCCGGAACTGCCGAAAACGATCAGAGACCGCGTCGGCGTCGTGTCGCTTCTTGCGCTTGGCACCAATGCCGATTTCGAAGTGACCGTGGAGGGCTTCATCGGCTCAGCCTCCGCCGAAAGCCGTCCCTTGGCTCCTCTCCTGCATCAATTGCCGCTGGACAGGACGCAATGCATCTACGGCACGGAAGAGGCGGACGACAACGAGACCTCCTGCACGGCACCCGAACTCGGCGAAGCGCAGCGGGTCGCGCTGGAGGGTGGGCATCATTTCGACGGCGATTACAGCAAAGCCGCAGAGGCGATTTGGGGGCGGCTGAGCCCGACTCCCTAACGCATCGTGAGGAACCGAACGATGCACCCATCAAGAGGGGAGCATCACGGGACGATCAAGGGAGCCCGCCATCACGACGCCCCCTGTGGAGCGAAGAAGCAGATGATGGCTCGCGTCTTCGGCTCTTCGCAGATGTGAAATTTCGCATCGGGGGACATCTTGGCATAGTCCCGACCGACGAGGCGCCCATCCCAGAGCCTCCAGCCGTCTTCCGTCTCGGTCACGGTCTCGCCTCTGGCCTCGATCAGTTCTCGGCAATCGTGATCATTGCAGCACCAGGTCGGGTACCAGCTATGGGCCAGGGCGGGCGCGCTGAGAAGCCAGCCCGCTACCACGAGTATCGTCCGCCGTCGGCAACCGGCCATCCGGGACAGGCCTTTCCCGAGGAAGCAACTCCCCGATTGACAAGCTCATCCCGGATCTTGGCCCGCGCTACACCGCGCGTCCAGTCCTCTGCCCTAGGCTCAATAAGGCCTCACTCCTTGGGCTGCAGATAGGGCTCGACCTTGCCCTTGAGCTTAATGGTCATGGGATTACCGAAGCGATCCTTGGCATTGCCGGCGGTGACGCGGACCCAGCCTTCGCTGATGCAATACTCGTCCACATTGGTCTTCTCGACCCCGTTGAAGCGAATGCCTACCCCCTTGGCAATCAACTCCTCGTTGAAATAGGGGCTGTTCGGGTTCGAGGACAGGCGGTCGGGAAGCGTGTCGGTCATGCGAAGATTTCTCCAAAGACGGCAATATAGGGCGGCAACCTATCCGCTTGGGCGTCCGATGCCAATTCCGACTCACCTGACGTGACAAGCCCGCCGCAATGCCCTACTTTCGTCGAACTCTTCTAGGGTAAGACGATAATCCGCGGCAAAGCGGAGGCAGATCAGGGAGACGGAGTTGTCCGCAGCGACAGACGGGATTCACACCGATTTTTCAGAAGGCATGAGCTATGGAGACTATCTCCGGCTCGACACCCTCCTCTCCGCCCAATCTCCCCTGACGGCCGAGCACGACGAACTTCTCTTCATCACGATCCATCAGGTGATGGAGCTTTGGCTGAAGCTCCTGAACCGGGAGCTCGATATGGCGCTGGCCCATATCCGGGCGGACGAACTCCAGCCCGCCTTCAAATGCACCGCACGCATCAACCGGATCCAGGAGCAGCTGATCCAGGCCTGGACCGTGCTCTCCACCATGACGCCCTCCGACTACCTGAGCTTCCGGCCGGCGCTCGGCAAATCTTCCGGCTTCCAGTCCTGGCAGTACCGCTTGGTGGAGTTCAAGCTCGGCGCCAAGAACGCGATCAAGATGGCGCCGCACAAGCACCGGAGCGACCTCGCGGACCAGCTCGAAGCCGCCTACCAGGCGCCGAGCCTCTACGATGAAGCCCTGCGCCTGCTGGCGCGGCGCGGCTACGCGATCCCGGCCGAAGTGCTCGACCGCGACGTAACTCAGCCCTACACGGCACATCCCAGCGTCGAGGCCGCCTGGGGGGAGATCTACCGCCATGCGGGCGAGCATTTCGATCTCTACGAACTCGCCGAGGAGCTGGTCGACCTGGAGGACGCCTTCCAGCAATGGCGCTTCCGGCACATGAAGACCGTGGAGCGCATCATCGGCATGCGCAGCGGCACGGGCGGCAGCACCGGCGTGACCTATCTGCGCAAGGCGCTCGAACACTACTTCTTTCCCGAACTCTGGTCCGTGCGCGGCAGGCTGTGACGGGGGAAATACGCAATGCTTGACCTTCGTTCACAATTTTCCCGCTTCCTCAACACCGAGCCGGACCGCCTGCATTTTGCATCCCACAGCCACCATCCCTGGCCGGATGTGACGCGCGACGCGCAGCTCCAAGCCTGGGACGATGCTGCCCGCCTCATCGACGATAAGTGGGAGCATGTCTTAGGACCTGTTCTTGAAGAGTATCGCGGCCATGTGGCCGGGCACCTCAACCTGCCGGATCCGTCGACCATCGCGGTTGCACCCAACACGCATGAATTCTTGAAGCGCATTCTCTCCTGCCTCCCCACGGACCGCCCGGTCCGCATCCTGACCTCGGACGGCGAGTTCCATTCCTTCACGCGCCAGATTGCGCGCCTGGAGGAAGAGCAGATCGTTGCCGTGACGCGTGTGCCGGCGGAACCCTTCACGACCTTCGAAGACCGCTTCTTCACGGCTGCGCAGGAAGGCTACGATCTCGTTTTCGTCAGCCAGGTCTTCTTCAATTCGGGCTTCGCACCGGATGGGCGCAGGCTCGCGGAATGCGCCTGCGACGGCGCCATGATCGTGATCGACGGCTATCACGGCTTCATGGCGCGGCCGACCGATCTCGGCAGCATCGCGGAGCGGGTGTTCTACATCGCGGGCGGCTACAAATATGCGATGGCGGGCGAGGGTGCGTGCTTCATGCACTGCCCGCCCGGATGGGGTCTGCGCCCGCGCGACACCGGCTGGTACGCCGCCTTCGGCAACCTCACCAGTGCGCAGGGCGGACAGGTCGGTTACAGCGGCGATGCCTGGCGCTTCATGGGCGCGACCTTCGATCCCTCGGGTCTCTACCGCTTCAATGCGGTCATGCGCTGGCTTGCGGATGAAGGCATCACGCCCGGCATCATCCACGCCCATGCTAAGGCGCTGCAGCAGCATTTCCTGCGCCGCATCAGTGCTTCGGCCCTGTTCGAGGAAGCCTCGCTCGTGGTACCGGCAGACGAGACACGGCGCGGCAACTTTCTCACCTTTCAGACGCCCGGCGCTCAAGCGATCTATCGCGACCTTGCGGAACTGCGCGTGGTGACCGACGTCCGCGGCCAACGCCTGCGCCTTGGGTTCGGCATCTACCAGACGGAAGAAGAAGTGGACGATCTCGTGCGCCGCATCGACGAGGCAGGCGCGCTGGAGTCCCTTCCCGTCAATACGTCCTCGGCGGCCTGAGGAAGACCGCACTCCGCATTCACCACCCCGTCGAGCGCGCGACGGAACAAAGTTTCCTTGTCACTTGCCTGCATCCGCGAACCTGCCTCCGCCTTTTCGATTTGACATGACGCGGCATGGAGCAGAGCATTTATCCCTGCTCTAGCCCGCACGATGCCATGGTGGCATGTCCGTGTCGGACCCAACCTGAATCCCCGTGCTTCCGACCATCGCGTCGGACAGCCAGTTTCGGAGCCAGGCCATGCCGGTCGACACATATTACGCCAGAAGCGGCGATCTTAGGATCGCCTATCAGGTGGTCGGCCGAGGACCGCTCGATCTGGTCTTTGTCCCAGGGTTCATCTCGAACCTCGATCTTTACTGGGATGAGCCGAACATGGCTCACTTCCTGTCCCGCCTGAGTGCATTCAGCCGTCTCATCCTCTTCGACAAGCGCGGCACCGGGCTCTCGGACCGCCTGGGGAACCTTCCGACACTCGAAGAGCGCATGGACGATGTTCGCGCGGTCATGGACGCCGTGGGCAGCAAGAAAGCCGCCCTCTTCGGAATATCCGAAGGGGGCGCAATGAGCATGCTCTTTGCGGCAACCTATCCTGAACGAACACAGGCCCTGATCCTCTACGGCACCTATGCCGATTTCCACACTTGGGTGCTGCCGCCTGAGCGGTTCGAGCCGTTTCTGGAGAAGATCGACAGGACCTGGGGACAAGGCGAAAGTCTCAGCGCCTTTGCGCCGACCATGATGGCGGATGAGCGATTCAAGCAATGGTGGGCGCGCTTCGAGCGGCTGAGCGCCAGTCCCTCGGCCGTCATCACCCTCATGCGAATGAACAGCCAGATCGACGTGCGCCACATCCTTTCGGCGATCCGCGTGCCGACACTCGTCCTGCATCGCTCGGACGACACGCGGGTCAATGTGGAGGGAGGTCGCTATCTCGCAGCCAACATACCAGGAGCGAAATACGTAGAGTTTCCGGGCATGGATCATGTGATGTGGGCCGGCAACGTGAACCCGCTGGCGGATGAGATCGAGGAGTTTCTCACCGGCACGCATAGCGAGAAGGAACCGGACCGTGTGCTGGCGACCGTCCTGTTCACGGACATCGTCGATTCAACCCGAAAAGCGGAAGCGATGGGCGACCGCGGCTGGCATGCCCTTCTCGACGAGCACGACAGGATCGTCCGCGCCGCAATCGCCCGGTTCAGGGGACGTGAGATCAAGACTCTCGGCGATGGGTTTCTGGCCACCTTCGACGGCCCTGCACGCGCCGTCCGATGCGCGAGCGCGATCATCGACGCGATTCATCCCTTGAGCCTGAATGTCAGATGTGGCGTCCATACCGGGGAGGTCGAGATGAAGGGTGACGATATCGGCGGCATTGCGGTTCATATCGCAGCCCGGATCGCCTCCTTGGCAGATGGCGGTGACGTACTGGTATCGCGGACGGTGCGCGATCTCGTCGCCGGATCCGATTTGCCGTTGGAGGAAAGGGGCGATTTCGCCCTGAAGGGACTGAGTGAGCGCATGCCGCTCTATGCCGTTGCAGCGCTTCAGCGAGCGGGAATGGGCGCTTGATTTGGTGATTGTTCCGACTGCCGCAGAAGAGACGGCAGCGGCAGAGCTTGGCAGGTGAGAGACCATGCAGGAGCCGAATCCGTTGCCACGAATGCATCTGTGGAAGCCCATGCTGATCGATCCGCGCCTTGGCGATGCGGAGGACGACATCGCGAGTACCAAGAGCCGGTCACTCGTTGCCATCGGCGGACGCCTTCTTGCGGAAATCAGCCTTCCGAAGCTCGCCGTCGCCTGGTTCATGCTGATCGGCCTTCCTGCCATCCTCCTGGGACTTGCGCCATTGGTCATTCTGGGATGGGCGACCACGATATCCGGACAGGTGGCGACCGCACTGGCAGGATTCTGGTCGCTGTTGATCGTTGCCGGTCTCATCAGCCTCGCGTGGATCGGCGGCAAGCCTGTGCTGCGCGCTGCCGAACAAAGCTTCTGGTCTCTCAATGCACTGGCCGTTCAGCCCGTCTATGCCCTGTTTCGAGAAGGGTTGCGGCACATCATCGGCAAACTCGCGCCCAATCTCAGGCCGCGCCGCCATACACATCTCTATGCTGTCGCTGCAGTCGGAGGCGGCGTTTTGGTGAGCTCCTTGTCGTTTTGGTTCGTCGTCCTTGCCTGGCCCGCTTCGCGCTGGGTCGGTGAAGCGGGAGACATTCTGGCGCCTTTCCAGCTGATCGTCCCCGCCCTCGCCAATGCCGTGGTCATCATAGGATGCTATGTCACAGGCGCCGCCCTCATATGGGCCCTTGCGGATGGCGCCCTAGGGCGGCCCGCCGATCTCATGGCCTTCGCCGACATGCCGTCCGAGGCCCGGACCTGGCGCGTCGCACATCTTTCCGATCTCCATGTGGTCGGAGAGCGCTACGGATTCCGGATCGAAAGCGGCCGGACGGGACCTCAAGGCAACGAGAAGATACACCGTGTCCTCGATCGACTGGATGCTTTTCACGCACAGCATCCCTTGGACCTTGTGCTGATCACCGGCGACATGACGGATGCCGGCCGGTCTGGAGAGTGGGCGGAGTTCATGGACACGGTCGCGGCTCATCCCGGTCTGGCGGAGCGCCTGTTGATCCTTCCCGGCAACCATGACGTGAATGTCGTCGATCGCGCCAATCCGGCTCGACTCGAGTTGCCGACGAGTCCAGGAAAGCGCCTTCGCCAACTTCGAACGCTCTCCGCGATCGAAGCCCTGCATGGGGACAAGGTTTTCTGCTTCGATTCCGACAAGGGTCGCCTCGGCCCCACTCTGACCGAGAGGCTCGCCCCACACCGGGACGATATCGAGGCTTTTGCCGATACAGGGGGGATCCGCCAATCCCTTCGACTGGCTCAGATCTGGGATGATGTGTTCCCCATGATCGTTCCACCGAAAACGGATGATGGGATCGGCGTCATGCTTCTCAACTCGAATGCGGAAGCACATTTTTCCTTCACGAACGCACTTGGCATCATATCCGCTCTTCAAGCGCAAGATCTCATGGCCGCCATGGAGCGATATCCGCGCGCCGGCTGGATCGTGGCGCTTCACCACCATCTCGTGGAGTATCCCACGCCGGCAAAAGCATTCTCCGAGCGCATTGGCACGGCTCTCATCAACGGCTCCTGGTTCGTCAGGCAACTCCGCCCCTTTGCCGACCGGCTGGTGGTGTTCCACGGGCACCGGCACACCGAATGGATCGGGCAGTCCGGAGGCGTTCGGATCGTCTCCGCCGCCTCTCCAGTCATGAATCCGGCGCAGAACGGCAGCGTTTCATTCCTCGTGCACACCCTTGCGGTCAGCGGCGGCGAGCTGAAGCTCGCCGCACCGGAGCGAGTGGAGGTCAAGCTTCCGGACGAGCGTGATCTGCGGCTGGCAGATCCGTCTCCTCGGGCGGACCCAGTTGGATCGCCAACCATCGGGTCGCTGGATCCTGAGCACAGAAGGTGAGAACGGCAATCGTGATCGGGAGGCCGATGAACGTTCCCGGCAATCCCCATAGGAACGTCCAGAGGAAAATCGAGAGAAGCACGACGAAGGGCGACATGGCGAGCACAGTACCGGATAGGCGCGGCTCGATATAACTCCCAACCACGAACTGGATCACATTCAGGCACGCAAAAACCACGATGACGGCCTGCCAGGTGTCGAATTGGACCATCGCAAGCAACGTCGGAAACAGGGTCGCGATAAACGGGCCGATGAAGGGGATGTAGTTCAACGTGAAGGCGATCACTCCCCACTCCTGGGCGAGCGGCAGACCGAAGAGCATCGCGAAGGCCCAGACGAGCACACCGGTCAGAACGCTCATCATGGTTCGCACAACCATGTATCGCCTGATCTTCGCTGCTGTCTCCTCGCTTCCGGCAAGCAGGACCCGCGCAATACGACGGTTCGGCAGGGTCTCGATCTTCCTCGCAGTCCCTTCGACCTCGAGCAAGCCGATAATGACGTAGACGAGAACGACGAGCCAGAAGCTCAAGGTCGTATTCACCTGGCCGGTGAGCTTCTGCATGAGGCCGACGATCCAGCTGACGTTGAAGTGATCGGCCCAGAGGCTTGCCACGGCGATCCCTTGCTCCTCGAGCCAGGAAGTCATTTGATTGTAAAGCGCCTGGAAGCGGCTCAAGTTGATGAGGATCCACCGCCCGACCCGACTGAAGGCCCAGACGATGAGCGAGGCGAAGCCGCTGAACGCCACCACGAGAAGCAGGACGCTGATCGCCAGGGCAATCAGGCGCGGGATGTAGGCCTGAAGACGGGACTGGAGCGGCCAGACGATCGCGATCAGGAACAGCGAGAAGGCAACAGGAGCGATAACGGCCTCGGCCACATAGATCGCGCTGAGGAAAGCCAGGATCACGAGTGTGATCAAAGCCCAGTGAATCAAGCCAAAGTCAGAGGGTACGCGATGCGTTTCTTCCAAGGGAGCTTGAGGCCGATTCACGTCGTCTCTCCCGGTTCACTCTAGTGTTGTGACTCTAACGCTTGTTTCGCACGGGCGACCTTTTCCAGGATAGCTGAGGCCGAGGCGGTCCAGACAAAGGGTCTCGGGTCGGCATTGTGGTGCTCCAGGTAGTCCATGATAGCACTCTCCAGATCGGGCACGCTCGTGAAGGCGCCCCGCCGAATGCGCTCCTGGGTGATCAGGGCAAAGAAGCGCTCAACCTGGTTGAGCCATGAGGCCGAGGTCGGCGTGAAGTGCAGGTGGAAGCGCGGAT
>NZ_VOSK01000141.1 GCF_009296175.1 Microvirga tunisiensis | reverse complement strand
CATGGCTGATATCCAGGTGCGGCGGCTGCCGGTGCTCACCCGCGAAAAGCGGCTGGTCGGCATCATCTCGCTCGGCGATCTGGCGGTGACAGATGAGGCCAGGCGTGCCGGCGAAGCCGTGGCCGGCGTCTCGCAGCCGGGTGGGCAGCACAGCCAAACCGGGGGTCCCCGGCACTGAGCCGTGGAACAGCGAGATCGTCATGGCCCGGAGGCCGGCCATGGCAGGCGGGAACCGCAACAGGCCGCTAGGCCAGCGGAACGACCGGCCTGAGGTTGAAGTCTCGATAGCGCCGCTTGGCCCTCCTGGGACGCTGGTGCATCCGGCTTGCGGACAGGGCGTTGTGCTGTTCGCCCATGGCAGTGGCAGCAGCCGCCTGAGCCCGCGCAACCGTCTGGTGGCCGAGCGCCTGCAACGGAGCGGGCTCGGCACGCTGCTGTTTGACCTGCTCCAGCCGGAGGAGGCGGCCAATCGTGCCAATGTCTTCGACATCAGCCTGCTGGCTGAGCGGTTGGCCTTGCCAACGGACTGGATCCGCGCCCCAGGAGCTGCGGGGTGTGCCCATCGGCTACTTCGGCGCCAGCACCGGCGCCGGTGCCGCTCTGGTTGCGGAGACCCGGACCCGGCACCGGATCGCCGCCATCGTGTCCCGCGGCGGCCGTCCGGACATGGCAGGTATCGCTCTCCCGCAGGTCCGAGCGGCGGCGATCACGGGGTGATCGAGCTCAACGAGGAGGCCCTCGCCCGGCTCGCCTGCGAGAAGCAGTTGGCGATTGTGCCCGGGGCCGGGCATCTGTTCGAGGAGCCGGGCACACTTGCCCAGGTCGTGAGCCTCGCCCGTGACTGGTTTGTCCCGCGTCTGCGCCACGGAGGCCCGAACCATGCATCCGGATGACCTGAGTTTCCGCGACCGCCAGGATGCCGGCCGCCAGCTGGTTCCGCATCTGCTCGCGCATGCGGAACAGAGCCCGGTCGTGCTGGCGCTCCCGCGCGGTGGCGTGCCGGTGGCGTTCGAGGTCGCCAAAGCGTTGCGGGCGCCGCTCGACCTAATCTTCGTGCGCAAGATCGGTGCCCCGGATCATGCCGAGTTCGGCCTGGGCGCGGTGGTGGACGGCGCTCATCCCCAGGTCGTGCTCAACGAGGAGACCGTCGATCGGCTCCACGTACCGCCGCGTTACATCAGAGAAGAAACCGAGCGGCAGCTCCGGGAAATCGAGCGCCGCCGGGAGCACTATCTGGTGGGCCGGCCGCCAATCGATGTGGCGGGCCGGGTGGCTATCGTGGTGGATGACGGAATCGCTACAGGCGGAACCGTGCAGGCGGCGTTGAAGAGTTTGTCCCGTGCCCGGCCGGCCCGCCTCATCCTCGCCGTTCCAGTAGCTCCCGCAGACACGATCGACCGCCTGCGGACGGAGGCAGACGACGTGATCTGCGTGATGACGCCCGAACCGTTCTATGCCGTCGGCGAACATTACGACGATTTCCGCCAGACCTCGGACCGGGAGGTGACGACCCTTCTGGATGAGGCCCAACGTTGGACCAGGGAGAGCTCGCCATGAATGTCGATAATTTCCGCGAAATGTATATCGCAGAGCTGCAGGAGCTGCGCAGCGTCGAAGCCCAACTCGTTGAGGCCCTGCCGAAGATGGCCGACATGGCCAGCCATCCGGAGTTGAAGCAAGCCATCCAGACGCATCTCGAAGAGACGCGCTGGCAGCAATCTCAGCTTGATGAGATCCTGCGCCGGCATGGCGTGGATCCGCGTGAGCATGTCGACCAGGCCATGCAGGCGATGCTGAAGGAGGCGGAGAAGTGGGCCGGCATGGTGCCGGATCAGGATCTGCGCGATGCCGGACTGATCGCCTCGGCCCAGCGGGTCGAGCACTACGAGATTGCGGTGTATGGTTCGCTCGCCACCTGGGCGAAGCAACTCGAGCTCGATGAGGACCTGCCGGCGCTCCTCGACATCCTGGAGGAGGAGAAGCGCACGGACGAAAGTTTGAGTACGCTCGCCAAGCGCGTGGTCAATCCGAATGCCGCCGCAACCTAGTGTTGTGTCTCTGACGGGTGATTCCGAAATCTGGTCTGACGTGCGATGCTGCTCTGATGGGCAAGATCGAACGCATTGAGGTTCCCGCCGCCGATCGGGATCGCCTGGAGACCCTGGTCCGCGACCGAAACACGCCCCAGAAGGTTGTCTGGCGGGCTCGGATCGTTCTGCTGACGGACGAGGGCTTGCGCGCCACCGAGGTGGCAACTCGCGTCGGCACGAGCACTCTGACGGTACGGCGCTGGCGCCGCCGCTATGCGCAGGCGGGCGTCGACGGGCTTCTCAAGGACGCCACCCGCCCGCCAGGGCGCAAGCCCCTGACGGCCGCGGTGATCCAGCGGGTTGTCGACATGACCCTGCATGAGAAGCCGCCGCGAGCGACGCAGTGGAGCGTGCGCTCGATGGCCGCTGTCACAGGCCTGTCCCACACCAGCGTGCAGCGGATCTGGCACGCCCACGGCCTCAAGCCGCACTTGGTCAAGACCTTCAAGCTGTCCACCGACAAGCCCTTTGTCGAGAAGGTCCAGGATGTGGTCGGCCTGTATCTCGATCCGCCGGACAAAGCCCTGGTACTCGCGGTTGATGAAAAGTCTCAGATCCAGGCGCTCGACCGCACCCAGCCGGGCCTGCCGCTCAAGAAGGGCCGTGCCGGCACCATGACCCACGACTATAAACGACATGGCACCACGACCCTGTTTGCCGCTCTCGATGTGGCGACCGGCACGGTCCTGGGCACCTGCATGAAGCGGCATCGCCATCAGGAGTTCCTGCGCTTCCTGCGCGAGATCAACCGGGCCACGCCAAGACACCTCGACCTGCACCTGATCGTGGACAACTATGCCACCCACAAGCACCCCAAGGTGAAGGCTTGGCTGGCAAAGCATCCGCGCTTTCATCTTCACTTCACCCCGGCTTCGGCTTCGTGGCTCAACCTGGTCGAGCGCTTTTTTGCCCTGATCACCCAGGAGCGCATCCGGCGGGGCGCCTTCACGAGCGTGCCCGATCTGGAAAGCGCGATCATAGACTACTTGGAGCACCACAATGCCGACCCTCGACCCTTTGTCTGGACCGCCTCGGCCTCAGCTATCCTGGAGAAGGTCGCCCGTGCGAAACAAGCGTTAGAGTCACAACACTAGCGCAGGACATCCTGGCAACACTCCGGAGGATGAAACCATGCCGCTCACCCTTACCAGTCCGGCCTTCAAGCGAGGCAAGGTCATTCCAATCCGGCACACCCGCGACGGCGAGAACCTCTCGCCGCCGCTGGAGTGGCAGGATGCCCCACCGGAGGCCCGCAGCTTCATGGTCCTCGTCGAGGATCCCGATGCGCCGTCGGGGACGTTCCGGCACTGGGCGATGTACAACATTCCAGCCGGCGAAGTCGGCCTGCAAGAGGGAGCATCGGGCCAAGGGCCGGGCAGAGCGGAGGAGGGCGTCAACGGGTTCGGCAACGCCTACTACGACGGGCCCCAGCCACCGAAGGGGCATGGGCCGCATCATTACCATTTCCGGCTGGCGGCCCTTGACGTCCCGAGGCTCGACGTACCGGCTTCGGCAAAGGCTGAGGAGATTTGGACGAGGGCGCAGCCTCACATCATTGCCGAGGCGGAGGTCGTCGGCGTCTATGCGCGGTGAGGCTGATCAGGGGTCGCGTTGTTGAACAGATCACGTGAGGAACTGTGTAAGCTTGCCACAGGCTTGCTGGTTGATGCCACAGAGATCAAGCAACATCTCTTCTTTATGGCCGGCTCTGAATTCAGGCCACCCAGCCCCATTGTTTTTGGCGATGTGGTTCGAGAGCATCTGGGACAACAGTTGCGTGGCGTCTATTCCGACCTCCTCGTCTCCGATCTGCCTCCGGATCTCATCAGGCTGATCGGACGCCTGGAGAGTTCCATCCGGATCCCTGAGGATCGGCATGATCCAGGCTTCGTCCAGGACCTCCTGAACTCCATCCGTCATCTGCGCGCCTTTGCGATCTCGCTCACCCATGATGTGAACCGTGCGGAAGACCTGGTGCAGAGCACGCTGCTGAAGGCCTGTGACCGGCGCAACCGGTTCGAGCCGGGCACCTGCCTCCAGGCCTGGCTGTTTACGATCCTGAAGAACGACTTTCACACCGAGCACCGGAAACGGCAGCGGGAGGTCGAGGATGTCGAAGGCGCCAATGCCGCACGTCTGACCACGCTGCCGGAGCAGCTGTCCGGGCTGGAGCTGCAGGATCTCTCGGGGGCTTTGTCCAAGCTGCCGGCGTGGCAGCGCGAGGTCCTCTTGCTGGTTGGCGTGGAGGGCATGAGCTATGAGGAGATAGCTGCCCGCCAGCACGTGACAGTGGGCACCATCAAGAGCCGGGTCAACCGGGCCCGCCGCCATCTCGCGGATATCCTTGGCCTCGGACCGGAAGACGCCATCGGCACGCGGTTCACCCATCGTTAGCGCTGGCGAGATGCACGAAGGGCAGAGAGGGCAAGCAGTTCCGAGGCAGTGTTGACGATCTCAGTCCCCGGCCCATCAACAAAGGAGACTGCCATGCGCTTGAACATCCGACGAGACCTTCGCTTCGGCAGACGGACACGAACACTTTTCACGTCAGGCCTGCTGATCCTGTCTTCCGCCTGTGGGTTTGCTCAACCGGCCCCGGAGCGGCAGGCCTGTGCGGCCGGCGAGGCCCAGGGGATTGTCGGGCAACCCTACTCGCCCGAGCTGGCCGAAAGAGCCCGGCGGACCGCGGGTGCCCGCGAGGCCCGCAAGATCGAGCCGGGGGGTGCCTACACGACGGACCTCGATTCCGATCGGCTGGACATCGAGGTGGACCGCGCCGGGATCGTGACGGGCCTCTGCTGCGGATGACGTTCCATCCGAAGCGGTTTTGCCGCGGTGGTCCGGGCGGCACCGTCAACTTAACTGAGCAAAGGCTGTTTTCCGCTGTTCTCAGCTATCCTGCGATGGGTCTAAGCGATTGAAAATGCGTGGCTCGCTCCGGACCTAAACACCGGCAAGAGCAAGTAAAAGTGTTAAGTTGACGGTGCCCCTCCAACAGTCCATGAGGATGGCGCGAAGCCGATTATCCCATCTGTTGCATTAACCTATCGAGCCATAGAATGTAGCGGTAGTTGCGCCCTGAAAGCCCACTGTGGACTGTGCCTGACTGAGGTGAGGCAACAGAGCCCCGCCTCTTCAGGTCAACGTGACATCCCCCTCCGCGGACCATACTACGCCTCATGGCTGCGTGACGAAGCACCTGCTACTTTCTCGTCCCTACTCCGAATGTGGGATGGGACCGGCGTCCTGTGAAACCACAAACATCTGGGTTTTCCTAGGCTGACATAAAAGACTCAGTGGAAGCGTAAATTGTCACGGCTGAGTTGATCGATTGAGGTGCAGCCCATCAGCTTCATATCGCGCACGAGCTCTGTGCGCATCAGCTCGAGAGCGTGTTCTACTCCAGCCTGACCGGCAACTGCCAACGGGAACAGATAGTATCGACCGAGGCCCACGGCCTTAGCCCCAAGCGAAAGCGCCTTAAGGACGTGACTACCGCGCTGCACCCCGCCATCCATAATAACGTCGATGCGGTCGCCGACCGCATCAACGACTTCCGCAAGCTGTTCAAAGGCGGTGCGGGAGCCGTCGAGCTGCCGACCACCATGGTTTGAAAGTACAATGCCGGTGCACCCGATCTCGACCGCCCGCTTGGCGTCTTCGACCGACATCACACCCTTGAGGCAGAATTGACCGTTCCATTCTTCGACCATCTGAGCGACATCCTGCCATGACAGCGATGGATCAAGCATGTCAGTAAAGTAGCGGCTGATCGACATGGCCCCACGGCCCATGTCCATATGACCGTCGAGTTGTGGCAGCTTGAACGGCTCGTGGGTTAAGTAATTGAACGCCCAGGCCGGGCGGATCGCGAACTGCGTGATACCGGCGAGATTGAGCTTGAACGGGATCGAAAAGCCGGTGCGTTTATCACGCTCTCGGTTGCCTCCCGTGATGCTGTCGACGGTCAGCATCATCACCTCGACACCAGCCTGTTTGGCCCGTGTCATCATCTCCCGGTTAAGGGCGCGATCTTTGTGGAAATAGAATTGATAGACCTGAGGCGTAGCGCTGATCCGGCGCGCTTCCTCCAGGCTTGTTGTGCCCAGTGAAGACACACCAAATAGCGTGCCGAAACGTGCGGCGGCTGCGGCAACGGCTCGTTCGCCCTGGTGATGAAACAGCCGCTGGAGGGCAGTTGGCGAGCAATAAATCGGCATTGCCAGCTTCTGGCCCATGACGGTTACCGAAAGGTCGACCTCGGTGACGCCGCGCAAGACGTTGGGGACGAGGTCGCAAGTGTCGAATGCGGCCGTGTTGCGACGGTAGGTGACTTCGTCATCGGCGGCGCCGTCAATGTAGTTGAAAATTGGACCCGGCAGACGCTTTTCGGCCAGTCGGCGGAAATCGTGAAAATTAAGGCAGTCTTTCAGACGCACGGCATTTGACCTCTATTGTCCCGGGCGACGATACCATAGCCGCGCCGCAGGAAATCGTGGATTGAAAATCGTCAGCGGCCAAAAGTCCGTCGAGCGTGGCGGCTTGCGACGAAGGCGCCAAGCATCATCAGGTCCGAACCTCCTGCCCGGGCGGACCCGGTGCCCTCGCGGGCATGATCCGGCCGATGTGCGGCTCCCAGGGAATGCGAACTGCCTCAACAACGATCAAGGAGCTCGAGGTCATGCGCGTGATTCGCCGGAGCCACTGCAACCTGCGGGCGCCAGGAGCGACAGCCGAAATCCGTCTGGTCAGTCAGCAGTTCGGCCTTGCTGCCTGAATGGCCGATTGGGTTGGGCTCAATGTGCTCAGTCCGAGTGACTGCAACACAGCCGTTCATGCTGCCGTCTCTGCCCGATCCGGGTGCTCGCCGTCATGCATGATCGGCGGACCCAGCTCCGAAAACCGGAAGAGCCGGAAAGCCCGGTCGCCGTTGACGTCGAGCACCCGCAGGTCATCACTGTCGCGCGCGTCGTTCATCACCACTTGGAAATGGCCGCCATAGCGGGCCGCTACCGTGTCGAGGGAAAGCTCGTACGCGATAAACTTGCCGACCCCGTGCGCCTTCAGGGCGCGCAGCAAGCCAGTGTCGGACAAGGACGGGTACGACGTGAGGATCACGATGGGTCCGCTGCCGGCAAACACCAGAGCTGCTTTCATGATCTTTCTCCTTAGCTTGAGCCGCACCCTGTCAGGCCCGTGCCCGCCTTCACCTGAGCCCCGCCATCAGTCGCGGGCGCTGAAGGATCCGTGCTGGGCCTGAGGATTGAGCCGGGCAAACTCGGCCCCGCTCACATGGACCAGAGTCGCGTGATCTCCACCCTCAAAATACAGCTCCTGCTGCTGGTCGATGCTGCTGTCGACAATGACGTCCAGCCCGTAGCACGCGCCCACTGCCGGAGCCGCGCCGAGCGCACAATCGCGGAAGACGTCCGCGGCTTCCGGCTCGCTGGCCAAGTGAACCTCCTGACCGAGCACCGTCCTGAGGTCGGACAGCTGGAGATGATGCGAGGCGGGGAGAACGGCCAGCGTGTAGCGGCCACCATCGTTGAGCACGACAGCTTTGGCCAGCCTGTCACTCGGGATGTGACCCGCGTGGGCGGACCCAAGAGCCGACAGGGTCGGTTCATGCGGGACCAGATCGTACCGGATGCCTCGCTCGTCCATGTACTGTTGGAGTGTGGGTGCGATGGTCATGATGTGCCTCCCATTGGCAAGGCATTCCCTGCGTCACGAGGCATGTCCTGATCGACCGGCGCCGCGTGGCGCGGCTGCTTGGAATTTACATAGTATACGCCTCTGGCTCGCCAGCGACAATCGAACTTGCCATCTGGTGATCCGCCGCGGTGAAGAACTGGTCACCCCAGCCTAGTGCGCCATCAGGACAGGAACGGCGGTATTCGACAAAATGTGGCTGGTGGCCGCGCCAAAGATGAACTGCCGCAACCGGCTCTGCGTGTAGGTGCCTTTGACCAGCAGATCGCACCCGAGCGACACAGCCGCCGACAGTAAGGCTTCGCCGGCCTGCCCATGCAGGTTGGGCAAGAATCTCGTCTCCACCAGCAGCTCGTTGCGCATGAGGGTGCGGCTGAGATCCTGCGGTGACGGGCCCGGCACGCCCCAGTCCTCGAAATCCACCACCACGATCCGCTGCGCGCTAGTGAGTTGCGGCGTCGCCAAGGCAATAGTGCGGGCCGTCTCCGTGCTCCGGTTCCAGGCGACTACAGCTGTCGTGCCAAGGGTGCTGGGCGGTGTCGCAGGCACGAGGAGGACTGGCCGGCCACTTTCGAACAGCGCCGCTTCGACCGTGGGCGGTCGAGGCTGATTGGCCTCATTGCTCGGCCGCCCGAGCACGGTGATGTCGAAGGCTCGTGCACAGTGGCCGACAAAGTCGTCCTCCGGCCAGGTTCCGCAGGGCATTGTCGCCGACAGGCTCTTGTGGCCCGTCTGGCCTGACGCCACTGGTGCCTCAGACCCGATCAGGTTTTCTTGTTCCATGCGCTGATCGGAGATCCTGGTGCCGCTGCGGATGAAGGCAACCGCATCGTTGGTCACCTTCGCCGTCATGGCATCGCCAGATCCCAGCGCCGGCCGATCACCGCCTTCCTTGTTCTTCTCGGGCTCCCGGGGGGCAGGTGCAAGCGGGCCGCCGATCTGCACCTGAGTCGCGGCGCCCAGGTTGGTGCCCGGGGCCATGGCGGCCACATGGGTCGCATACAGGATATAGCTGCCGGCGCTCGCCGCATGGGCTCCGGCGGGGGCCACGAAGCCGATAACCGGCACGGGCGAGGCCAGCACGTCAGCGATGATCTCACGCATGCTTGTTGCCAGTCCGCCCGGTGTGTTGAGGCGCCGAATAACCGCCTCCGCGTGCTGCGGATTGGCGGCGAGAAGGGTGTCCCTGACGTACGGGGCGTCGCGGGCCCGATGGCTTCGGTGACCGCGATTGAGGTCACATAGCGATCCGCACCTGGTTTGATCTCAGTCGCCGAAGCGCCCACTGCCATCAACACGATGCCGGCGGCCATCATTCGGGTGAGACGCTTCCGGAACACGTACCAGTCTCCGAGACTGAAGCTCCAGGTGCCCCTTTCGTTCATTATAGCATCAAACGGTCTCACGGGCCATTAAGCTATGCGGGATGTCATTCCTCCAAGCAGGAACGTGGTGTGCCTGATGACGCGGGCGGCGGAGTTCGCCTGTGGCCCGTAGAAGTCCGAGCCACGGGCAATCGCAAAGCCCACCTGCGCGTGGGCGTGAGCCGCCAGGACTCTCCTGTCCAACCGCACCCGCAATTCAACGATCGACGGTTTATAGGCGTGGTGCGGAACTACTCCCCTCAGTCCTGATCCTCGTCGGGTTAGGACTCCATTTCGCCAGTCCTCAAGGCGCGTTGGCCGCATAATTCTGCGACAGGTTTGTGCATCACCGCACATCAGTCGCTTGAACAGGAGCGAAGCGCTCCTGGGCCGCAAAATCACCCTTCTTTGTGGACGCGACGGTGCTATGGTGGCTGCCATCCCGAAAGGGGAGAGCACCCATGCCCCATAGTTCTGCCGCGCACGAACCTTTTGCGCCTCTGACACAGGCCGCCTGCTATCCTGACGACCTTCTGGATGAGATCCAGACCGCACTTGCTGCCTTGGCCGATGTAGAGGTCCGGTTCGAGATCGATCGGAAGCATATTGCGGCGTGGACAGGGCCCGACTCCCTCCAGAAGCGGTTCGGCGCTCAGCTTGAGCAACGTCACCAGCGGGAACGCGAGCCCTATGTGCAGCGGCTTTCCGATCTCCAGCATCGGACCATGCGGATTATGGCACTCCAGAACACTGGCTCAGCCACCTGAGTTCTTGAGTGATTGCTTCGTCTCAAGGACGAGCAAGGTCACTTAGGCGCTGCTATGAGCTAAGGATTGCCGAGGAAACCTCACCTCTTTTCGCAGAAGCATGCCTTGACAATCTTTGCGGGCGGACCCGTTCGACGGCCGCATTCCTGTTCATGAAGTCCTTGATGCGCGGGGCGATCTCCCTCTGGAAGCGCGAGCCGTTGAAGACGCCGTAGTGACCCACCCCGGCTTGCAGATGGTGCTTCTTCTTCGCAGGTGACAGGTTTGGCGTGAGGCCGAGCGCCGCCACCGCTTGGCCGCGTCCGGTGATGTCGTCCTTCTCACCCTCGATGGTCATGAGCGCGCATCGGTGGATCGCCTTCAGGTCTACGGGCCTGCCGCGATGCCGCATGAGTCCTCTGGGCAGCAGATGGTCGATGAACACCGTCTCCAGGGTCTGGAGGTAGTATTCGGCAGGCAGGTCCATGACAGCCAAGTACTCGTCATAGAACTCGCGGTGCTTATCTGCCGAGTCGCCATCTCCTTCGACGAGGTGATTGAACATCTCCCAATGGGCTGACAAGTGACGGTCGGGGTTCATCGCCATGAACCCGCACAACTGCATAAACCCTGGATAGACCAGCCGCCCTCGGCCCCGGAACCGATCCGGCACCGGATGGATGCAGTGACGCTTGAACCAGCGGATGTCTCGTGTCTGGGCAAAGCTGTTGACGGCGGTCGGGGTCTGCCGGGTATCGACAGGCCCGCCCAGGAGCGTGACTGAGCGGGGCACCTGCGGATGCTCTTCAGCTTCCATGAGAGCAATTGCTGCCAGCACGGGAACGGCGGGTTGGCACACCGCCATCACGTGCAGGTCTGGTCCGAGCGCCTCGAACATGGCGATGCAGTAATCCACATAATCGGACAGACCGAACTGGCCCTCGGACAGGGGCACCTGCTTGGCATCGCTCCAGTCGGTGATGAACACCTGATGGCTGTCGAGGAACGCCGCCACCGTGCCGCGCAGCAGCGTGGCGTAGTGGCCTGACATCGGAGCGACGATCAACACCTTGGGCTTGTTCGACGGCTGACCGAAGGCGATCACCCGGCAGAAGGGCCGCTGCCACACCACCCGTTCCGATGCAGGAAGGTTGAAGGCAGGTTTGGGATAAGTACGGGTCGTGCGCTCGAAGAGCGCACAGGAGGCGGCAAGAACGCGGCCAGTAGGAGTATAAGCTACTGGGTTGAAGGGGCTCTCACAGGCTAGTCTTGTGAGGTCCGCTGCCATTCGAGCCGGGGGAAGCATTAGGCGGTACACATCGTGCAACAGGTACAGCATACGTTTATTCCTTGCGGTCCGTCTGCCCCCTTGTTTGCATGAGCCTGCTTGTCATTCGCCGAGCTTTAGGTCGGAAGCAGCGGGTTAGGCTCATCTCCCGTGGAGTATGGAGGAGCAAGGCTTAACATCCTGCACGCCCAGCGCCCTTGCAAAAAGGCGGGAAGCCACAGCTTCCCGCCAGTAGGGAGGAACGCAACCATGAGGATCATGGCCATGAAGCCTGTCTAAATCCTCATGGAAACTGTTTGTTCCGTGATTGCGGCTGAATATTGTAAATACTTTTTTGAATTTAACGTACGATAATATTTGATCTGGCGCTCGGAATCCGAGTATAACCTAGTTTAACACCAATGTAGACTTAAGTATGTTGGCATATAGGCTGACGAGGTTGCTGAACCCCGGCGCTGTCAGTGCGCTTCACAGGCGTGCCCGCACCTTGCATCTCCGCCAATCATGAGCGACTGCGGCGCTAGGCAGCGGACTCATAACTGCGGATCCAGATGCGGGCTGATACAAGCTTGATGGCGGCCAGAAAGTTGTCCGGGTTCTTGTCGTATCGTGTGGCGATGCCGCGGAATTGTTTAAGCTTGTTGAAGAAACGCTCCACCAGATTTCTGTAGCGATACAGAAAGGCGCTGAAGACAAACGAGCCCTTGCGATTGCTCTTGGGCGGGATGTTGGCCCAGACGTCTTGCTCCTGGGCCTGATCACGAATGGCGTTGCTGTCGTAAGCCTTCGGCCAGCAGGGTCGCGCCCGGCTTCATGTTCGTCAGAAGCTCCTCGGCTGCGGTGCCGTCATGAGCCTGACCGGGTGTCAGAGCAATCCGGATCGGGCGGCCTTCAGCATCGACAAGAGCATGGATCTTGGTGGTCAGGCCGCCACGGGAACGGCCCATGCCACCATCTTGATCCCCTTTTTACCCGTCGCGCCATGCTGGTGGACGCGAACACAGGAGCTGTCGATCATGATCAGGTCCCCGTCGTAAGCGGCCGAGACCGCGTTCAAAATGCGGTCCCACACGCCAGCCTCACGCCAGCGCACGAAGCGGTTGTAGCAGGTGGTCGAGGGGCCATACCGCTAGGGGATGTCGCGCCAGGGCGAACCGGTGCGGAAGCGCCAGAGGATGCCGTTGAGCACACGGCGATCATTCACTCGCGGCACGCCGCGCCGCTTGTTGGGCAACAGCGGCTCGATGATCTTCCACTCGAAATCGGTCAGCTCATGGCGACGCATTAGATCCTCCCGTGACCGGGAGGTGAATCATCAACTCGCTGCAAATGAAAGATCTTTTATGGGTTCACGACCTAGTCAGGGGCGTGGCGAATTGCTTCGGACCCAGATTGACTGCCTCTTCCCTGACCCGGATACCGATCAATCGAATTGCGAGAAGACTGATCGCTACGATTCAGAGCCTGTAGCTGCGGCAAGCTGACAACGTTGATAGGGAGCTTGGGACCATCTCAGCTCCTGGCCGTCTCCGACCTGCCGCAACCCGCACCCCTGCTCGATCAGGAATATGTCTCTTGCTTCCTATGATCGCGCCACAGAGATCATTCTGCTGCTCCTCGGCCCTCCAGGTGGAGGTAGGTCGGGTTGAACTTGGCGCGTTGCTGCAGGCGTTCCCAGTCATTGATGTGCAGGGAGCTTCCACGCAGGTTAATCAAACCGTCTGCTCTCAGATCCTGGACAACCCGATTGACATGCACCGTCGACAGGCCAAGCGCATCACCCAGTTCAGTCTGGGTCATCGGGAACTCGCAGGTGAGAGCATCCTTTGCTATGCCGACCGCTTTGAACCGCATCAGCAACTCACAGAAGAGGTGGGCGATGCGTTCGTGAGCTGACTTGCGGCCAAGGCCTACCATCCACAGGCGGAACATCGCCGCATCGACGATGGTGTCCCGCCACAAGGCATTGGCGATTCTGGGATAGCGTGCGTTGAGATTATTGAGGCTCTGGTGCGGGATAAGCCCCACGATGGTGGTCACCAAGGTGCCGACGCTGTGGTCCATGATCTTGATGTGGAGGCTCTGCAGGTCGGGAATATCGCCTGGGATGTAGAAGCCCATGATCTGCCGTCTGCCATCGTCCAGCATCAGGTAGCGGAACACCATGCCTTCAAGGACAAGGCAGCACTCCACCGGACAGTCACCTTCACGGACGATGTCCTGATCCGCCCCAAAGACTTTGACGCTCATGGGCAAGCTGCCCAGGGCCTCCTTCTCCTCGTCCGAGAGTGCGGCTAGGGTTTCCAGCTTCCGGATGAGCCTGTCGGCATGATGAGCAGGGTTCATGGCGTCTTCCCTTGCTCTGCAGGCGGGATCGCATCGAACTCTCAGCTATCGGCGCCTGTGATGGAAGGGCCGATGGTTTAGTTAAGATACACCTTTATCAGGCTGCATGTAAGGCGTTCACCTCCGCCACGCCGCCGTCAGACGCAAGCCAAAGTCTCAGACCCTAACAGCCCCGAGCAGCCTAAGAGCACGCCAAGGAGTATTGAGGCGCCGGTGCCTAATCTCAAGCCTCCGACTGATCCCAGCTGCTTCTGAGGGGGCGCCAAAACTGGGAAACACAGCTTCATTCGCGCTTGGGACCGCCGTAGCCAGCCGTGACCTCGTCTTTATGAGCGGCGAAGGCGGCCAGGACTTCGGCCTTCTCGCGCTTCGGGAACTTGAAGACATCCAGG
The DNA here is from genome assembly GCF_009296175.1 of Microvirga tunisiensis. Classification (GTDB taxonomy): domain Bacteria; phylum Pseudomonadota; class Alphaproteobacteria; order Rhizobiales; family Beijerinckiaceae; genus Microvirga; species Microvirga tunisiensis. The sequence continues at coordinate 2,820 of NZ_VOSK01000141.1, read as the reverse complement.
GTCCGTCCGAGCTCCGCGGCCACCTCATCGAATTCGGCGGGGGAGATCCGGAGGTCCCGGTGGGCCTCCTCGAGGCCGAGCGGCGTCGCGCCGGGCTTGGTGGCCGTGAATTGGAAGGGGCCACCCGCAGCGTTGCAGACCCACAGCGTCCGCATGAACTTAAGGCCGGGCAGTCGTTCCAGGTTCTTGGTGTGCCATTCCCGCAGCCGTGGGTTCTTGGACTTCTGACCGACGATCGGGTTCTTCACGACGGCGTCGCTGAAGTGATCCACCACCGCCGCGATGGCGAAGACGCCGCCCAGCCGCTCGTAAAGACTTCTCTCAGGCTTGTTCCCAGGCGTGGTTTGCTCGGTTTGGGCGTACGCGTGATCCGCCCCGGCCAAAGGCAATGGAGCGGCGGTGAGCGCAAGCCCTACGACCGCACGTCGCCTTGTAAGAGACGTCGAAAAAAGCTGTTCCATGAAATCCTCCTAGGGCTGAGTCGATCTATGCTTGCAGCGAATGGCCGCCCGAGCGGGTTCGACCCAAAATTCGATGCGACGGGAGGGAGAAGGTTCCCGCCGGGCGAGCTGACCGGATCCAAGAGTTCTGGAAGCTCCTGGTCCGAGAGCAGCGCCAGCAGATCGTTTCGTAAACAGCCTTCAGCGAAATTCGTTGTGTAGATCCTTCTCGGCGCAATCCAGAAATGGCACTTGGCGTGCAAAGTAGAGATGACACCCCCGGCTTGAAACGGGCTGGGGAGGGCGCCCCGGTGGGAGAGGCCTTTAGAGCAGTGCAACACGATCAAGCTCTGCCCTGATCACTTGGGCCGTTTTGGGCCCAACGCCAGAAAGCTGCTCAATCCGGACCGCGACAGCCTTTAGCTCATCAAGTGTCCTAATCTCAGCGTTCTGCAGCGCCTGCCAGGCATTTTGGGGCAGACGGAGACCTCGAATAGGTCCGTGGTAGCTTTGATTAACGTAAAGCATGCGCGTCACCTTTTGGCTTGTGAGATTTCAATCGAGAGAGGACACCACGGATGTGCGTGGCAACCTGTTCGTCGGCTTGCCGTTTCCTCGCTGCGCGCGCTTCGCCAATCAACGTTTCGGTGTTGATTGGGAAATCAGGGGGAGTGGGACCAGCCATCGCTGCGCTCCGCACGACAGGCGGGAGCGCATAGCCCTCAGTCGCCGACGCCTGCAAAGCACAAGTCGGCGATAGCTCACATGGGGCCATATGCGCGGCGGAGCCTAGGGCTATTCCGGGCTCTTCCATTGAGTTCCACAAAGCGTCTTATCGGAACTACGCGGCCCACGCAGAAAGCTGCCCCTCACCGGATGTTTGCTCTCCGGGTGCCGCGACACGGTCGAGTTCTAGTCTGATTGCTTGCGCCGTCTTGGATCCGATGCCGTCGAACCGCTCAAGCTGGCCAGCGACAGCCCTAAGTTGATCGATCGTCTGAATGTTCTCTCGATGGAACACGTCCCAAGCAAGCTGAGGCAAATAGAGACCCTCAATGAGTCCTTCGCTGGGTTCAAAATGACGAGGCATGTGCTGCTCCCGCGATTTACAGGCACGAGCGTGCGCATCTCTCAGCTGCCGGTGCCGGGGCATTCCTGTCTCGATGATCCATACGCCCGCACAGACGGACCGACGAGCGCTGGTCCAGAACGGCGGATCGGAACTAGGGAAGCGGCGTCGCCGGAGGTGGCAGGGACGCATGGATGATCCGGCACTCTACGCGAGGCTGGGGCGGCTGTGCCTGAGACAGATCGCTGGGGTGCGTCACGACAGGGTTCGTCGGTAGGCTGCGAGCGGGCTCCGCGGACCTTCAGGACCACAATGAGCGAACTCACCACCAGGCCGAGGGCGCTGAAGATCAGCACGGGCAGGCTGCCGAGGGCGAAGCCGTAGATCGTCCACAGCACGAGCCCGAAGATGCGCAGCGCGAACATGCGCAGCGAGATCGCCGCCGTCTCGCCGGAGCGGCAGCACTTCATGACCTGCGGCACGAAGCTGTAGAGGCCGATGCACCCGGCGGCGACCCAATGAGGGCAGAGAGCGGTACCACCATGGTTCAGTGCGCCTCCGTCGCCTTCAGGCCGCGCAGCTTCAGCGCCAGGATGATGCCGGCAAGAACGACATTGACGCCATTAAACAGAATGACCGGTACACTGGTGATCATCAGGCCATGCACGATCCAGAGGCCATAAGCAATCAGTGAGGACACGTACATGCGCTTGGAGATCGCTGCGGTGTCACCCTCGCGCCAGGCCTTGAGCACCTGCGGCACGAAGCTGAGGCTGGTGCACAATCCCGCCACCAAGCCCAATGCCGTCAGCCACCCCGTCTGTATGGTCCGTTCTCCTGCCGCGTGAACGTCATGAGCAAGGCGGGGATGACGAGGTTCCCAGGCCGGGCGGTCTTGCCGCACCGTTCCCGCCTGCAGGCACAGGCTGTGGTCATGGGGATCCCGGATGTGGCAGGGAAAAGGGGCCCCGCTCGAGCAATGGAGCGGGGCCCAGTCCACAGAGGCTGGTCAAGGAGACCTGCGCGAGCGCAGGTTGCCTCCGCAGGAGATCAACCGCACATCTTCATCAACGTTCCTCCGCAGGCCCGGCTTTGGGCGCCATGTTCCGGCAGGTGATCCACCCCCATTGAACTGGTCCACCCTAAAGTATGTCTTGAGGCAGACAGGAGGACCACAATGCTGTAAAAGCGCCACAAGCCGGAAGAGATCGTCGCCAAGTTACGCCAGGTCGATGTGATGGTCTCACAAGGCCAATCCGTTGCCGATGCCGTTCGAGCCATCGGCGTGACGGAGGTCACGTATTACCGATG
>NZ_VOSK01000140.1 GCF_009296175.1 Microvirga tunisiensis | reverse complement strand
GATCAGCTCATTGCGTGTTGTCATGCTCACCTGCCTCATCATCGCCCCCGCAGCTCGCCAGAGCTCGGGAGCAAATCAGATGAGGCAACGATCCAAAATCAGGGAGCAATTCAGGCGATGCAATGCGTGCTCAGGCGACGATCTGCCCTCGAGACGATGATTGGCCACATGAAGGCGGACGGGCGGCTGGGACGCAATCACCTGCTCGGAGTCGCGGGCGATGCGATGAACGCGCTTCTTGTGGCCACCGGCCACAATCTGCGGCTGATCCTGAACTGGCTCAGACTTTTTGTCGCCTGGCTCATAGCAGCCCTGATCAGTTCATCCGCGCAACCGGATACTTCCCAAGCTGTCTAAAATCCAACGCCCTTCACCTGAAACCGCATTGTTCAGGGCCGACTACCTATGTGGACGGCTCCCGCCTCGCAAGGCCAAACGTCATCAACAATCAATCACATTGCCAAACGGGCGCCATCCAGACATGACGGTGCCGCCTCCGCAGTACCCCTCGTCCGCCGCTTGGGACGACACTCATGATTACGGGACGGACTTAAAGACCGGTTAGATTCCCTGCGACTTATAAGTACATTTGTTGTAAACACGTTCATATGATTTCCCATAGCAGTAATGAAAATAGCTGCCCTGGAATAGGTTACATATGAAACCTAGCTAGCAGCGAAATTCCTAATAAACATCATTGACTTCCCCAATATTCATTTTAGAGTTGCCTAACGATCTTCTTCGCGGAGCAGTCTGTACATAGCGAGCAACGTCTGTCGGATCTATCAAGGCTCTATCTGTGACTAACACGGTCGCCTCTCGCTGGAAGGTCATGAAAGTTGGCACGAGGACAAGGCATTACTGAAATGGACAAACCAGGAAAGGGTATCGCAATGACGGTACGAAGTGAGCTCAACCTTCAAAAGGAAAAGCATGGCTTGAGAGTCGAACGCTCGGTCAAATCCGCCCAGGAAGAACATATCGATCCTCCGATGCAATCGTACCTAGAGGATTTTGAAATAAAAGAGCTGGAACTCAAAGAAATTCTTGAAAAGAGGATAGATAAGGCTCTTGCCAAAGAATGATATCAAAGAAGTAAAATGCAATAATATCAAAAGGGTAGAGTAATGCCTCGTAACGACACCGACGCCCCAATGACGGAGGCGGGAACCCCGAATAGCTTAACTAGCAGTGAAGAGATAATGCTTGACAGTGAAGAGAAGGCGCAGATCTCGATGAACTCTAGCATCATAACACCAACCGTTAAACGCCAAAGGTACAGTGGCGACCACGAGACGTCCTCGTCGGGTTCTAGCAGCCCAACACGAGATTTGCTCAACGAGATGGCAAATTTAAAGCTCGGCAATGCTATTGCAGACGATGCCTATCTTCTATGCAAGCCCGGCGAGAAGCGCGGCGAGGGGCTCGAGGTTCTTAGCCGAAGGCAGTATATAGAAAAGTATGGCCAGCCCACGGCAGATACATTCAAGAACAGAAGCCTTCTTTTCAACGCTTCGCTTGTAGGCCGAGATTCCAAGTCTTTTTATCCCCCACCCGTTCTCATAAATCGGATTCCGATTCCTTTAACATTAGAAAATAGCTCGGCTAAAGCGAGATACAAAGGATACGAATTCAAAGAACTAACCTCCAAACTAGAAGTTCCTTCTCGAATTTATTCGGAGGGAAATTACAAACCGTCTGAAACACAAAAGAGCTACATGACTCCGGGTGGTATACGCAAACAGGAAGCCATCTATGATAACGCCCTCCTGGCAGGTGCGCTAAACCCGGACTACATCGTGATGAAAGGGTCCGACGTCATCGATGCGGGATGGCGCAAGAAAGGCGACAAATTCACAAACAAGAGTGTAGTCGACGTCGAACAGAGCTACGGCGAAGGTGCAAAGCTAATCCTGAAATCCAGCACTCATGCCTATACCTCGACGGATTGTCTCAGAGAATATGGAGAGAATGAACCTGACAAACGCTTTGGCGACTATGTCGGGGAGAAACGCACTTTTAATGCGTCACTTAATCCTGTCGTTTGCTTAGTCGGTGAGCATTATATCTCTGTGAAGCATACTCTTGACAAGTATCCGAATTCAGCAACCGCCAAAGCTCTCGTGAGCGGCGAGGCCTGGCGAAACGTTCGTGTTGTGAGCTCAACTGGCAATGCCTGGATAACCCCCGAATATGCAATGAAACAAGCGCCACAAGAGACCATAAGGCATTTGGAGGACGCCGGCTTGAATAAATCGATCGCTGCTCCGCATGTTAGGTCATATGAGGAAGCGCAGAAGGTCGGTGCAACGATGCCCGCAGTGGCCGTTCCAATTCAAACCGTCCGCCATGGTCCACCGGACCATGGCGTGGACGTGCTTTCCCAATATTCAAAAGAGGAGATCATGATTGCAAGCCGCGACAAGAACGGCGAACGAACAGGAAACGCCAGAACCCTTGCCAGCTACGCCTATAAAAGAGAGCCGCTGCCACAAGATGCTGCAGACGTGCTTGGCGTTGCCTCCGATGTGTATTCGAGATCGGCAGCACATGGTGGACGCGCGCAATATGACGAACGTGGGCGCGGCAAGCAGAGCACAGGAATCGCCTAGGCTGGCGACCCAAACCCTTCAGGAGACGGGCCGGACGACGTCGTCCGGCCCGTCTCCCCTCCCATGCCACTCAGGCTTGCGTCTCCCGGTAGCTCGAAGGAACCAATATTCGTGGCCAAGATCAAGAAAATGCCCGTTAAGAACAAGGACTCTTCGTATCGAGACAGGGCAGCTGGCAGGCGCAGGAACGACCTTGATCGGAGCGCCGCACTAACAGAACACAGCGCAATCAAAAGGCTCAACAAGTACAACCAGCCTCATAAGCAGAAGAAATATGCGAAGGATGTGGAGATCCTCGGCAAGGTTTATGCCAGCACAAGGGGTGAAGTCAGCTACAGTATCTTTGGTAACAAACGGCTAAGGATCGACAAGCCGGGCGAGCTTACTCGTGAGAGAGGAATATTCAGAAAAACCAGGAAGACATTGAAGCACGGCACTGAACCCGGAACCGTATATGTCAGAAAATATGAAAAGGAGAGTTGGCGGAAGAAACGCAGTTACAATTATGACGAAAATGGCAAACTCCTCTCGCAAAGCATCGTGCGCAAGGACGGCAGCTTCAGGGAAAACTGGGAGCGAGATGAGAAGGACCAGCTTATCCGGACGAGTTATTACACGAATCGTATTCGCGATGGTGGGTATTTCCGCTCCATCTCGGAGGAGTTGAGCAAGCCGGATAAGAACGGCTACCGTACCTTAACCCGGAAGAAGGGATCCAATGAAAAAGTCTTCGAACGAGATGCCGATGGCAATCTGACGCTGATCGGCCGGAAAAGCCGATCTGTTTCCAAGTATTCCAGAACATCCGCCGACAGGAGGACGGCTAGGACGGATATCAGGCATTTCGGCGGCATGTTCAGCAAATCCTATGAGTCCCTGCTGGACAAGGATGGAGCCATTCTGAGCAAGGACATAAGATCCGTCCGAAGACTTTGGAATAAACGATCAGCCGAATACGACGATAGCGGCCAGTTGGACAGCACCAAACATACTTTCGGCAAATTATATAAGAGCAGAACAAAATATATCGGCGAAGAGACCAAGCTGGTAACGAGGCGACTTCTTGGAATAAAGCTCGGAACAAAATTGAAGGCGCTGAGTGAAGGTGAACTTGACGCCCAAAAATTGCGGGCCGAAGAAGCAAAAGAACATGCAGCCGTTTGGGAAGCCAGGACGTTTGTATATCCGCTGCCCGAACCCGGAACGACAAGGCGACTCGGGGCACTCCAAACTCCAAACACAGTCCACCACCAGGGCCGGGATGTAACCTCACCGCCGGCCACGGACCGCCAAGACATATTTAACACGAAGGCAGTCGCGACACCTGCACACAGCAGAAGTAATTCGACTGTCGTCAGCATTCACTCAATGGATGGTGGGTCGACGCAGTCCCGAGCATCGAACGTGTCGACAACGCCGAGCACAAGCTCACCATCCCGCTCGGAACATCAGAGAACCGATCAGAGCGTGACGTGGGATGCAGAAGCAGTAGCAGAAGAAATGAGACTGGTTGAAGAGACACTGAACAACCTGGAATTGAATCCCGAGAGTAAGTTGCCCTCCGAGAAACGGAATGTGCATCAGACCAAGGGAAATCAGAAGGACACCGACACAGAACGAATGTTTATGGACAACCTCCTGAACGATCCTGGAATCAGGTCTGACGACAAGGCGCAGTCGAAAGCCTGTGACGAACGGCGAAGCAGGAGAATGCAGCAGGACACAAGGAGCACGGACCGAAACGACGCTGCTGCAAAAAGAGGGCTCGATGATCGCAGTAGAGAGCGGACACCCTTATGTATAGCGGGCTAACCCGGAAAATTCATGGAAGGCTGGCGGGTGTAGCTCAAGTGCCTGAGATGACTTAGTCGGCCCTGAACAATGCCGTTTAGGGTAGCCGGCGTTGGCTTTCAGACCACTTTGGAAGTATCCGGTTGCGCGAGTGAGCTCATGAGAGCCGCGATGAGCCAGGCGACAAAAAGTCTGAGCCAGTTCAGGATCAGCCGCAGATTGTGTCCAGCGGCCACGAGCAGCGCGTTCATCGCATCGCCCGCGACCCCGAGCAGGTGATTGCGTCCAAGTCGCCCATCCTCTTTCATGTGCCCGATCATTGCCTCAATCGTAAGCGGTAAGCTGACCGCATCTGGCGCAGCATGATGCGATGGCTGATCTTTACTGGCATCAAAGCAAGGAGCTTTCGGTGTCAGTTTCTGTGTCTGCGCCTATGTCTGATGACAGAAGTTTCCATGTGCTGGAAGCCATCCCCAGCCGCCTGGAGGTTGGTCCCGACCGGCCCCGCCGGCGCTGGTCGGTTGAAGCCAAAATGGCCCTGATTGAGGAGCCCCTGAAGCCTGGAGCCAATGTCTCGGCCATCGCACGGCAGGCCGGGATTTCGCCAGCACAACTGTTCGGCTGGCGCCGCAAGGCGATGCAGGCTGGTGTCGTCCAGTGCGCTGCTCATGAGCAGCGGCTTGGATTCGTCGAAGTCACATCGCCATCCTCTGCGATGATTGAGATGGTTGTCGCCGGCGTGGTGGTCCGTGTTGGCGCTGATATTGATCAGAACCACCTGGCCAAAATCCTCCGGGCGGTTCGACAAGCATGATCCCGGGCCGGCGTGAAGGTGTTCGTGGCCAGCCATCCGGTTGATTTTATTGATCCGGCTTGGGAGAACTTGAACTACGCGGCATAGCGGAATGACGGATGCCCAAAGTAGCTGCGGATTCGGCCGGGCGACTTGGCAAGCCGACGCATGTGGCTGATGATGGCGCGCTTGAGGGCGGGTTTGCTGCAGGCGGGCGGTTTGCGGGTCACGGCTTGCTTCAGGTCGGCATTCAGGCCCTCGTCCGGGTTCAGCTCCGGACTGTAGGAGGGCAGGTGGAAAACCTCGATCTGCTCCGTGCGCTCGGCCAACCAGCCCCACACCGCCCGGGCCCGATGGACCGGCAGGTTGTCCCAGATCAGGAACACCTTGCCGTTGGCATCCTGGATCAGCCGCCCGAGAAAGCGGATCAGGCTCGGGGCCTTGAGCGCACCATCGAGCACCATCCAGCGCAGCTCGCCCCTGTTGGTCACAGCCGAGATCAGGCCCAGCCTCGCGCGCTTGTGACAGGGGCGCACCACAGGGGTGCGGCCGCGTGGGGCAAAGCTGCGGCCGCGCCCATCATCGGAGCGCAAGCCGGTCTCGTCACCCCAGAAGATCGTGCCCTTCTCACCCTTGGCTCGTGCTGCAATGGCCGGATAGTCCTGCCGCAGCCAGCGCCGCACGGCCTTCGGCGACTGCTCGTAGGCGCGTCGGAGCGGCTTCTGGGCCGTGAAGCCCCAGCGCGCCAGATAGGTGCCGATGGTGCGTACCGCCAGCCGGATCCCACAATGCCGCTCGATCAGCATCGGCACCGCCGCCCGGCTCCACAGGGCAAAGGGCAGGCCGAGTTCGTCAGGCGTGTGCCGGCTGATCAGAGCGCGGACCTGTGCTTCCTGCTGGGGCGCGAGAAACCGTCCTGTGCCGGGGGCCGGGCCGCGTGGTCCGCTGGCCAATCCGGCCAGGCCCTGCTCGGCGAAGCGGCGGCAGATATCGAACACGCCGGTGCGGGTCAGACCAACCTGCCCGGCAATGGCCTCGTAAGTCAGGCCGCTCTCGCGTAGCCCCACCACCTGTCGCCGACGCTCCTCTTGCGCGGCTGCTGGCAGCTTGCGCATGTCGACATGGTTCATCCCGCCAAACTGGATCGAATGGCCCTCGATTTCAAGATCACCCAAACCGGATCAATAAATGGGTTAGTCGCTTGCGCTTAGTCAATGTTCTGCGAGGGCAGGTAGATTTCCAGCACACCGCGCCCGCCATGGCGCCGGCCGACTTGGATAACCAAGTCAACCGTCTTTTTTGCATAGTTGATAATCTCGCCGTGCGACATCTGCACACCAGAGCGCATCACCATGAGTGCCAGTCGGTCGAAAGCAAGTTCAGGACTGTCCGCGTGGATCGTTGTTATTGCGCCTGGGTGGCCGGTATTGATCGCCTCAAGAAAATCGTAAGCCTCCACGCCGCGGATTTCGCCGAGAATGATCCGGTCGGGGCGCATTCGCAGGCAACTTTCCAGGAGTCTCGACGGGCTCCGAGCGGATTTCTCCTTACGCTCTGCGATTAGCGCCACTTGGTTCTTGTGGGGTGGGTAAAGCTCCTGTGCATCCTCTATGGTAATAATCCGCTCGGCGGGGTCTGACATCGCCAGCAAAGCGCGCGCGACTGTAGTTTTGCCCGATGACGTGCCGCCCGAAATCAGAATGTTGAACTTCTCGTCAATGGCCTGTCGGAACAGACCATTCAGGTCGCCGACATGGGCCATATCGGCAATTGCCCGGAGGCGTTCGTGGCGACCGGCATCCACCGTCATCTGGCCGCTATCGACAAAGTTTATATCGGCACTTTCCAAAGTCCGCGTTAGATACTTGCGGATCGACAGCGACACGCCTTCTTCGATCGCAGGTTCGGCAACCACCTGCACGCGCTGCCGACAGCCCCAAACCATAATGCGACCTGAGAAGATCGGATGAAGTGCCCCAAGCGTGTTGCGGGTCTCTCCGGCCAGCTGCGCTCCAAGCCGCTTGATGGCATGAGGCGGCAAGGTCACATCGATCTTATGCATATGTTCCGCTCCGGCCTCCTCGACGAAAATGGACCCATCCGGGTTGATCGCTAATTCATTGATATTGTCGCTCACCAGATAATCCTTGAGTGGGCTCAAGTACTGCTCCACATATGAGATGGCACGACTGGACTGGTGGTCATTCATCGAATAAAGAGATCCTGGTTGACAGAGACAAGGATTTCCTTGCCCTGCGGGACACGATGGATGGGAGGGAGGGAGAGGTATTTGTCCAGGATACCCTTACCCTGAGCGCTAAGGGCCCCGACGATATTTGATGCGGCTTGGCCGGCAGGATTGGTGTTGCCTGATCCCGCACCTTCGATAGTGATTGTCGTGCCCGCTCCTCTACCTGACCTGTTGCTGCCGGTCAGAATAGGAAGGATCGAGGGCAACGCGGTGATGGTGCTAATGAGGGCAGCTGCACCTAGCTTCTTGCCGTAGCGGTTGTCCACGTTGCCTTCGATGCCGGCGCGACCAAGCAGGTCCGTGCCTGTAGAGCCGAGCGCGATCGATTTGCCCTCGGGAGTGATGGCTCGGTTCCATGCGATCAGCACGCGGTTCTGCTCGATATCCACCTTATTACTGAAGGCGCCGATCAGGCTTGTCCCCGCCGGCAGCAGAATGCGAGAACCGTCGAAGGAGTATACCGGGTCGATGACCAGGGCTCGAATATTGCCCGGCAGTTCTGTATTAATAGCCGTTTCAAGCACGGCGGAGATTGTCGTGCCCTGCACGATGGTACGCGATGGGTCAGGGAGAGCACGAGACACTGCGGTTTTTACGTCCGAGTCGGCCGCCGAGGCAAGAAAACGATCGTTCGCGCTCAGATCTTCGGGAAGTTGTGACGCCCCGTCAGCTGACGCAATGCGGGCTCCTGGTTCATCCAGGATTACGGCCTTCGATTCCCTTTTCTTAGTTTCAGTTTCTTGCACTTGTCGACGCCTCTCAGCGTCGGGCTTGGCGGCTACCTCGGCACGCAGGCGCGCAATTTCGGCCTCCGACCTCTCCCGCTCCTCCCGGAGCTTCTGCGCCACTTCCTTGTCATAGCTCTCCAGCAGTCTCTGTACGTCACCGAGTGAAACGTCCGCGCCTTTGTCGGACCGTGCGATCGCTTCGATTTGCTTGCGCAGTTCTTCGAACCGCTTGTTCATCTCAGCGTTGGGATCGGCCTTTGGCTCGGGAACTGGGATGTCAAGCTGCTGGTTCGGGGCCACGCGCGTGACTTCCAGATCAGCCCGCGACGCTTTCTGCTCATCGTCGCCTCTCAAACCGAGAATTTTTAGGACGTGAGTCGGGCCGACAGCAACTACGACGCTGGCTAGCAACATCGCCGCAAGAACAACTCTGCGGCCACCTTTGCGCTTAGATTTACCTATCTGCCGGGCTCGGCGTCCCTCAAGCAGTTTTTCACGTTCCGCATCGACGGGGGCGTCTGCCGCGTCGCGATCGTGTCGATGGTCAATATCGCTCAACTTGTCTGGCACTTCTCAGTACTTGCTCTCTGGGTCTGCTATGTGAACAGCGCGCGCCGTACCCACGCAAACAATGTCATTACCGATTCTCATCACCCAATAGTCGCTGGTGCCGTCGACGATGACACGCTCGCCATCAGTGTGCGAATTGACCAGCTTTTCCTTCCCGTCATGGCCGACCTTAAAAATTGCCGGCCGGGGGGCGCCCTTAGACAGGACGAAAGTCGTTTGCAATGTATTGTCTGTCACCGCAAGCGGGACGAACTGCGCATGACCCGAGACCATGTAATCGCGATTCACGCGACCGCCTTCGACACGGCTCTTGGGCAAAGTCTTGATCACACCAGGATAGGTAAAGACAGCCCGGAACACCTGGTCGGCGCCGGCCTCCATCCCTGCCTTTATCGCGCCGACCGCACGTAGCTCGAACGAATAAACGTGCTGGTTGGTGTAGACTGTCATATTCGTCAGCGCTTGTTCGCCGATAGGCTTCAAGGCGATTACATTGCGCCTCTTCGGCACGGTCACGTCCCAGGATGCGCTTTCGCCGAGGAAAACCTGCTCGATATGCTCCGATTCAGCAAACTCGATAGCTGTGACTGAGTTGAAGTAAAGATCGAGCTTGTAGACGTTGTTCTCATCGTAGGCAAAGCGTTTAATGCGTGCGTCAGCAGGAAGGCTCAAGGGAGATTGCTCGGCCATCGCCACCGTAGTCAGTGCCACGCTAGCAATTAGCAACAAACATAGAATCTTATACATTGTACTCGCCATAGTTACGTCAATCCTCTAGTCGGCCGCTTCCGCGTCAATCCGATACGACAAGACACGGAAGCCAAGCGGATTGCTCCAAACAGCCTCCAAAGTAGTGCCTTCTTGTGGTTTGAACTCGTAGCCAACCGTGACGATGTAACTGCGCTGGACAGTGTTGCGTCCCATTTCCTCGCGAGACTTGGTGATGCGCACACGAGCGGAATCCACTGTGTTACGCCCGTCAGAGGCGAACGGGGTAACAGATTTGACCTTAACTAGCACGCGAGTGTCACTGCCGTAGACTTTCGGCGGATACTGCGGCGAATCCGAACGCCAGAGGTCGACCAGAGTTTGCTCGGCATTGTTGAATGAGCGCGCCCTAACCTCTTGAATGCGGGTACGGTTGTCGGCGGGATCGTAGGTCTCGCGGTCGGTGACATAGGATACGAGTTCTGCCTGAAGTACGGCCTCCTGCTGTTGGAGCGTAGCGGGCCGCACCTGGACGATCTTTTCAGCTTCGCCAGTGGTCTTGTCTACCATCACCACAAACGGCTTGCTTTCTTTGAGCGGCAGCACGACTATCAGGGCCGCCAGTGACACAAGGCTTGTGGCGGCGGACCCAACTGCAACTTTCGCCCAGTTGTTGCGCTGCTTGCGAAGGCTGAAGAATAGCTCGTCTTCGAATGCGTGCTGTGTCGTTTGTTCAGTCATGCGCCTCTCCGTTCTGTTGCTCCTCGTATCGCTTATCGGTCAGGGTTAGAAACTGGTCTGTTCAGGAGACTAGGCTCCGTTGCCGCTCGAGCGAGAGTGACTACCGGAAGAACTGTCAGCAGCAGCTCACCTGCGATCCCGTCGTAACGATCGTGGCGTGGTTATACGGCGGCCAAGCACGTCATTCCAACGCTGCTGCCGCACATTGGAGCTTTGGAGCATCGCGGCAATCGCCGACCGTCCTGCCGCGGCCGGCGAAGCGCCGTTGCTGCGAGCCGCGATTCCCGAACCTACGCCGTCTAGCAATCGTTTACCCCCCCCCCACACACCACCTTTGATCATAGAAACTGCGGCAGAGCTCACACCAGCACCGACAGCGGCAACCGATGCAGACGCTAGCGTACTTGCCATAGTCGGGATCATGGCTAGGAGAACCACTGCGGCGATCATGATGAATACGAATGCGAGACCACGATCTAGATCTGGTCCCTGAAGGTTCTTCGCATAAATCTCGGCGGCGATAAATAGTACGATAGACATCAGCGCGGTCGTCAGCAGCGGTGTAACCAGGAAGCCAACCGTGAGGCGCGTCCAGCTCTCGAAGTACTGCTTTGTTTGAGGCATCATCAGCATGATGATGGCTAGGGGCGCCAGGCTGATCGACGCGGCTATCCCTATTTTTCCAACCAGCACAATGATAGCCGAGGTGGCAACAAAAAGTCCGCAGACTAGTTGGATGAATATACCAGTACACACATTTTTAAGCGCATCGCCGATGTGCCAGATCGAGAATTTTCTAGTATAATAACTTTTCGCCAGCCTAGTGAGGGCACGGGCGAACTCGTCCATTGCTGAATGCAAATCGGATATGCGCGTCGGATCGACAAGACCACCGCCATCGTGGATCTTAACGCGCGATGCCGCGCGTATCAAAAGCGCGGCGTAGTCGGCGGGCACGGTCATGAGGATTGCATAAATGCCCTCGAAATTCTCCCACATCGTTGCAAAGGAATAGATGAGTATATATCGCAATCCCCATTGTAGATATATGGAGTAATTTACATTCGTAAACTGAATTACATGGTTCACGGCGATGAACAAGAGCGCGATCAACGCTACAGTCTGAAGCAGTGTTCTGATTGGGACAGCGACTTCAGTAAAAACCGTCTTCACAAAATCGATAAGCGTAGCGTCGACTTCGCTGGCGAGTGAAGAAATCACGCCCATGGCGGTTATCTAATAAAGTCTGTAGGATCGCCGACGCCGTCCTGCTGAGCGGCGTCAGCGCCGAATACCATGAGGTACGATCCTGCGGCCGATGCGATTGCTGCTTGGGTGCGCAGCGTTTCGTTGAGCTGCTGCGCGACTTCGGTCATCACACGTGTGTTAATGTCGACGCTGGTTTTCAAGTCGCTGCTGGTTTCAAGCGCGGCGATATAGCCGTTGATCCTACCCATGCTAGCATTGGCGCGCTTGTAGGATTCCTCCGCAATGGAGGCGGTGATAGCGCCTTGAGCCGATGCTTGGGCGATATTGACGTTGCTGACAAGTTTGTCGTTGCGCAACTTGAATGCGTTGCTCAGGCCGTAGCGCTTGCAAAATTCCGTAAGTGTTTCCTGAATGCCGCCCGGTCCAACCGTCTCGCAGCTCAAAGCAGCGTTGGCCATCTCCCATAGGCCTGAACCTCCTTTACGGGCCGCGACATCTGCCTCGCCATTGTTCACCGGGAACGGCTTGCGGCCTGATACGGCGGCAATCAGCAACTGGACAGCATTATCGTTGAAGGTTTCTTGGGCGTAAACCTCCTGAACCAGCGGACCTGTGGCCGCAAGCAAAAGGCCAGACAAAACGACAGACGGGGGAACGACTTTCATGTGACGGTTCCTTTGAAGTGACGGTCGAGGGGTTCCCAGACGCAGACGCAATTGCTCTCCGGCGTCGCGGGAATGGACTGGCAGGCGGTAAGGGACATAAGTATTAACGTGAGAGAAATCAGGGTTCTCGTCATTGTAGCATCTTCATTTGAAAGTTCGGCGTGTCACGCCATCCTGCAGCCGCTTTCTCGCCGCGTCCACCTCCCAAAATGTCGATGCCCTTACCGATCGCCCCGAGCGCGAAATCAAGAACGACGCTGTCGCTGCCGGATTTTAACAGCACGAGGTGGTTGTCCGCGTTACTTGTCTGAAGGAACTCACATTCGGCCGGCGTGAGGTTGAGCGGTGCAAGTTCGGCTTCAGTGTTGTAGGAACTAGAGTAAACCAAGCGTGTGACCGCGCTCTCCAGTATGGCATCGCCGCCGGCGCTGCTAGTAATGTGCGATACACGCTGGGTCAGGAGAACGACCGCAACGTTTTTCTTGCGCATCGTTAGCATCCAGTCCTTGAGGCGGAGTTCGAAGTAGGGATCGTCAAGCAGTTTCCAGGCCTCATCTAGAACCAGCAGAGTTGGAATCTCGTCTTCTACGAGCCGTTCCACGCGGCGGAAGACATAGCTCAGCCACGCTGTGCGGATGGTGTTGTTATCGAAAACTTCTGTGAGGTCAAAAGCGGTGATCCGACTGTCGAAAGAGAGCGGATCGATCCCTTTGCCGCCGAATAGCCAGCCGAACTGGCCAGTCTCGTCCCACCGACTAAGTCGGCTATAGAGGTCGCCATCATCGTCAGTTGCACGCAGCTGGTTGCGGAACTGCTTGAAATTCTGCAAGCGGAGGTCAGCCGTTGCATTGGCCTGAACGGCATCGTTGAGAGCCTGAAGCTGAACCGGGTTTAGTCGCCCACCTTCATCGTTAGCCAATGCTGTAAGCCAATCGGACAGCCACGCTACGCCGCGGTCATCTGCCTCCGCACGCATAGGGTTGAAGCCGGTTTCCTGCCCCAGACGCACGGAAGAATATGTACCACCCATGGCGCGAATCGCCATCTCGAAGCCATTATCCTTGTCA
The DNA here is from genome assembly GCF_009296175.1 of Microvirga tunisiensis. Lineage (GTDB taxonomy): Bacteria > Pseudomonadota > Alphaproteobacteria > Rhizobiales > Beijerinckiaceae > Microvirga > Microvirga tunisiensis. The sequence goes on along the minus strand of NZ_VOSK01000140.1, from coordinate 3,801 downwards.
AATGCGATAATGCGAGCGCCAAGCCGCTGGGCCTGACTAAGCAGGAAGGCAGTACCAAGCGTCTTGCCCGACCCGGTTTGGCCAAGCACCAGGGTATGGCCGACCGTGCGCTGATTTGGCTTGCCGGGCAAGTGGAAGTTGAAGCGGAACGTTTCGCCGCGCGCTGTCGGTAAGATTGTCACGGAGTCGCCCCAGGGACATCGATCCGGCGGGTTGCCTTTCGGCGCGCCATGCATGGCGCAAAGTTCTGCGAAGTTCTGAGAGGAGATCATGGCCGCTCGTGTGCGGTGGTTGAAATTCCCCGGATGCTGAGCGAAATAGACAGCGCGGCTGGAGAAGTTCTCGCGCACGATTGCAGCACCAGCGTCCTGCATGGCGCGCGTGACGTAGGCTATAGCTCCCTCAAGCTCTTCCCGAGTTTCGCAGAAAACAGCGATGCTGCAATGATGGTCGCCAAACACGACGCGGCCAGATGCAACATCGTCCTCAGCCTCTTCGAGTTGCGCCATCAGAGAGATGGCCGCATCCTCCGCTGCCTTCATCTGCTTCCGCACACGCGCAATCTTACCCTGGGCGGTGACATTATCGATTGGTGTAAAGCTCTGTGAGACCACGGTATCATACGGTAAGTTGAGCCCGTCAAGGATGCCGGGATAGGTGTTTGTCGGATAATCTTTTACGGATATGATGGTGCCGTAGCGTTTTAGGCCGGGATTCGGATTATCGCATTCGAAGACCTTGCCGCGGAACGTGATCATCGAATTGGCCAGAAGATCGGCGATCGGAACAAACTTCTTGCCGGCAATGAGACGCCCACTGGATCCATCGATCAGCGTACGCAACAAACCGAGCCAGTCACCGTCGGAGATGGTTAGTCGACGAGGCTTTGCCTCACTTACGCTGACCATGCAGGTCGTGATCATCTGATCGAGGCGAGCTGCGCGCGCGGCGACCTCTTCGGGACTGTAGGTATCCTTGTTGCCCGTCATATTGATAAGTTTGTTCAGCATCTTCGGTGGCCGGATCACAATGGTGACCATCGTAATGCGGTCGCGCAGGCCAATGTTCTGAAGATAATTTTGCCAGCGCCGGTCAATCTCCGCGCTGAACGGATCTGCTTCGACAGGCTTCATGGTGGGTCGAGTTTCACCGGATATGCGATGTACGTAGTACCCGACGCCACCGCGCTGCTGCGCAATGAAGTGCGAAAACGCATTACTCAGCTCCATCGTCTGTCGGTTGTCGATCGTGTCCGCACTGACTCCTTCGACAACAAAAGCAGCCATTAGATCGCCATCCCGCAACATCAGGGTCCTATCATCGGCGATACTGAGATATGGCAGTTCGTTGGCGAGTTGCTCGTGTCTGTGCGCGACCCATCGCATCGCTCGATTGAACGGGGACTCAAGCATGGTACACTAGCCCCTCGGCCTTCAATAGCGCCGGGTTCATTCGCGTGCTTTGCACGGTTGCAATGAAGACATCGACGATCTTTGGATCATAGGCGGCTAGAGCACGCAGCGCGCCGTAGCCAATACTCCCCGCGGTCAGCAGAAAGATGAATGATCCGGTGATGAGAAAGCTGAGCATCACGACACATATGAGAACAACCAGATACATGATCGGCAACCCTGCAAAGGTGACAACTCGCGTCAAACCTATGAAAAGTGTTGTATGTTGGATGGTCTGTACTCCTTTGAAAGATCCACCAGGCAGTCCGCAGGCTTCGATAAGTCGCTAGTGGGCTGTACCGAATGAGATCAATGTGGGGTGATGCCCTTGACGAAGGTGGCAGCGCCAAAGACGATCGCGATGCCCACGATGATGGAGACTGCGAAGGTCCAGTCCATCCGACCGGTCATGAACGAGAAGCCGACGGCCATGACAGCCAAGGCCGAGATTGAAACACCAATTGGGCCGGTGATCCCACCCACGATATTGTTAAGGAAACTTTGCACGCCTTCGAAGTTCGGCCCGGTGACCGTGGCAGCGCTTGGAGCGGCAAAAATAAGGGACATGAAAGCCGCAGCACTGGCGACTAACAAAAGTCTGCTGAAATCAATGTCGGAAAAGAAATCTTTCATTTTGCCCTCTCGGAGATGCGACTGCCACTACCTTCCGTCCGAACGATGTGGACGGGTATGCCTTTTCTAGACTTTCTCATCTGATCTTTATTATACTGTTTTCATCGTGAGATTGATCACTTCAACGAAGGGCGCGGGCTGTGCTCGCAGATTTTGTCAAGTGCGGTCTTCTTGGCGCATTATTTTTTGTTTGACAGTTTTTGTTGTCATTGCCAAGCGTGCGAGCTTCGTCGTCTCTCCGGCCGGCGCAGATGGCTGCAAGGCAGCCTGAACCGCCCGTCTTGATGCGGCATTGTCGTCGGAGGCATCACCGGTGAAAAAGTAGGTGGGATGGCGTGTCCTTGCCCGAACTCGCAGTCTGGCGTGTATTACTGTGCGGCCCAACACCGACGGCGTGGAGAATGTCCGACACATACTGCCTGGTTTCTCGGTAGGGCGGGATGCTGCCATATTTGCGCACAGCTGCAGGCCCAGCGTTGTAGGCCGCCAGGGCAAGTTCGATGGAGCGGAACTCATTGAGCATTTCGGCCAAGTATGTAGCGGCGCCTTCGAGATTGTGCCGCGCCGAGAACGGATCCTTGACGCCCAGCTGGCGCGCGGTGCTTGGCATCAGTTGACCGAGGCCCTCAGCACCGGCCGCCGAAACCGCGCGCGGGTTGAAATTGCTCTCCCGCTGGATCATTGTGGTGAAGAGATCAACGAGCATTGCTTCCTCCGGGGTCGAATTGCGTACGCCTAGCCTCGAGGCAAATCGCCTTCCGACATTGACGGCAAGCCAGTACATATCCCGCTGATCACTGGTGAAGCTGTTTGACATGTTGCGCGCTTTGGGAAGCGAGGGCGAGCCAAGACGCACCGATAGAAAATCCGGCGCGTGTTTGGTCGCACCGGCCGGTGACGGGAAGGAGGCGAGGGGACGGCGGGAGCCTGCTTCGACAGCGTCATCGGCCGGTGCGTCTGTGAATTCCAGTACAGAGTTTGTCGTATCGATAAATGCCGTTGCCAGTGGCACATCATTCTGCCTTATGTTCAGGCGCTCGTCCGCCGTGGGGGACCGATGCCGGGTCCGCTGCGGCAGGGTAGCTTCGACCCCAGCGCTGAAATCGAACTGCGCTAAATGTGGATTTGCGTCCGGTGCCGCGGCGGCGCCCCTCACTTCGATGACCTGCCCACTGTCGGTTTGCTCTAATACCGCGGAGCAGGCAACGTTGCACTGTGCGATCATAAAGACGGTCGCGGTAGAGACCGCAACTGTCTTCGCTAACGTACTTCCACTTGTTAAACGGTTTTCGTGGTAAAATGCCATAGTATGAAATACTACCTAGTTTGCTCGCGCGTTCTTGGCATGTGTGCCATTGATCGGTGTAGCTGTCTAAGGAAAAGAGATTTCATTTGTAGCATTACGCATTATTTCAGGCTGTGCTGCAGCAACGTGGAGAAGGCGCAACGAACCTAAGCGAAGGGCCTCTTCATGCAGCAAGGCCGAACATCTGGGTGACCAGACGGATCTAGCCGTTCTTATGCATGGGAAGGTTGATGAAGGCTGGCGAGTGTAGCTTAAGCACTTGAAGCAGCGTAGGATTTGGTTGTTGAGACTAATCCCTGCCACCAATTGCCCTGTGCCACACTCGCCATGCCGGACGATACACCTGCCACCTTCCCGTTTCCAGCCGTTGGCCGCAAGAAGATCACCGCTGCTTTCGACGGTGGGCGCCTG
>NZ_VOSK01000013.1 GCF_009296175.1 Microvirga tunisiensis | reverse complement strand
CCTGCACGCCATCGGGGCTGGCATCGCCAGCGGCTTCGGCCAAATGCCAACCGTTCTTGCGCTCGAGCGGCGCGAGCAGGCCCTGCAGATAGGCCCGGGCGCGTCGGCGCGGTTCGATGCGGCTGAAGCGGGGAGCAATGCGGGTGACGAGATCGTCCAACTGATCGGCCCAGCGGTGGGCCTCGCTTGCGTCTGTCATGGCGCGACACCTCCGTGTCTAAGACAACGCACAAGCCCCGGCTGTAGTACTAGAGCATCGGGCCCCAAAAGCGGACACCACTTTTGGGGTCCACCCGATACTCAATCCCTTTAGCGGCGCATCGTGCGGAAAACCAGATCCGGTTTTCCGCACGATGCGCCAGAAGTCAGCGGAGCCGGTCATGCGCCTGTCGATCGTCACATCAGCCGTCGTCGCGGCCCTGGTGGGTTTCGGCAGCACGATCGCCATCATCATCGCGGCCGCCCAGGCGGTGGGTGCCGATGCGGCACAGACCTCGTCGTGGGTGGCAGCCCTGTGCCTGGCCATGGCAGCCACGAGCGGCTTTCTGAGCATCCGCTATCGCATGCCCATCATCACCGCATGGTCGACCCCGGGCGCAGCCCTCATTGCGGCCTCCGCCGGCATCTCCATTCATGCTGCGGTCGGCGCCTTTCTTCTGGCCGGCGGCCTCATCATGCTGGCTGGCTTCGTCAAGCCGTTCGGGCGGCTGATCGAGCGCATTCCCACCCCCATCGCCGCAGCGATGCTGGCAGGCGTCCTGCTTCAGTTCGTCGTCGGGGTCTTTCAAAGCGCTCAAGGAGCGCCCGGCCTCGTCTTGCCCCTGGTCGGCATCTTCCTCGTCGTCCGTCTGTTCAATCCTGCCCTCGCCGTGCTGGCGGTGCTCTTCGTCGGTCTGGGCATTGCCTTCGGTGGCGGCCTGGCTCAGCCGATCACGTCCGATCTCACCCTGTCCACCCTCACCTTCATCGCTCCCGCCTGGGATCCCACGGCCCTGATCGGGCTCGGCCTGCCCCTGTTCGTGGTGACAATGGCCTCCCAAAACCTGCCGGGCTTCGCGGTGCTCAAGGCCTCCGGCTACGAGCCACCTTCCAGCCCGATCCTCGCCGCGACGGGGTTCGCCTCGATCGTCACCGCCTTCTTTGGCGCCCATACGAGCAACCTCGCGGCGATTTCAGCCGCGATCTGCACCGGGCCCGACACGCATCCTGACCCGAAGAAGCGCTGGATGGTCGGTCCGTTCTATGCCCTGAGCTACCTGGCTATGCCCTGAGCTACCTGGTCTTCGCTGCCTTCAGCGCAGCGCTCATCGGCCTGATCGGCGCGCTCCCGCCGGAATTGATCAAGACAGTCGCGGGTCTCGCTCTGATGGGTGCCTTCATGGGTGCCCTGGGCTCCGCCCTCTCCGACGACACCAGGTGCTTCCCGGCCATCGTAACCCTTGCCGTCACGGCTTCCGGACTCACCCTCTTCGGCATCGGATCGGCCTTCTGGGGTCTGGCTGCCGGTCTCATCACCCTGGGCCTCGATTTCCTGGCCCTCGCATTACGCAAGCGCGCGTGATCTGGACGGCAGCCTCCGTTAAGCTTAAAACTTCGTTACGAAGAACAAGAACGGGGGCCCTCATGGCCGGGATGAAGCATGCGGGACGGCTTGCCGCCATGGTCGTGACGGCGGCTCTGGGAGCCTGCCAGGGGTCGTTCAGCGGATCGCCGCAGGGCGTTCCGGTGGTGGCCCTGGAGAGCATCGACGGCGCCCCGACTCCCATCCGCACGGCCCTGGTGGACGAACTGACCAGCGCGGCAACCGATCGCAAGGTCGATCTCGTCGGCGCCAGCGCCGAGGCGCGCTACCGGGTCCGCGGCTATTTGTCGACCTCGACCGAAGATGGGGAAACCAAGGTGGCCTATGTCTGGGACGTCTTCGATTCCCAGAAACGCCGGGCCAAGCGCCTAGCGGGATCGAGCCCCGCTCCCGCCTCCTCCATCTCGAGTCTCGACAAGGCGGCACTCGCCAAGCTGGCTCAGGCCAGCATGGACGAGATCGCCGAATTCCTGACGGCGTCCAAGTCCGAAACCGTGTCCGAAACGCCCGCCACGCCCGAAGCACCCATTCAGACAGCGGAGGTCTCGGGCGAGGAACCCCCTGTTGCGATGCAGTGATTGCATGGCCACAGGCCAAACTTGCAGCGTATCGAAGACCTTCATGTATTGTGACGGTTTCATATCGCTGCTAAGAGCCTTGCGCCCAGCCGTGCAGGAATTATGGCATTGCGCAGCGGGTGTTATCGGTCACTCGAAGCCAAAGTTGCTTGCATGAAGCTCGTTGCGGGAAATTCCAATCGTCCGCTGGCGGAGGCCATCTCCACCTATCTCAACGTTCCGTTGGCCAAGGCCCAGGTCAGGCGCTTTGCGGACATGGAGGTCTTCGTCGAGATCCAGGAAAACGTGCGCGGCGAGGATACCTTCATCATCCAGTCGACCTCGTATCCCACGAACGACCACCTGATGGAGCTTCTGATCATTACGGATGCGCTGCGCAGGGCCTCGGCCCGCCGCATCACGGCAGTGATCCCCTATTTCGGCTATGCCCGCCAGGACCGGAAACCTGCCGCCCGTACCCCGATTTCCGCCAAGCTCGTCGCCAACATCATCGCTCATGCGGGGGTCGACCGCGTGCTGACGCTGGACCTCCATGCGGGTCAGATCCAGGGCTTCTTCGACATCCCGACCGACAACCTCTTTGCCGCTCCCACCCTGGCGCGCGACATCAAGGATCATCTCGACGGCGGCAACCGCATGGTGGTCTCGCCTGACGTGGGCGGCGTGGTGCGTGCCCGCGCGCTCGCCAAGCGCATCGACGCGCCGCTCGCCATCGTCGACAAGCGCCGCGAGCGTCCCGGTGAGTCCGAGGTGATGAACATCATCGGCGACGTGTCCGGCCGTTCCTGCATCCTCATGGACGACATCGTCGATTCCGGCGGCACCCTGGTGAACGCCGCCGACGCCCTCCTGGCCAACGGGGCGAAGGAGGTCTACGCCTACATCACCCACGGCGTCCTCTCCGGCGGCGCGGTGGCCCGCATCGCGGGCTCCCGGCTGAAGGAACTCGTGATCACCGATTCGATCATGCCGACAGAAGCCGTGAAGGTGGCCCACAACATCCGGGTCATCTCCATCGCCCAGCTCATGGGCGAGGCTATCGGCCGCACGGCAACGGAAAGCTCGGTGTCGAGCCTGTTCGACTGATTGCCGATGCGGCCAGGCCTCGATAGTCACGGCCGCCTACTCCCTCAGATCTCCGCGCGGCGGTTGGCCAGGATGCCACCGGCCATGATGCATGCGAGCCCTGCGAAGGACAAAGCCGTCAGCACGTCTCCGAACAGGATGGCGGCGAGCAGCACACCGAAGCCCGTTCCCCAATAGCCGATCTGGCTGAAGACCACCGGTCCGGCGATCTGCTGCAGACGGAAGTTCATCACCTGCGACAGGGCTGACATCGCTCCCAAGCCCATCAGCCATGAGAGGATCGCGGGATCGGCGAATCTCCAGATCAGGGGCGTTTCGAAGACGGGCGCCATCAGGGCCACCATTACGCTGGAGCTGAGCGATGCCCCGCAGGAGAAAGCGAGCGCCGACGTGCCCTTCGGCCACCAAGCCGACCGAATGATGTTGCCCACCGCCGCGCAGACCGGGATCGCCAGGCCGACGGCCACCCAGACCGGCTGCCCGATATCGATCTGCAGGACCTGCTGCTGAACCAAGGCGATCATGCCCGTGAAGCCGATCACGATCCCGATGAAGCGGCGCAGGAACATCCGCTCGATGCCGAGGCCCGCCGCGAAGGTCATGGTGAGCAGCGGCGACAGGCAATAGACGATGGACGTGTAGGCAGGCCCCACCCTCTCGATGACGAAGTAGGACAGCACGCTCGGCACCGCGAAGCTGACGAGACCTAGAACGACATACAGCACCAGATGCTCCGGCGCGGTCGGGATCCTCTGCCGGAAGGCGGCGAGCCAAGGCAGCAGGAACAATCCGGCGCCCAAATTGGCGAAGACGCCAAGCTGAAAGGGCTGAATGCCGGTCTCCAGCGCCACCTTGTTCATCATGATCCGGCTGGCAAAGAGGAACCCGCACAGGCCGAGAAGGCTGATGGCCGATTCCGACGCACCAGAGAGACGCGCTGCGATCATGGAGGCACCCCCGGGTAGGGCTCTCGTGCGACTTGGCCTACGATATGTTGCAAGCGGCACGACAGGAATTTATCTTGATGCAAAGATAAGTGGGTAATTATCTCGATGTCAAGACAAATTGAACCTGCTTCCCCTGCCTGTTCTCAGGACGGGATCGACGAACGACGCGCCCAATGGGCGGCAGAGCTCCCGGAGGTCGATACGCGCGGCATGGCGATCCTGGGCCGCGCCCGCTGGATCACGCTGACGGCGCGCCCGCCCACCGAAGCCATCTTCAAGACCCATGGACTGGACAGCGGCGAGGCTGATGTCCTGTTCTCGCTGCTTCGATCCGGACCGCCCTACCGGCTCCGCCCGACGGAGCTATTCCGGTCCCTGATGATCTCGTCCGGCGGCCTCACGGACCGCCTGAACCGTCTCACCAAGGCCGGCTTGATCCGACGAGCCAGCGCCGAGGGTGACGGGCGCAGCCTGCCGGTGGAGCTCACGGAGGAAGGGATCGCGCGCGCGCGGGAGGCCTTTCGGGAGGACATGGCGATCGAGGCGGCCATGCTCGACGGGCTGACCGAGGACGAGCAAGTCCGGTTGGCCGACCTCCTCAGGAAGCTCGCATCGACGGTCACGGCCACGCGGCCCTTTGGCTGAGCGTTGTCGGGCAGGCCACCCGAACGGCAGCCAACTTGTTGCATTTTCGGTGGTTGTTCTCTATAAGCCGCGTCGCGCCCGCTCGACACCCTTGGAGGCACGGGCGCGGACCTCATGGCCGCCGGTAGGTTTTTCAAGAAACCTGGGCGGCCATCGGTTTTTAAACCCATTTCAAAGGACCACGACCATGAGCGAAGCAAAGCAAATCAAGGCCGTGGCGCGCGACCGGGCCGGCAAGGGGGCCGCCCGGGCCGTTCGTCGCCAAGGCCAAGTTCCCGCCGTCATCTACGGAGCCGGCCAGCCGGCCCAGGCGATCGCCCTCGACTTCAACCAGACCAAGCAGCTGATCTTCGCCGGTCACTTCCTGACCACGATCTTCGAGATCGATGTGGACGGCAACACGGTTCGCGCCATTCCGCGCGACTACCAGCTCGACCCGGTGCGGGATTTCCCCGTCCATGTCGACTTCCTGCGCCTTGCGCAGGGTCAGGAGATCAAGGTCGTGGTGCCGGTTCACGTGGTCGGCCAGGAGAAGAGCCCCGGCGTGAAGCGCGGTGGCGCGCTCCAGATCGTCGAGCACTCGGTGGAACTGCTCGTTCCGTCCGACACGATCCCGGACTTCATCGAGGTTTCGATTGCCGACCTCGAAATCGGCTCCTCGGTTCACCTCAACGACATCGCCCTGCCGAACGGCGCCAAGGCGACCTCGACCGAGAACATGACCCTCGTGACCGTCGTGGCCCCGACCGGCCTCACGGAATCGGATGCGGCTCCGGCTGCTGCCGAAGGCACCGCTGCTGCCTAATCGGCTTTGACGGGCGTTCAATCCCATCGATCGGCTTCGACGCTCCGACCGCAAGGCCGGAGCGTTTCTTATGAGCAGGACACGCGATGCGCCTCTTCGTCGGCCTCGGCAATCCCGGATCGCGCTACGCCAGGAACCGCCACAATATCGGTTTCATGGCCGTGGACGAGATTGCGCGCGTGCACAACGCAGGCCCCTGGCGCAAACGCTTCCATGCGGAAACGGCGGACGCGCTGATCGGGGGCGAGAAGGTCCTGCTGATCAAGCCGCAGACCTATATGAACCTGTCCGGCCAGGCGGTGGGAGAAGCGCAGAACTTCTTCAAGATTCCGCTGCATGACGTGACGGTCTTCTACGACGAGCTCGATCTTTCGCCCGCCAAGCTGCGCGTGAAGATCGGCGGCGGCAATGCCGGCCATAACGGGCTTCGCTCCATCTCGGCCCATTGCGGCAACGAGTATCGCCGCGTACGCCTCGGCATCGGCCATCCCGGCCACAAGGCTCTGGTGCAGAACCATGTGCTGGGTGATTTCGGAAAAAGCGAAGGGGCCTGGGTCGACGACCTGTGCCGGATCATCGCAGACAACGCTGCCCTTCTCGCCAAGGCTGAGGACGGGAGCTTTCAGAACAAGGTCCACCTCGCCATGGAGGCGAGAGGCTGGACGGACGTGAAGCGGCCCGGAGAAAAGGCCAGCGCAATCAAGGAGTGAGGCCATGGGCTTCAAGATGGGCATCGTCGGCCTGCCGAATGTGGGCAAGTCGACTCTCTTCAATGCTTTGACTCAGACGGCGGCCGCGCAGGCCGCCAACTATCCGTTCTGCACCATCGAGCCCAATGTGGGCGACGTGGCCGTGCCGGATGAGCGGCTCGATCAGCTCGCAGGGATCGCCAGTTCGGCGCAGATCATCCCGACGCGCCTCACCTTCGTGGACATCGCGGGCCTCGTGCGCGGCGCGTCCCGGGGCGAAGGTCTCGGCAACCAGTTCCTCGCCAATATCCGCGAAGTCGATGCCATCGCCCATGTGGTGCGCTGCTTCGAGGACACGGACATCACGCACGTCGAAGGCAAGATCGATCCCATCGCCGACATCGAAACCATCGAGACCGAGCTGATGCTGGCCGACCTCGACAGCCTGGAGAAGCGCGTCACCGCGCTCGAGAAGAAGGCCAAGGGCAACGACAAGGAAGCGAAGGAAACCCTCGATCTCGTCAACCGCACCCTGCCCCTGCTGCGCGAGGGCAAGCCGGCCCGTCTGGTGGAGCGCAAGGCCGAGGAAGAGCGCCTGTTCCAGATGCTCGGCCTCCTCTCCTCCAAGCCCGTGCTTTACGTCTGCAACGTGGAGGAAGCTTCCGCCGACAAGGGCAACGAATTCTCTGCACGCGTTTTCGAGCGCGCCAAGGAAGAAGACGCCAAGGCCGTCGTCGTCTCGGCCAAGATCGAGAGCGAAATCGCGGTTCTGCCACCCGAGGAGCAGAAGGACTATCTCGACGCCGTGGGCCTCGAGGAACCCGGCCTCAACCGGGTGATCCGCGCCGGCTACGAACTGCTTGGCCTGATCACCTATTTCACCGTCGGCCCGAAGGAAGCCCGCGCGTGGACGATCACCAGGGGCACCAAGGCGCCCGGGGCCGCCGGCGTGATCCACACGGATTTCGAGAAGGGCTTCATCCGCGCCGAGACCATCGCCTATGCGGACTACACCTCGCTCAAGGGCGAGGCCGGCGCACGCGATGCGGGCAAGCTGCGGCTGGAAGGCAAGGAATACACGGTGCAGGACGGCGACGTGATGCACTTCCGCTTCAATACTTAAGAGAAACGAATCCTCTGATCCTTGAGGACGGCTTTCTCCCGCATCCACTCCTGGTCATGGCCGGTCTTGTGCCGGCCATCCCAGTCCGAGAAACGCCGCGGACTTCTTAATGAGGTCACCGGCACAAGGCCGGTGATGACATGGAGGCTGGAAAAGAGGCTCTTCAGCAATCTGTCGGAATCCTGAACAGGGGCTTTTTCGTCCGTTCAGGGCCGTTCTGCGACAAAGCCTGCATGAAGGATGTGATTCATGCAGGCTTTTTTTGACAACTTCGTCTCTCCCGGGCTCGGCAATGCCGAATTCCTCATCGGCGTGCTCGTGGCCTGCGGCTTTCTCATGATCGGCATTTCGTCCCTGCTGCCCAGGAGCGGCAACGACAAGCTCGAGTGGTGGGAGCGCTAGCGCCTCGTGCGGACCCGAAGGGCCGCAGCAGCGATCGTGAGGTCGTTTGCGCACTCCTCAGGCTCGAAGAGGCTGCAGGTGCTATCGATGGCCTGCCGCTTTCAGGATGAGCGAAGCGATGATGTCGGGCTGCGAGATGAGCGAGAGATGGCTCGCCTTCACCTCGATCGTTTCCGCCCCCATCCGCTTGGCCATGAAGCGTTGCAGGTCGGGATTGATCGTTCGGTCATCCGTCGAGACAGCATAAAAGCTCGGCTTCGACCGCCAGGCCGCCTGCCCCGTCCTGCCGGCCAGCAACGCCTTGTGGAACGGCTCCTGCACGGCATAGAGCACCTTCGCCCGTTCCTCCGGCAGATCGCCCGCGAAGTCGCGCAGGAACGCGGCCTCGCTGAGCATCCCCTCATCGCCGTCGTACACGATTCCTGCCGTCGCCGGAGGCGCCGGATACTGCATGGCGAGGGCCGCGTAGTCCTCGCCGGCATCGGGCGCCCGTGCCGCCACGTAGACGAGCGAAGAGACCCTCGGGTCGACACCCGCTTCCGTGACGATCATGCCGGCGAAGGAGTGCCCGGCCAGTACGGTGGGCCCTTCCTGACCGGGCCAGCACGCGCCGGGTCGCCGCAACGGCCTCGTCGAGACTCGTCAGTGGGTTTTGAACGGAACTGACGTCGAGCCCGGCTGCCTGCAGGCGCGGAATGACTTCGGACCAGCACGACCCATCGGCGAACAGCCCGTGCACAAGCACGACGCTACTTGCGGCCGGGAGAGGATCCGCAGCTCGTGCCGGGCCCGAACGAAGCGGTGTCGCTGCGGCAATGGCCACGAGCGATCCAAGGAAAGTGCGGCGATCCATCATGGAAGGCTCCCAGGAGCCGATGTGCCGCACAGGTTTCCAGACAATTATGAAGATTGTGGGTCTTCGTACCATTTGTGGCGGTGGATCGCCCGCTCAGAATCCGAACGGAGCGGTGCTTCGGAGCTTTGCCGGCGAAGTGGCCAAGCGGAATCCGCTCTAGGGAAGCCGCAGCGCCTTCGGTCCGATCCCGAGGCCGATCTGCAGGCTCTCCGCGATGCGCCGCGCTCGGTCCACGAAGAAATCCGCCACATCCCGCTTGCAGATGTCCTGAGCCGTCTTCTCGAACAGCGATAGCCAGCGGGCGAACAGCTCCGGCGTGAGCGGAAGGCCAAAATGGGCGGCCTGCGGCTTGCCCTGGTAGCGGCCGGTTCTCAGCGCGATCGAGGACCAGAAATCCACCATCAGCGCCAGATGCTGGCTCCAGCGGCCGGAAAGAGCCTTATGGAAGATGGGGCCGAGCTCCGGATCGCGGATCACGCGGTCATAGAAGGTCTCCACGAGCTGCCGGATCAGATCGTCCGAAACGCCTTCGGCCGGGCTGACGATCGGGATGCTGCGGCCTGTGGCGGCTGAATCGGCCAATGCCTTTCTCCTGCTCAATCCGTCCGGACATGACCGCACGCCCCTGTCCGGGTCAATCTGCCCATTGAAGGGCAGATTGTCTCTCTGGCCGGGGCATCGGCCCCAAAGTTTGCACCACTTTTGGGATCCATCCGACGCTCAATCCTTGAGTGGCGCGTCGCCCGGCGCTGAATACCATGGCCATTTTTCCGCACGATGCGCCATGATCCAGATCAAAACGGATCGTTCCGGAACCTTGAGCGTTGAAGCCTTGTCGTCGTCAATGCTTCACCATGCAGCTTCACCATCAACATTCCTGGGACCTCTCCCCCTCCGAGGCCATTGCCCTTCAGCAGCAGCTGAGAAGAGAGGTCGTGTCCGACCGCCCCATCGATCTCGATGCGGTGCATCTTGTGGCTGGCGTCGACGTGAGCGTGAAGAACGAGCAGTCGCAGGCGGCTATCGTCGTGGTCACCTATCCGGGCTTCCTGCCGGTGGAGACCGTGCTGGCGCAACGCCCGACCCCTTTTCCCTATGTTCCGGGTCTCCTGAGCTTTCGTGAGGGCCCGGTTCTCGAAGAGGCGTTCGAGAAACTGAAAGCCGAGCCGGACGTCTTCCTCTTCGATGGCATGGGCATCGCCCATCCCCGCCGCATCGGCATCGCGAGCCATATGGGCCTGTGGCTTCAGCGCCCCACTGTTGGCTGCGGCAAGACGCTCCTGTGCGGACGCTACAAGGATCTGGGCGAGGAGAAGGGCTCAGCCGCTCCCCTGGTCGACCGCAAGGAGGTCATCGGCGTCGCGTTGCGCACCCGCACCGCCAAGAATCCGATGTTCATCTCCCCGGGACACCTGGCCGATATTCCGACGGCAGCCGAACTCGTCCTGCGCTGCTCCCCCAAATACCGCCTGCCCGAACCGATCCGGCTCGCGCATAACGCGGCCGGGCAGTTTTCGCCCTGAGACCTGTCGACGATCCAAAAGCCTGCTTTCGGCATCGGCTGCACGAGGGCCCGAACGTAGGACCAAGATGCACCCGGAGAGAACGGGAGCACCGAACTCATCCAAAAAGTGGATTCCACTTTTAGGCCCGATGCTCTAGGGCGAGCTCAACAGGGGATTGCTCATGCGTACGTTCGAAGATCTTCCTCCGGGCCTGACCGAGACTTTCGGCCCTCTCACCGTGTCGAAGGACGACATCCTCGCCTTCGCGCGAGAATACGATCCGCAGCCCTTCCACGTGGACGAGATTGCCGCCAAGGACAGCTTCATCGGCACGTTGATCGCCTCGGGCTGGCACAGCTGCAGCCTCAACATGCGCCTCCTCGCCGATGGGCTGATCCTGGATTCCTCCTCCATGGGATCGCCGGGCATCGAGGAAGTGAAATGGGTGAAGCCCGTCAGGCCCGGCGACACCCTGCGCTCGCGCATGACGGTTCTGGAGAGCCGCATCTCCAAGAGCAGGCCCTCGCTCGGTCTGGTGCGGTTCCATTTCGACATGCTGAACCAGGTCGACGAAACCGCTTTGACCCAGACCAACTGGGTGATGTTCGCAACCAGGGATGCCGAACCGTTCGAAGGCGAGGGCCGCAACGTCCTCGCGGCTGCAGCAGATGGCCTGCCCGGCTCCGCGCCGGAGCGGGAGATTCCACGAATCTCGGCCAATCCCTATTTCGAGGACCTCGTCGTCGGCGAGACCGAGGAACTGGGTTCCTACACCTTCACGCCCGAGGACATCATCGGCTTTGCCCGGCAATTCGACCCGCAGCGCTTCCACGTGGATGCAGAGGCCGCCAAGAACAGCCTGTTCGGCGCCCTGTGCGCCTCGGGCTGGCATACGGCAAGCGTCTGGATGAAGCAGATGATCGGCCACCGCGACCGCATCCGCGCCTATGCGCTCAGCCGCGGCGAGCGGCCCGCGCGGCTCGGCCCCTCCCCCGGCTTCTCCAACCTGAAATGGCTCAAGCCCGTCTATGCTGGCGACACGATCACCTACCGCTCGTCCGTGACCGCCAAACGCGCCTCCGCGTCCCGCCCTGGCTGGGGCCTGGTGTTCCATCACAACACGGGCACGAACCAGAATGGGGAAGAGGTGTTCGCGTTCGACGGGATGGTGTTCTGGGAAAGGCGGGCTTGAGAGGTCGCTGACGGCTTGCCACCGGCCTCCGCTGTCGTCCCCCTGACGGCAGGAATTCACGGAGACGACGCGCGAGATGAAAGCGCGACGGCAGCGCCTCCGCTCGATCCTGCATTGTCAGCGGCTATGGATTCCGGGCTCGGCTGCGCCGCCCCGGGATGACGCCATAGAGATCAATGCCCCTCGAAGCTGACGAGGCTGCGTACCTCGACACCGAGGTCGCGCAGCTTCGCGGCGCCGCCGAGATCGGGCAGGTCGATGATGAAGCAGGCGGCGATGATGTTGGCGCCCATCTGGCGCAGGAGCTGGCTGGCCGCGACCGCCGTCCCGCCGGTGGCGATGAGGTCGTCCACGAGGATCACCCGCTCGTCCTGGCCGATGGCATCGGTGTGGATCTCCATCTCGTCGACGCCGTATTCGAGCGAATAGGCGATCCGCACCGTCTCATGGGGCAGCTTGCCCTTCTTGCGGATGGGCACGAAGCCCGACGAGAGCTGATGCGCGATGGCGCCGCCCAGGATGAAGCCGCGCGCCTCGATGCCCGCCACCTTGTCGACACGCCCTCCCGCGAAGGGATGAACGAGTTCGTCCACCGAGCGCCGGAAGGCCCGCGCGTCGCCCAGCAGGGTCGTGATGTCCCGGAAGATGACGCCGGGCTTTGGATAATCCGGAATCGAGCGGATCGCGGATTTCAGGTCGGTGAGGAGACGCTGGTCCATGGGGTCAAGCCTGCCTGGGTGTCGAATTGAGATGGAACTGAAAGCACTGTAAGCGCAAGAGGCGAGCGATCACGCTTGCGAGGGGTTTAGCACTCGCCCGGCCACCGCATCCAACTTTTTCAAAAGCTCCGGATCGCGGGCGGACGGAGCCGTCATGATGGCGCCGTCGAGCGCCCGGTCGGAGCCTGCGGGGCATGGCTCGTGCTCGGCCGGAAAGTCCTTGGCCACGCGGGCAATCAGGCGGGCCACCTTCGTGGCGTTCTGGTGCGCGACGGCGACGACGGAGGCCACGTCCACGTTGTCGTGCTCCGGATGCCAGCAATCGTAGTCGGTCACCATGGCGATGGTGGCATAGGTGATCTCGGCCTCGCGGGCGAGCTTGGCCTCCGGCATCGCCGTCATGCCGATCACGTCGTAGCCGAGCTTCTTGTAGGTCATCGACTCGGCGTAAGTCGAGAATTGCGGGCCCTCGATGCACACCAGCGCGCCGCCGAGAGTGAACGGAATCGCTTCCGCCACCGCCGCATCGGCGATGCGCTGGCGCAGCAGAGGGCCGACCGGATGCGCCATGGGCACATGGGCGACGCAGCCCCGACCGAAGTACGAGCTTTCGCGCCTGTGCGTGCGGTCCACGTATTGGTCCACCAGCACGAAGAAGCCGGGATAATACTCGTCCTTGAACGAACCGCAGGCCGAGACCGAAATCAGGTCGGTGACGCCGGCGCGCTTCATCACGTCGATATTGGCGCGGTAGTTGATGTCGGATGGCGACAGGCGATGGCCGCGCCCATGGCGGGGCAGGAAGGCGATCTCGGTCTCGCCGATGCGCCCGATGCGCAGCACATCCGAGGGCTCGCCCCAGGGAGAACCGATGCGCTCCTCGCGCATATCCTCGAGCCCCGGCAGATCGTAGACCCCCGATCCGCCGATAATGCCTAGAACCGCCTTCGCCATCTGATCCTCGCCTGCCTAGGGCTGTTATGGCTCAGTCATAGCCGAGGAAGAACGGCGTCCCAAGCATCACCTTCCGATCAAGGGGATTGCCGCGATCTCGTCCGTCACGAGGCAGGGAAAGAGCGTCTCGCGAACGAGCCTGATCTGCTTGACGGGCGCCGTGATGGCAACAGGCAAGCTCTCGATGCGCTCGATGACGTCGTCCGGAATGGAGGCTTTCGTCCGGTAGCGCGCCAGGGTCGTGTGGATCAGATCGTAGTTGATCGGGCTCGCGCCCGGCGGCAGGGGGATGTCGCGGACGATCCTCTCCCGGATGGCTTCGATCAGGCCGGTTTCCTCGGTCGCAGTCGCGATGATGGCCGTATCGGTGACCTTGAGCCGGGAGAAGCGCAGTTCCAGGGTTCGATGGCCGGTGCAGAGCTCCTCCAGGAGGCCCTGGCTTCGCCGGGCGATCCTCTGCCAGTAGGCGTCCTTGTCGAAGGCTCCCTTCACCGTCACCAGCGGATAGATGGTGACATGCAGCCCATGCTTGGGTCCCACATGCAGCGGTTCCGGCCAGAGTTCGACGAAGGCCCGCTGCGCCGCCTCGAAGGCGGCCCGAGTCTCAGGCTCCAGGCTGGGTTGGACGTGATAGGCGAGACAGGGCAGGCCCCAGATATCGTCGGCGATCGTCTGCAACATGGATACCGGGATAAAGCCGGCTCGACACCGTGTCACTAGGGCGCCGGATGATTTCTCTGATGGAGGTTGGATGCAATCCACCTCTTCCGTCATCTCCGGCCTTGTGCCGGTGATCTCGATCGAATGAGGCTGGTCGCTCCTCACATCGGGATGGCCGGGACAAGCCCGGCCATGACATCTAAAGGCTCAACCACTCTTCGCTGTCGCGGCGCTTCGGATCAGCACGAAGCACCAGAAAAGAAAAAGGCCCCGGAAACCGGGGCCTCGATCCTTATGGGTTGTGCGTCATCGGGGGCGTGGCGTGGCCTTCGACCTCGCCGCCCACCCGCGCCCAGACCTTCTTCTTGGTGAAGTAGAGCAGGCCGGACAGGACGATCAGGAACAGGATGACCTGGAAGCCGAGGCGCTTGCGAGCCTCGAGGTGCGGTTCCGCCGTCCAGGTGAGGAAGGCCGTCACGTCGCGGGCATACTGCTCCACGGTCTCAGGCACCTGAGGCTGGCCGGCCTCGTTCTTCGGATACTCGACCTGGCCGTCGCTGAGCGGCTTCGGCATCGCGATCACGTGGCCCGGATAGTAGTGGTTGTAGTGACCGCCGGTCGGCACCGTGAAACCCGCCGGGGCTTCCTCGTAGCCGTTGAGCAGCGCCGCCACGTAGTCCGCGCCGTTCTCCGAGTACTGGCGGAACACGTCGGTGATGAACCAGGGGAAGCCGCGCTCGTAGGTGCGGGCCTTGGCCATCAGGGACAGGTCCGGCGGAGCCTTGCCGCCGTTCGCCGAGGCGGCGGCGTTCTCGTTCGGGAACGGAGACGGGAAATGGTCGGCCGCACGACCGGGACGCTCGAACATGTCGCCGGCTTCGTTCGGGCCGTCCTGGATCTTGTATTCCGCCGCCAGAGCGCGGACCTGGGCCTCGGAGAATTCCGGGCCGCCGGGCTGGTGCAGGTTGCGGAAGGTCACATAGCTCAGGCCGTGGCAGGAGGAGCAGACCTCCCGGTAGATCTTGAAGCCACGTTGGAGCTGAGCCCGATCGAAAGTGCCGAACGGACCCTGGAAGCTCCACTTGAGCTGCGGCGGGACCGGGGTCTCGCCGGCAGCGAAGGCCGGGGCGGCGAAGCCGAGAACGGCGGCTGCGATGAGAAGAGTACGCTTCATCATTGTTTATGTTTCCTCGACGCTCGCATCAGCCCTTGGAATGCGGCTCGGCATTGGCGCCGGCCGGAATGCCAGCCCCGCCCTTCTGCACGCCCATGACGGATTCGAGGATCGAATTCGGCAGCGGCAGCGGACGCTCGACGAAGCCGAGCACCGGCAGAATGATCAGGAAGTGGGCGAAGTAGTAGGCCGTGCAGATCTGGGAGGCGATCACGTACCAGCCCTCGGCCGGGCGGGAACCCAGCCAGCCGAGCACGAAGCACACGACCACGAAGATCCAGAAGAACTGCTTGTAGAGCGGACGATAGGCCGTGGAACGAACCTTGGAAGTGTCGAGCCAGGGCATGAACACCCAGATCACGATGGCCGAGCCCATGGCGATGACGCCGCCGAGTTTGTCGGGGATGGCGCGCAGGATCGCGTAGAACGGCAGGAAGTACCATTCGGGAACGATGTGCGAAGGCGTCACGGCCGGGTTCGCCGGGATGTAGTTGTCCGCATGGCCGAGATAGTTCGGCATGTAGAACACCCAGTAGGCGAAGAAGATCATGAACACCACAACAGCGAAGATGTCCTTGATCGTGGCATAGGGGGTGAACGGAACCGCGTCCTTGCCCGACTTGATCGGAATGCCGGTCGGGTTGTTCTGGCCCGGCACGTGCAGCGCCCAGATGTGCAGGATCACGACGCCCGCGATCATGAAGGGCAGCAGGTAGTGCAGGGAGAAGAAGCGGTTCAGGGTCGGGTTGCCCACCGAGTAGCCGCCCCAGAGGTAGCTCACGATGGTCTCGCCGACGAGCGGGATCGCCGAGAAGAGGTTCGTGATCACCGTGGCGCCCCAGAAGCTCATCTGGCCCCAGGGAAGCACGTAGCCCATGAAGGCGGTAGCCATCATCAGCAGGAAGATGATCACGCCGAGGATGTAGAGAACCTCACGGGGCGCCTTGTAGGAGCCATAGTAGAAGTTCCGGAAGATGTGGACGTAGACGGCGACGAAGAACATCGACGCCCCATTGGCGTGCAGATAGCGGATCAGCCAGCCATAGTTCACGTCGCGCATGATGTGCTCGACGGACTGGAACGCCATGCCGGCATTCGGCGTGTAGTACATCGCCAGGAACACGCCGGTCACGATCTGCGCGACGAGCATGAACGCCAGGATGGCGCCGAAGGTCCAGAAATAGGTCAGGTTCCGCGGAACCGGGAACGCAATGAAGGACGAGTGGACGAGGCCTGCGATGGGCAAACGGCTCTCGAACCACTTACCGAAGGCGCTCTTGGGAACGTAAGTTGTGGGATGGTCGCTCATGGATATCGCCTGATCGTCGCGGAGGGTTACGCCGTGGCCTCTTGGCCGATCACGATCTTCGTGTCGGACGCGAAGGTATAGGGCGGAATCGGCAGGTTGATCGGCGCCGGACCGCCGCGGACGCGGCCAGAGGTGTCGAAGATCGAGCCGTGGCAGGGGCAGAACCAGCCATGATACTCACCCTGCTGGCCGAGCGGCACGCAGCCCAGGTGGGTGCAGTTGCCGTAAACGATGAGCCACTGAGCCTTGCCCGGCTTCACGCGCGCCGAGTCGGCCTGCGGGTCGCGCAGAGAGGCGACGGTCACATCCTCGGCCGCCTTGATCTCCTCGGCCGTACGGTGGCGGATGAAGATCAGCTTGCCGCGCCAGAAAACCTTGACGATCTGCCCTTCGGCAATCGGGGTCAGGTCGACCTCGACGGGCGCGCCGGCCGCCACCGTCGCCGCGTCGGGCGCCAGGGACTGGACGAAGGGCCATACCAGGGTGGCTCCGCCGACAACGGCAGCTGCGCCCGTGGCGATGTAGAGGAAATCGCGCCGTGTCGGCTCAGCGACATGAGTGGTGGTCTCGGCCACTTGGCTCTCCAGCATTGATCAAAAAACGAGAACCGCGCATCGGCAATGCCTTGGGAACCCAGGCATTTGGCACACGAGGTCCAAAATGGAACAAGCATGCGCGGCGACGCACGCGCAATGCGACTGGGAGTCGCCGCGCGGTGGCTCTTTGGCACGGTCAAGCCCGCCTGTCCATAGCCGGATTGGAGTTGTTCCAGCCTGTGGCGCAAAATGCCGCCGGCTCATCTGCCCCCGAGCGCTCCCTTGACGGCAGGCCCCGTTGCCCCGATGAGGGGCCTATGCCCCGTCTTGCCATCTATCAGCCGGACATTCCGCAGAATACCGGCACCATGCTGCGCCTTTCCGCCTGCCTCGGCGTGCCGGTGGAGATCATCGAACCTGCGGCCTTCGACGTGTCCGACCGGAACCTGCGCCGCTCCGGCATGGATTATCTCAACCATGTCACGATCACGCGGCACATATCCTGGCGCGCCTTCGAGGCTTGGCGGCAGGAGGCCCAGGGCCGTCTGATCCTGACCACCACCAAGGGCGCCATCCCGTATGCCGATTTCGCCTACCGGCCCGATGACATCATCCTGGTCGGCCGCGAATCCGCCGGCGTGCCGGAGGAGGTCCACCGGGTGGCGGATGCCAGGGTCATCATTCCCATGCAGCCCGGCATGCGCTCCCTGAACGTCGCCGTGACCGCCGCGATGATCCTCGGTGAAGCCCTGCGGCAGACGAACGCGTTTCCGAAACCCGATCCAACAAGCCCGTGAGAACAGCACAGCAGCCACACCCCTGAAAGTCTACCGGACTTTCTCCCTTCGTCATCACCGGCCTTGTCCCGGCCAAGACGGAGAGAATGTCATCCTCGGCCCGCCAGCGGGGATGAGGGCTGCCCATGATGAAAGACAGGACTGCCATGACCGATACGAATGCCGTCGAGCGCCTGCAGACAGAGGCTCCCATCTGGTTCGCGTTGCTGCGCGACCGGATCTGCGCCGCGTTTGAGGCTCTGGAGGACGAGGTGACGGCTCCCCTCCCCCCGGAGGCTTCCGAGCCCGGCCGGTTCGAGCGCACGCCCTGGGAGCGCAAGGACCATGGCGGCGCTCCCGGCGGCGGGGGTGTCATGTCCATGATGGGCGGCCGCGTGTTCGAGAAGGTGGGCGTGCATGTCTCCACGGTGCATGGAGAATTCGCGCCGGAATTCCGCGGCCAGATCCCAGGCTCCGATCAGGATCCGCGCTTCTGGGCCGGCGGCATCTCGCTCATCGCGCACCCATGGAACCCGAATGTTCCAACGGTGCACATGAACACCCGCTTCGTGGTGACCACGAAGCCCTGGTTCGGTGGCGGCGCCGACCTCACGCCCGTGCTCGACCGCCGGCGGACTCAAGGTGATCCGGACACCATCGCTTTCCACCAGGTCATGGAGGAAGCCTGCCAGGCTCATGCGCCGGAAGGCTCCTACGAGAAGTACAAGAAGTGGTGCGACGAGTACTTCTTCCTCAAGCACCGCCACGAGGCGCGCGGCATCGGCGGCATCTTCTACGACTACCATTGGACCGGAAATCCGGACGAGGACTTCGCCTTCACCCGCCATGTGGGCGAGGCCTTCCTCAAGGTCTATCCGGAGATCGTCCGGCGCAACGCCACCAAGCCCTGGACGGAAGAAGATCGCATCGAGCAGCAGGTGCGGCGCGGACGCTACGTGGAGTTCAACCTGCTCTACGATCGGGGGACGATCTTCGGCCTGAAGACCGGCGGCAACATCGCGTCGATCCTCTCCTCCATGCCGCCGACGGTGCGCTGGCCTTAAGGGCTTGGCACCCATCCCGGAGCCGCGCAGCGGAGCCCGAGATCGTCTCTGACGTCTCAACGTCATCACCGGCCTTGTGCCGGTGATTCCGATCAAGAAAAGCGCAGCGTCTCACAGGATCGGGGTGGCCGGGACAAGCCCGGCCATGACCTGGGAGGGAGTGAGGCGGCGGATTGATCCAAAGCCCTAAGCCTGCTCCAGCACCCGTCTGAGCAAATCCTGCGCATAGACCTCGTCCGTCCGGCAGCCCTCCGCCAGCCAGGCCTGGCGGGCCCGCGCGAGCAGTTCACCGATCTTCGGCCCTTTCGGGATGCCGCCCTCGACGAGATCGGCCCCGCGCAAGGGGAAGACCGGCACCGGCTCAGTGCCGCTGCGGAAGCGGTCGAGAGCCTCACGGGCATCGGCATGGACGATGGGAAAGGGTTCGCCGGTCGTGGCCGCCAGGACGACAGCGAGGGTCTCGACCTGATGATCAGCCGCCAGACGGCGGACGGCCGCTGCGTCCAGGGGCAAGGCCCAGGTCTTGAGACGGCCTAAGAGATCGGCATAGGCGACGAGCTTCTTATGCTCGTCGTTGGAGAGCCGCAAAAGCTCCCGCAACCGCTCCGCATCTTCCTCGACCATGACAGCGAGCGCCGCCAGGCGCCAGACTGGGACAGGATCCTCCGTGTCATAAGCCGCCACCCGACTGAGGCGCCCGAATTCGGCAGCACCGCCGAGGAGCCATGTGAGGAAGCCGTGATCGGCCAGGATGCGGATCGTGTCCTCGGCCCGCCGGGCGACGAGCAGCCTCAGAAGCTCATGCCGGATGCGCTCCTTCGAGAGGATCGCCAGTCCCTGTCGCTCGGCTCCCGATGCGGCGAGCCCCTCCGGGTCGAGATCGGTTTGCGCATATTCCGCGTGGAAACGGAAGAAGCGCATGATCCGCAGGTAATCCTCGCGGATGCGGGTGCGGGCGTCTCCGATGAAGCGGACACGCCGGGCCGCCAGATCCGCCACGCCGTCGGTGTAGTCGTAAAGCCGTCCGTCGAGACCGAGCGAGAGGGCATTGATGGTGAAATCGCGGCGCATGGCATCGAGCACGAAATCGCGTCCGAAATGCACGACCGCATGCCGTCCATCCGTTTCCACATCCTCGCGCAGGGTCGTGATCTCGTAAGGCTCGCCGGCGACGATGACTGTGATCGTGCCGTGCTCGATCCCGGTCGGCACCGCCTTGAAACCGGCGGCCTTCGCGCGTTCGACGATGGCCTCGGGCAGCATGGTGGTGGTGCAATCCACTTCGGTCACGGGCCGCCCGAGAAGGGCATTGCGAACGGCTCCGCCCACGATGCGCGTCTCCTCGACATCGTCATTGAAGACCTCCAGGAGGCGGCGCAGCGCGGGGTGCTCAAGAAGGCTTGCCAAGGCCTGACGGTCGAGGGTTTCCATCACTCGAAATGTCCTGGGACGACCTGTCCGTTTTCCACATGGGTCGGCACATAATTGCCCGTCTGGCGCTCAGCGAAGAGGCCTGTCGCAACCAGCGAGACGATGACGAAACCCAAGCCCGCAATCGCAAGCCAGAGCGATTGATCGCTCCAGTGCGACCAAGTCAGCGGATTGCGGCGACGGCTGACGAGATAAACTGCGAAGAGGACGAACGGCAGAAGGAACAGCACAAGTCCCTGAATCACCGCTCGTGTCATGGTCTGTAGAGCCTCTCATACAAATTGCGGATGATGCCCGCCGTCACGCCCCAGATGTAGCGTCCCTCGTAGGGCATTGCATAGTAGCGGCGAAGCCTGCCCTTCCATTCCCGCGAATGGAGTTCGTGGCGCGCGGGATCCATGAGGAAGCTGAGCGGCACCTCGAATGTATCGGCCACCTCGTCCAGATTGAGGTCGAGGGTGTAGGAGGGCGAGACCCGAGCCACCACCGGCATGACGAGATAATTCGTGGTGGACAAGTAGGCGTCGAGGTAACCGAGCGGGCTGATGAAGCGGCTGTCGAGGCCGATCTCCTCCATCGCCTCGCGGCAGGCCGCCGCCAGGATGGTGGCATCCTCCGGATCGACCCGCCCGCCCGGAAAGGCGATCTGCCCCGAATGCTGGCGCAGATGCGCGGAGCGCTCGGTGAGAAGCAGCATCGGCTCCTCGCGCATGATGACGGGAACGAGGACCGCGGCCGGTTTCGGGGTCAGGGGATGGGCCAGGGGCACGTTGTCGAGGCTGTGATCGCCCCTCGGATTGGCCAGAGCTTCCTCCGGATGCGGAGGTTCGGGCCGCAGCCGCTCGGCCGCCAGCGTCAGGAAATCCGGCGCGTCGTGGGGGGCAAGCCGCATCAGGGGGCGCCCAATTCGCTGGCAGGATCGATGTGGAAGAACATACCACTGGCTGCCACACCGAACGTGACAACTCCATCCACATCCTTTTCTTCACCCAAGGCGATCAGATCCAGCGCCAGGGCTCGCGTCACCCGCGCCCAGAGTTCACCCCGCACCTTTACATAAGGCCTTACCCCGCCATTGGCGTCCTGGTCGAAGCGCAAGGGGTGCTCAGGCCCGACCTGCACGAGATCGTCCACATTGGTGCGGAAGGCGATCTGACGGCTATCACCAACGCCTTCCACAGCCATTTCCACCGCGAGGAACGGCACATCCTCGACCTCAATCCCGACCCGCTCGACGGGCGTGACGAGCACGTAACGTTCCGGATCCCTGCGCAGAACGGTCGAAAACAGCTTCACGAGAGCGGGGCGATTGATGGGCGTGCCCATGTAATGCCATGTGCCATTGGCAGCGATGCGCAAATCGATTTCGCCGCAATAGGCTGGATTCCAGCGCTCGACCGGCGGCGGTCCTTTCCGCTTCGCATCGGAGCCGAGCGCCTCTGTCAGGCGGGCCAGGGCATTCCCGGGCATGGGGGGTGAGGGATTGGTCATGACGCAAGCGTGAACAGGAATCTGAACTTTATGGATCGACGAACGGCCATCGATTGTTACTTCCTAGAGCATAGAGTCCTCGGCGGTCTCGTCCACTCCATTCAGTCCTTTGCTGCGGCGCAACGACCCTTGCATCTCGACACGGATCGAAGGCAGACTAGCTACCGGGGGCAATTGCGAGTGAGAGGGAGAATGACCTCATGACGGCCAGCATTGCTCAAGCGCCTACCGCATTGGACGACGCGATCATCCGCAGCGCGGAGGCGACCCTTGAGACTGTCGGACGTGCCCGCGAGGCCATTCACACGGTCATTTTCGGCCAGGAAGACGTGGTCGACCTGACCCTCATCACCCTTCTGGCCGGCGGCCACGGCCTTCTCGTCGGTGTTCCGGGCCTCGCCAAGACGAAGCTCGTGGAAACGCTGGGCATCGTGCTCGGGCTCGATGCCCGCCGCATCCAGTTCACGCCGGATCTGATGCCCTCCGACATCTTAGGCTCGGAAATCCTCGACGAGGGCGCCGACCGGCGCCGCTCCTTCCGTTTCGTGAAGGGTCCGGTCTTCGCGCAGCTTCTGATGGCCGACGAGATCAACCGTGCGAGCCCGCGCACCCAATCCGCCCTGCTCCAGGCCATGCAGGAGCATCACGTTTCCGTGGGCGGCGAGCGGCACGACCTACCGCAACCCTTCCATGTGCTCGCCACGCAGAACCCGATCGAGCAGGAAGGCACCTATCCCCTCCCCGAGGCGCAGCTCGACCGCTTCCTGCTCGAAATCGACGTCGGCTATCCGACGCGTGATGCCGAGCGACGCATCCTGATCGAAACGACGGGCGCCGACGAGCATAAACCCCTGGCGGTCATGAATGCCGAGGCGCTCATGAACGCCCAGCGACTGGTCCGCCGCCTGCCGGTCGGCGAGAGCGTGGTTGATGCGATCCTCGACCTCGTGCGCTCGGCCCGCCCGGAGGGAGACGGGATCGATGGCGTGACCGACAAGATCCTGTGGGGCCCCGGCCCCCGCGCGAGCCAGGCCTTGATGCTGGCGGTGCGTGCCCGCGCGCTGATTGAGGGCCGTGTGGCCCCGTCCATCGCCGACGTGGTGGCGCTCGCCGAACCGGTGCTGAAGCACCGCATGGCGCTGACCTTCTCAGCCCGGGCGGATGGAGAGTCCATCAGAAGCGTCATCGGCCGGCTCACCTCGCGGCTGGCAGGCTAGGATCCCCATCATGACCCGTGTCCGGGTCCTCCCCGAAAGCGCCCGCTCGCCGGGCCGCCGTGAAACGGAGAGCGCGCTCTCCCTCGCCGATCGGATGCCGCACCTCGTGCTCGAGGCGAGGCGCGTCGCCGCGAACCTCGCCCACGGCATTCACGGCCGCCGGCGCGCCGGCACCGGCGAAACCTTCTGGCAGTTCCGTCCCTTCGTCACCGGAGAGGCGGCGCATCGCATCGACTGGCGCCGCTCGGCCCGTGATGACCGGCTCTATGTGCGCGAGCGCGAGTGGGAAACGGCCCAGACCGTCTGGTTCTGGATCGACCGTTCCGCCTCCATGGGCTACGTATCGGACTTGGCGCAAGCGCCCAAGATCGAACGCGCCATCGTGCTCGGCCTTGCACTCGCGGACAGCTTCGTCGAGGCCGGAGAGCGGGTCGGCATGCTAGGTCTCATGCCGCCGCGCGCCACCCGGCGCATCGCGGAAACCATGGCCCAGACCCTGGTGACGGACCGCTCCTCGCTCGAGGAAGACCTTCCGCCGCAGGCTCCCGTCGCGCCGCAGCACGAAGCCGTGCTGATCAGCGATTTCCTGTCGCCGGTGCGCGACATTACCGCCATGGTCGAAGGCATCTCGTCGCGCGGGGCGCGCGGGCATCTGGTGATGATCGTCGATCCCGTCGAGGAGACCTTCCCGTTCCAGGGGCAGGCCGTTCTGCACGATCTGGAAGATGGCCTCTCGCTGCGGATCGGAGATGCGATCTCCTGGGGCCGGGCCTATCGCCTGCGGATCGAGCAGCACCGGGAAGAGCTTCAGGAACTCGCCCGCCGCCGCGGCTGGACGCTGACCATTCATCGCACCGACCGTCCTGCCAGCGAAGCGGCTTTGCGCATCATGACGCTCGTGTCGACCTCTCGCGGCACCGGTTTGGGAGGGCGTTGAGCGATGCTGGGCCTTCCCCTCACCTTCGCCGTTCCGCTCGTCCTGACGGCGCTTGCGGCCCTGCCGGCGATCTGGCTGCTGTTGCGCATCACGCCGCCGCAGCCGAGGCGGGTCGACTTCCCTCCTCTCAAGATTCTCGCGGATCTGCGGCCTGAACAGGAAATGCCCGCACGCACGCCCTGGTGGCTTCTGCTGCTGCGGCTGTTGCTTGCCGCCTTCCTCATCCTCGCGGCTGCCGGTCCGATCTGGAACCCGCTGGCGGAAGACAACAACCGTTCGCCGATTCTGATCATGCTCGACAACGGCTTTGCCGCCGCTCACGACTGGCGGGATCGCATGAACCTCGCGGCCGAGCGCATCGAAGCGGCCGGACGCGACGGACGCACTGTCGCGCTGGTGGCCACGGCGGAAGCCCCGGCCGCCATTGAGCTCGCGAGCCCGGCCGCCGCACTGGAACGATTGCGGTCTCTGAAACCACTTCCGCATCTGCAGGACCGTCAGGTCCATCTCGATTCCGTCAGGCGATTCATGGAATCCACGCCAGAGGCCAACATTGTCTGGATCAGCGATGGGGTTGCGGGCGTTGAGGGACAGGGCTTCATCGACGGTTTGGCGCAAATGGCAAACGGGCAGCGGATCACCGTTCTGAAAGCGGATCGCGCTCCGGTTCTGGCCATTGCCGGCGTCGAAAACGCCAGCGGCCAGCTCAATGTCAGGCTCGTGCGGCCCGAGCCGAACGGACGCGATGCCGGAACGGTGCGTGCACTCGATCTGAAGAGCCTGCCGCTCGCCGACATGCACTTCTCCTTCGATCAGAACGCCACCGAGACGAATGTCGCCTTCGACCTGCCGACCGAGATCCGCAACGCCATCGCACGCATCGAAATCCTCGGTGAAGGCTCTGCCGGGGCCGTGCATCTTCTCGACGAACGCGGCAAGCGCCGCCGCGTCGGTCTCGTCTTCGGTGGCACCTCCGATCAGGCCCAGCCGCTTCTCTCGCCCCTCTACTATATCGAGCGAGCGCTCTCGCCCTATTCCGAGATCCGCAACGGCCGCGGCGCTGTCGCCGATGCGGTGAACCAGCTCATCGACGAACAGGTTTCCATTCTTGTGCTGGCGGATGTCGGCGGCCTCGATCGGGAAACACTCGGCAAGGTGACGGCCTTTGTCGAGAAGGGCGGCATGCTGCTGCGCTTCGCCGGCTCCAGGCTTGCCGCCGGCAATGACGAACTCGTGCCGGTGCGCCTGCGCCGCGGCGGACGCAGCCTTGGCGGCACATTGTCCTGGGACACGCCGAAGACCTTCGCACCGTTCACCCGTGAAAGCCCCTATTTCGGCCTTGCCGTGCCGGAGGAAATCGGCATCCGCCGTCAGATCCTCGCGGAGCCGGACGGCGATCTCCCGGAGAGAACCTGGGCATCCCTGGCCGACGGCACGCCTATCGTTACGGCGGACAAGCGCGGCGACGGCATGATCGTGCTCTTCCACGTCACGGCCGACACCACCTGGTCGAACCTGCCTCTGTCGGGCCTCTTCGTCGACATGCTGCGCCGGACCACGGCTCTCGCCGGTGCGCCGAACGATGTGAATGCGGAAGCGCGCAATGCGGAGAACGAGACCGTGGCGCCACGATTGACCCTTGACGGCTATGGCATCTTCACCTCGCCCCCGGCGAATGCCCGTGCCGTAGCGCGCAACTATGCCGAGCGTGCGAATGACGAGCATCCGCCGGGTTTCTACGGTCCCGTGGATTCGAGCCTTGCAGTGAATGCGCTTCTATCGGGCGACCGGCTCGCCCTGCTCAATTACGCTCCTCTCAATGCGCGGATCGCGCCCCTTGCCGGTTCACAGACAACCGATCTGCGCATGCCGCTGTTCATGCTGGCCCTGTTGCTCCTGCTGGCCGATACCCTGGCCTCGCTCTGGCTCGGCGGCCATCTGTCGAACCTCACCGGCCGCTTGCGCCGGGCCGGCGCTGCGGCCGCCATTGTCTTGGGCGCGTCCCTTCTCCTCAATCCGTTCTCCGACGCGAGCGCGCAGGAACGCCGATCGTCCATGACCATGGAGAGCTCCAACCCCGCTCTCGTGACGCGGCTCGCCTATGTCGTCACGGGAGACACACAGGTCGACGAGACGAGCAAGGCGGGACTGACAGGGCTGACGCAGGTGCTGAGCCAGCGGACTGCCCTTTCGCCGGGCGAGCCCATCGGGATCGATCCCTCGCGAGACGAGGTCGCGTTCTATCCGCTGATCTATTGGCCCATCGTCGCAGCGCGACCCATGCCGTCCGAGGCTGCGATCCGGCGCCTCGATGCCTTCATGAAGGGCGGCGGAACGGTGATTTTCGACACGCGCGATGCCTTCGGCAATCGTCCGGACGGAGCGCCCACCGCCGAGGGGCAATACCTGCGCCGGATGCTGGCGAGCCTCGACATTCCCGAACTCGAGCCCGTGCCGGCCGATCACGTGCTCACCAAAACCTTCTACATCCTCGACAGCTTCCCCGGCCGCTACGCCACGGGACAGACCTGGGTCGAGGCCCTGCCGCCGCAAGCCGAGGGCGAGGCAAGCCGTCCCGCCCGCTCGGGCGACGGAGTCTCGCCGATCATCATCACGTCCAACGATCTCGCGGCCGCCTGGGCCGTGGGAGCGCGGGGCGAGTCGCTTTATCCGGTCGTGGGCAGCGATCAGCGCCAGCGGGAATTCTCGTATCGCAGTGGCGTCAACATCGTCATGTATGCGCTGACTGGCAACTACAAGGCCGACCAGGTGCACGTGCCGGCACTGCTCGAACGCCTCGGGCAGTAAGGGGGAGATTGTATTGCTTTCGATCGGCTTCTCACCCCTCATCCCGACTTACGTCCTCTGGGCCCTCGGCGCGGTCGTCACCCTGCTGGCGATCCTTGCGCTGGTCTCCCGCGGCCCCGTCGCAATCCTCAGGGCGATTGCCCTCGGGCTCGTTCTCCTTGCTCTCGCCAACCCGGCGCTGGTGCAGGAGGATCGGGAGAAGGTGAAAGATATCGTGGCGGTGGTCATCGACCGCTCGACCTCGCAGACGCTGGGCGACCGCTCTCCCATGACCGATCAGGTGAGAGCCGAACTGGAGCGCCGCTTCGGTTCGCTGGCCGACGTGGATCCCCGTTTCATCGAAGCGGATGACGGCAACGGCGATGACGGCACGCGTCTGTTCGCCGCCCTCTCCAACGGATTGTCCGACGTGCCGCCGGACCGACTCGCCGGCGTCGTCTTCGTCACCGACGGCGTGGTGCACGATATTCCGCCCTCCGTGGAGGGGCTCGGCTTCAGGGCGCCGCTTCACGCGCTCATCACCGGTCGTCCCGACGAGCGCGACCGGCAGATCAAGCTTTTGGAGGCTCCCCGCTTCGGCATCGTCGGCAAGGACCAGACCATCCGCGCGCAGATCATGGAACGCGGCGGCACGGGCTCGGCTCTCGTGACCGTGCGCCGCGACGGGCAGGTTCTCACCCGCCAGCAGGTACGCGCCGACACGCCTTTCTCACTCGACGTGCGCATCGAGCATGGCGGCACCAATGTGGTCGAGCTCGAAGTGGAAGGCTTAGCCAACGAGCTGACGCAAGCCAACAACCGGGCCGTCGTTCCCATCGAGGGCATCCGCGAGAAGCTGCGCGTGCTGCTCGTCTCGGGTGAGCCGCATGCGGGCGAGCGCACCTGGCGCAATCTCCTGAAATCCGATGCCAATGTGGACCTCGTCCACTTCACCATCCTGCGCCCGCCGGAGAAGCAGGACGGCACGCCGATCAACGAACTCTCGCTGATCGCCTTCCCGACCCGCGAGCTGTTCCAGCAGAAGATCAAGGAATTCGACCTAATCATCTTCGACCGCTACGCGAACCAGAGCATCCTGCCCTCCAGCTATTTCGAGAACATCGTGCGCTATGTGCGCGAGGGCGGCGCAATCCTCGTGGCGGCCGGTCCCGAATTCGCGAGCTACGGCAGCCTCGCCCAGACGCGGCTCGCCCCGATCATTCCGGGCCAGCCCAACGGCAGCATCGTCGAGCAGCCCTACAAGGCGCGGATCACCGATACCGGCGACCGGCATCCTGTCACCCGCGACCTGCCGGGCTCCGAGCAATCGCCGCCTGCCTGGGGCGAGTGGCTGCGCATCATCGGCTCGCAGGTGCAATCGGGCGATACTCTCATGTCGGGGGCGAACGACCTGCCGCTTCTCGTCCTGCGCCGGGAGGACAAGGGCCGGGTCGCTCTGCTGCTGTCCGATCATGCCTGGCTCTGGGCCCGCGGCTATCAGGACGGCGGGCCGCATCTCGACCTCCTGCGTCGCCTCGCCCATTGGCTCATGAAGGAGCCTGCCCTTGAGGAGGAAGCGCTACGTGCGAGCGCCCAAGGGCGCGACATTCGCATCGAGCGGCAGACCATGGCGGAAACGGCTGATCCCGCGACCCTCGTCGCGCCGAGCGGTGCGGAGAGCAGCGTCCCACTGACCGAGACGCGCCCCGGCCTATTCACCGCGCAGGTCGCAAGCCGCGAACTCGGATTGCATACGGTCCGGTCAGGCAATCTCATCACCTTCGTCAGCATCGGCCCGGCCAATCCCCGCGAGCTGATGGACGTGTTCAGCAACACGGAAGCTTTGAGTTCGATTGCCGACGCGACGGGCGGATCGGTGCGGCGGGTGGCCATGGCGGGCGATCAGAGCATTACGGTGCCCCGCGTTCTCGCGGTGCATTCCGGCACGCGCTTTTCCGGCGGCGACTGGATTGGGATCAAGCCCAGCGACAGCGCCATCGTCCGCGGCGTGTCCGTCTTCCCCATGGCGCTCGGCTTCGTCGGTCTGGTACTCCTGATCGGCTCGACCCTGGCCGCCTGGCTGATCGAAGGACGCCGCAGGGCCTGATCAGGCATCCTGCGGCAGTAGGCTCACCAACCCCTTTGCGCCGGCCATCGCGCCATCGACCAATTCCAACGCCAGGAATCGGATCGGATTGACCGGCCCGGGAAGCTGCAATTGCTGCGGCGGGATGCGCTTGAATCCGAAGCGGCTGTAATAGGGCTCGTCGCCTACAAGCAAAACCAGGGTGTGGCCCTTCGCCTTGGCGGCATCGAGGGCGCGGCGCATCAGGGCCGCGCCGATGCCGCGGCTTTCGAAAGCCGGCTCGACGGTGAGTGGTCCCAGCATCAGGGCGGGCACGCCGCCGGCCATCACCGGCGTCATGCGCACCGAGCCGACCAGCAGCGTGCCGACCAAGGCGGTGAACGACAGATCAAGCAGGTGGGACGCCCCTTCCCTCAGGCGCGAGGCAGTGCGGGCAAAGCGTCCCGGCCCGAAGGCGCGCTCGTGCAGGCGTTCGATGGCCTCGGAATCGATGGGTTGTTCAGTGCGGATCAGGAGCGAGAGCTCGGTCATGAACGGTCTCGGGACGAAGGACGAGAATACTGAAATAACGGCTGGACGGATGTCAGCCGTGTCGTCGTCGCAGAATCCGGGTGATGCTCATGGGCTCGGCGTTTCCTGAAGTTGCTAGGCCATAGCAGCGTCGGGAACGCGGCGCAAATGCTCTCTCACCAGTTCGCGGAGGCAGGCTGCCCCTCGAGGATTTCGGCCAAACGGTTGCGAGTGGCGACCGTCGTCCCTTCGGGCAGCCGGTCGAGGGGGAAGAAGCCGGCCTCGGCGATCTCCCGGTCCGGCCGCTTAACCTCCAGCACCGTGAAGCGCCGGACCACATAGACCAGCACGTGATCGCGCCGGGAGATCCTGTTGTTGAAGAAGACGCCGAACAGACGGGGCGTCTCGTCCACGGCGATACAGGCCTCCTCCCTGAGTTCCCGAGCGAGCGCATCGAGGGCCGTCTCACCGGTCTCGACGCCTCCTCCTGGTAGGTGCCAGCCGGGAACGTAGGTGTGCCTGATGAGAAAGATCTGGTTCCGGTCGTCGAGAACCACGCCGCGCACACCGAGCGTCATGCCGCGGGAGAAGCGCCAGTACGTATGAAGGCTCCAGGAAATGAGGCGCGACGCCCTGCGAGGCGGCTGAGAGTCAGACATCGGACCAAGCAATCATAACAAGATTACCGGAGGATGAATGTAGTCATTCATCAAATGCATAGCTGTTCCCGCAATTTGGCGCGTGACCTGCATTATACGAAGGTCTAAGACAGCGCCAACCAAAGGTGTTCCAATGTTTCTCGCGCTGATCCTGTCCCGTCTCAACCGCTCCGCCCGCTTCTCCTGGTCCCCGGCCCTCAACTTCGAGGACCGCTCGATCTACTCGACCCTGATCCCGGGCGCGCAGTACTAAGCTTCAATCCAGCCGTCCTGCTGCCTCAGAGAGGCTTTGCGACAGTCCGCTTCCTTGTTTAGAATACTTCTAAATAGGAGCAGACATGAAGTCTCTGTCCGAACTTTCCGGGCGCGAGGTTATCGCGCTCGCCATTGCCAACGAAGAGGAAGATTCGCGGATCTACCAGCATTTCGCGGATCGCATTCGCCCCGATTTCCCTGCCTCGGCCGAGATCTTCGACGGCATGGCCGAGGAAGAGCGAGCCCATCGCAACTCCCTATATGGCTTCTATCGCTCCCGGTTCGGCGAGCATCTACCCCCCATCCGCCGGGAGGATGTGCGCGGCTTCCTGAAGCGCCGCGCTGTTTGGTGGAGCCCCCACCTCGACCTTGACCGCATGCGTCGCGAGGCGGAGATCATGGAGCTGCAGGCGGCGAATTTCTATGAGAAGGCCGCGCAGCAGACCCTCGACGTGTCCCTGCGCGAATTGTTCACCAGGCTGGCGGAAGTCGAGCGCGGCCATGAACGCAAGGCCAACGAGTTGCACGCGGCCCATCTGACCGAGAACGCGGAAGCCGCCGAGGAACATGCCCGCCGCAGGCTCTTCGTGCTGCAATATGTGCAGCCGGGACTGGCCGGGCTCATCGACGGCTCGGTCTCGACCCTCGCGCCCCTCTTTGCCGCCGCCTTCGCGACCCAGAACAATTGGGAGACCTTCCTCGTCGGGCTTGCAGCCTCCGTCGGCGCCGGCATCAGCATGGGCCTGACCGAAGCCCTCTCGGACGACGGCGAGATCACGGGCCGCGGCTCGCCCTGGCTGCGCGGCCTGGTCTGCGGCCTCATGACGGCGGCCGGCGGCATCGGCCATACCCTGCCCTATCTCGTGCCGGATTCCTGGCCCAATGCCTTCATCCTGGCCACCAGCGTCGCGGCGCTCGTGGTGGCGGTGGAACTGGTCGCGATTTCATGGATCCGAACGCGATACATGGAGACGCCGTTCTGGAGCGCGACCTATCAGGTCATCGTCGGGGGCGTTCTGGTGCTTCTCGCCGGTATCTTCATCGGCAGCGCTTGACGCAAGCGGTTGCGCGCGCGAACTCTCGCTTCCACTCGCATCAACCCGGCCGCCATGTTCCGCATCGCTCATCTGACCGACCCCCATGTGGGCCCACTTCCCCGGCCGCGCCTGAAGCAGCTCCTGAGCAAGCGCCTGACCGGCTGGTACAACTGGCACAGTAGCCGGCAGGATCTTCACGACATGGAGCTTCTGGCGGAGCTCGTCGCCGATATCCACGCGCAGAACCCGGACCACATCACCTGCACGGGCGACACCTGCAACATCGGCCTGCCCGATGAATGGAAGACATCCCGCGTCTTTCTCGAAGGCTTGGGCGATCCGTCACGCGTCACCTTCGTGCCGGGCAATCACGATGCTTATGTCCGCGGTTCGCTCGAAGGTCTGATGCGCGAGATCTCGCCCTGGACCCGGGGCGATGACGGCAGCGAAGGGGTTTTTCCCTATCTGCGCCGCTACGGGCCGATTGCCATCATCGGCTTGTCCTCGGCCATCCCTACCCTGCCCTTCGTGGCGAGCGGCCGGGTCGGATCAAAACAGATGAAAGCCGTCGAACAGATTCTCGGTGAGCTGGGGCGCGATCCGGGCTGCTTCCGGATCGTGCTGATCCACCACCCGCCCCATATCGGCGGTGCCGAGGCGGGCCGCAACCTCACCGACGCCTCCCGTTTCGAGAAGATGCTGTGCCGGGTCGGCGCGGAGCTCGTGTTGCACGGGCACAACCATGTGGGCTCGCTCGCCCATCTCGACGGTCCACGCGGTCCCATTCCGGTCATCGGCGCCCCTTCTGCCTCGGCCCGGAGCGGAACGCTGACCCACAAGGCCGGCTATCATCTCTTCACGATCGGGCAGGATGAGACCGGCTTTCTCCTGGCGGCCGAGCTTCGGGGACTGAGGCCTGACGGCACGGTCGGTGGGATGGGCATGCTCTCGCTCGCGCGTATCCGCCAGCCAAAAGACAAGTCTTGATCCGGCATTCCTGCCAAGCTTCTCGACAGGCAGAGAATATTGCAAGGCTTCGATTGCCGTCCGAAGCGTGTAATTTCCCTTGAACCCTTGTTTTTATTGGAATTGACGCTCCGCCCTTCTTCTGGTGGCCATCGGTCTCATCCTTAGTGGCACTCTATCCTTGCCTTTTCTGGAACCGCTTAGATCGCATTCCGTTGAACGGATGCAGCAGCCACCCATGAGCTTTGCAAGCCCGAGCGGCTTCGCGTGGTGTTCTGCGACACCGGAAACAGGAGTCACCTCATGAAACAATATCTTGCCCTTTCGGCATTGCTTGCATCCGTTTCGGCCGTCCCGGCCTCTGCCCAGGTCATGGACAGCCAGACCTACCGCATGATGGCGGCTCAATCGGATGCCTTTGAGATCGCCTCGAGCCAGCTCGCCCTCGAGCGCTCGCGCAACCCGACCGTGCGCCGCTACGCCGAGAACATGATCCGAGATCACGGCATGACGAGCCAGGCCCTCAACGGCGGTCGGCCGGTCTATAACGCATCCGGTGAGTTCATCGGCGGTGCAATGGGCGGCACGCTCGCCGGTGCCGGCATCGGCGCCCTCGTCGGCGGCCCGGTGGGTGCGGCTGTAGGCGCTGGCGTCGGCGCGACGGCTGGTGCCACGGCCGGCGCTGCAGCCAGCGGCACTCCGGGCACGGCCGGCGGCACGGCAACCGGTGCTCTGGCCGGTGCTGGCGTCGGCGCTTTGGTGGGCGGTCCTGTAGGTGCGGCTGTCGGCGCCGGCGTCGGCGCGACGACGGGTGCAGCGGCAGGCCGTACGGCCGATGTGCAATCGACGGGCTCGGTGACACCAATCCGCCTTGGTATGCCGCTCAGCCCCGAGAAGACCGCCATGCTGAACCAGCTCGCATCAACCTCGGGTCCGCAGTTCGACCGCCTCTATGGTCAAGCCCAGCGCATGGCTCACCAAGAGGCCCTGGCTCTGCATTCGGGCTATGCTCAGGCCGGCAACGATCCGTCACTGCGCCAGTTTGCGGCCTCCGTGGTTCCGCACCTCGAGCACCACGCCGCAGACGCTCAACGTCTCCCGGGCGGTACGGCTCGTCGTCGCTAAGCGGGCTATTGGTTGAATTCTCTTCGCGGCGGGTCCACCGGGCCCGCCGTCTTCATGTTCGCCCAAAGGGTTACCTGAATCCTGCTTGCGGCGGCTTGTGGCGCACATTCCAAGGTGTAGGAAAGCAGCAGGTCCTGCCTCAGGGCCCCTGTCCGATCACCCCTGCACTCCGCGAGCTTCCATGGCCTACGTCATTCCCGTGCCTCCGATTCCTGCCCTCCCCGTTGTCGGCAGCCCCGACGTGTTCCCGGTCCGACGCGTCTATTGCGTCGGCCGCAACTATGCGGCCCATGCGCGGGAGATGGGTGGCGATCCGACCCGCGAGCCGCCCTTCTTCTTCATGAAACCGGCGGATGCTCTGCAGCCCGTCATGGACGGTGAAACGGCAGATCATTCCTATCCGCCGAAAACCGGGAACTACCATTTCGAGATCGAGATGGTGGTGGCGCTAGCCAAGGGCGGACGCGACATTCCTGTCGAGCAGGCCCTCGACCACGTCTTCGGCTATGCGGTCGGGCTCGACATGACCCGCCGCGACCTCCAGGACGAAGCCAAGCAGCTTCGCCGCCCCTGGGAACTCGGGAAGGCCGCCAATCATTCGGGCCCGGTCGGACCGATCCATTCCGTCTCGCAGGTTGGACACCCTGCCGGTGGCGTCATTTCCCTGTCGGTGGACGGCACGATTAGGCAGAAGGCGGATCTGTCCGACATGATCTGGTCCGTCGCCGAGCAGATCGCCTATCTCTCCTCCTATTTCGAACTCGTCCCTGGCGACGTGATCTTCTCCGGCACCCCGGACGGAGTGGGCGCAGTGACGCAAGGTCAGACCATCGTGGGCGCCATCGAGGGGCTGGGCGAGATCAAGCTTCGGGTTGTGTGAAGCCTGATTCACCACCTCTTGCCTTTTTGCCAAGTTTGGCTGTTACTGCGTCACGGCGCGGCCCGAGAGGGCCGCGGGCAAGTCAGGCCTCGGCTTCGCGCCGGGGCCCACAAACAAGGGAACGACTATGAAATTCGTTAAGACCGTCGGCTTGGCTCTTCTCGGTTCCGCTCTTGCGGTCGGCGGAGCAGCCGCACAGCAGAAGACGGTGAAAATCGCCACGGAAGGCGCCTACGCGCCGTGGAACTTTACGGGCGCAGGCGGCAAGCTCGAGGGCTTCGAGATCGACCTCGCCAACGACCTCTGCAAGCGCATGAACGTCAAGTGCGAGATCGTCGCTCAGGACTGGGACGGCATCATCCCGGCGCTGACCGCCAAGAAGTACGACGCCATCATGGCCGGCATGAGCATCACCGACGAGCGCAAGAAGACCATCGACTTCGCGGGCCCCTACGTGAACGGCCCCAACGGCTACATGGTCGCCAAGTCGTCGCCCGTCGCCAAGATGGCAGGCACGGGCCAAGCCTATCACCTCGGCACCCAGCAGGCTGCCGCCGAGAAGGCCATCGACGCTTCGAAGGAGATCCTCAAGGGCAAGACCGTTGGCGTCCAGGGCTCGACGATCCACGCCAACTTCGCGGACAAGTACCTGAAGGGCACTGCGGAAATCCGCGAGGATAAGACCACCGAACAGCACGACCTCGACCTCGCGGCCGGCCGTATCGACGCCGTCCTGGCGGATTCCACGGCCATTATGGGCACGCTCGATAAGCCGGAATTCAAGGATTACGTCATGGTCGGTCCGTCCATCACCGGCGGCCTCCTGGGTGCCGGCGTCGGTGTCGGTCTGCGTAAGGGCGACGACGAGTTGAAGAAGAGCTTCAACGAGGCGATCAATGCGGCGGTCAAGGACGGCACGGTTAAGACCCTGTCCATGAAGTGGTTCAAGGTGGATATCTCCCCCAAGGGCTGATCTTCGCTTCGATCCATGAGAGGCGCGGCTTCGGCCGCGCCTTTTTTGTATCGATCAGGCCCGATTGCGACCGAAATCGCCAGCTTGGGCGCTTTATTCAGCATGTTTAGGACTTGCGCCGGCTTGGCTTTTGAATGTTAGCTTCTGAGTACGAGATGGAGGTCCTCGACGACCCTCATCCGACAATAGGATCAGTCGAAGCTGACCAGAGGGATGACGATGAAACTCTTTAAGACATTGGGTCTCGGCCTGTTGGCCTCCGCCCTCGCCGTTGGCGGAGCGACGGCACAGGATAAGACCGTCAAGATCGCCACGGAAGGCGCTTACGCTCCGTGGAACTTCACGGGCGCTGGCGGCAAGCTCGAAGGCTATGAGATCGATCTCGCCAACGAGCTCTGCGGGCGCATGAAGGTGAAGTGCGAGATCGTCGCCCAGGATTGGGACGGCATCATCCCGGCGCTTCAGGCCAAGAAGTACGACGCCATCATGGCCGGCATGAACATCACCGACAAGCGCCTGGAGACGATCAACTTCTCGCTTCCCTATGCCGCCACTCCCCACGGCTGGGGCGTGATGAAAGATTCTCCGCTCGCCAAGCTGGCAGGGACCGGCACGACGGTGAGCTTTGAAAAGGACCCTGAGGGTGCGAAGAAGGCAATCGAAGCCTGGAAGTCGCTTTTGAAGGGCAAAACGATAGGTGTGCAGGGTTCGACCGTGAACGCACAGTTCGTGGAGCAGTACTTCAAGGATACGGTCGAGATCCGCGAGTACAAGACGACGGAGCAGCACGACCTCGACCTGACCGCCGGCCGCGTCGACGCGATCTTCGCAGGCCACGGGGCCTTGAAAGCCACACAGGAGAAGCCGGAGTTCAAGGATATGGTCATTGCCGGCACGGGCATGCGCGGCGGCGTATTGGGCCGGGGTGTCGCCGTGGGCATGCGCAAGGAGGACACCGAGTTGAAAAAGTCCTTCGACGAGGCGATCCAGGCTGCGATCAAGGACGGCACGATCAAGAAGCTGTCCGAGAAGTGGTTCAAGATCGACGCTACTCCGCAAGTCTGACGAGATCGTGCTGGAAACAAAGTCGCGGGTCCTGCTAAACGGACCCGCGACATGATCCGGTCAAAGGCCGGATTTGACAGATCCTGTCTTACTCTCTGCTTTCGTGAGGGGAGACATTTTCAGGAAAGTTGAAGCGTGCAGCAGCTGAGCTATTTCGAGCTCGTCGGGTTCGGCCCCAACGGTTGGGGATGGGCTCTTCTCACCGCGGCGGGGATGACGATCGCCGTTGCCCTCTGCGGTTTCCTCGCCGGCTCCGTCGTCGGAACCCTGGTGGCCTGGGGGAAGATCGGGGGCAATCTCGTCACCCGAAGCCTGGCGGACGGCTACACCACCGTCCTGCGCGGCATTCCCGATCTGCTCGTGATCTATCTCTTCTATTTCGGCGGCAGCGCGGCGCTCGGCGCCATCGGCAGCCTGTTCGGGGCCGAAGGCTTCATCGGCGTGCCGGCCTTCGTCACCGGTGCCCTGGCCATCGGCATCGTGTCGGGCGCCTATCAGGCGGAGGTCTTCCGCGGGGCCTATCAGGTCGTGAACCGGGGCGAGATCGAGGCGGCGCGATCCGTCGGCATGCATCGCTGGCTCATGTTCCGCCGCATCATCGCGCCTCAGGTTCTGCGCTATGCCATCCCGGGTCTCGGCAACACATGGCAGCTGGTGCTGAAGGAATCGGCCCTGATCTCCGTGACGGGCCTCGTCGAGCTGCTGCGCCAGTCGCACATTGCGGCAGGCTCGACCCGCCGTCCGTTCGACTTCTACATCACGGCGGCGGTTCTCTACCTGCTTATCACCTGGGTTTCGACCTATCTGTTCCAGCGCGCGGAGTCCCACTCGATGCGTGGCATGCGGAGGGCTTCCTGATGGACTTCGCTTTCATGCGGGATACCTTCCTGACCCTGATGAGCGGCGTGCCGCTGACGCTGAACCTGGCCTTCACATCCGTCGCGTTCGGCGCCATTTTCGCGATGCTCCTGGCGCTGATGCGCATGTCGAGGGTCAAGGCCCTCGACTGGCCTGCGCAGGCCTACGTCTTCGTGTTCCGCGGAACGCCCCTGCTCGTGCAGATCTTCCTGATCTATTACGGCCTCGGGCAGTTCCGTCCGACGCTGCAGGAATGGGGCCTATGGACGTTCTTCCGCGAGCCTTACTGGTGCGCAGTGCTGGCCCTCACCCTCAACACCGCAGCCTATGCCAGCGAGATCATGCGTGGCGGCCTGCAATCGGTGCCTTACAACCAGGTCGAGGCGGCGCGGGCCTGTGGCATGTCGGGCTTCCTGCTCTTCCGCCGCATCGTCTTCCCCATCGCGCTCCGTCAGGCCCTCCCCGCTTATGGCAGCGAGATCATTCTCATGGTGAAGGCCACGTCGCTAGCTTCCATCATCACCATGATGGAGGTGACCGGGCTTGCCGCGAAACTCATCTCGCAGACGTTCCGCGCGGTCGAGGTCTTCATCGTTGCGGGACTGATCTACCTCATTCTCAACTTCATCATCACGCGCATCATCATGGCCATCGAATGGTGGCTCTCGCCTCATCTGCGCCGCCCCCCGGCCATCGAGCCGCGTCTGGAGGCCGCTCATGTCTAACGGAGTTGCATCCTTGTCGACCCAATCTGCGTCCTCCGAGGCCGCTTCTGCCGTCTCCGTCAACAATCTGCGCAAGAGCTTCGGAAACCTTGAGGTGCTGAAAGGCGTCTCGCTCAGTGCGAAGGAGGGCGATGTCATCTCGATCCTCGGCGCATCGGGCTCCGGCAAGTCGACCATGCTCCGCTGCATCAACATGCTGGAGGTGCCGGATTCCGGCGACATCCGCATCGGCGGCGAGACGATCGGCCTGAAGAAGGGCCGCAAGGGCATGGAGCCTGCCGATCAGCACCAAGTGGATCGCATCCGCTCGCGCGTCGCCATGGTGTTCCAGAGCTTCAATCTCTGGTCCCACATGACGATCCTGGAGAACGTGATCGAAGCTCCGGTGCATGTGCAGAAGCGCCCGAAGGCCGAGTGCATCGCCGAAGCCGAGGAACTGCTGAAGAAGGTCGGCATCGTCGACAAGCGCAATCAGTATCCCTCCCATCTCTCCGGCGGCCAGCAGCAGCGCGCCGCCATCGCGCGGGCGCTCGCCATGCATCCCAAGGTGATGCTGTTCGACGAGCCGACCTCCGCGCTTGATCCGGAACTCGTCGGCGAGGTCCTGCGCGTCATGCGCTCGCTCGCCGAGGAAGGCCGCACCATGCTGGTGGTGACGCATGAGATGGGCTTTGCCCGCGACGTGTCGAACCGGGTCGTGTTCCTCCACAAGGGCGTGGTGGAGGAGGAAGGCACGCCGGCAGACGTGTTCGGCGCTCCGAAATCCGAGCGCTTCAAGCAGTTCATCTCAAGCCATCGATAAGGCCTGAAACACGAAGGGCGAAGCGGCATCCGCTTCGCCCTTTCGCTTTATCGCCTTTCGATCCGCCGGATCGGATGCTGTCCTGACGAGGGCGGAAACGGGCCCGGCGCGCGGGGATCGATCCGAGACCCACGCCAGTCCTCGACACGCTGATCGCGGCTTGAGCCGCTCAGGAACAGGCCGAGCAGGGCCGGAACGGCGAGGATCACCAGCGAGACTAAACCCCAGACCACGACGATGGCGCCAAGCCCCAGGCTGCGCAACGTCATCAAAGCCCAGGACAGCCACTCGACCGTCTCGGGGTGGCCGGTGACGATATCCGCATTGCGCGCCGCAAAGCCGCCGAAGAAATCGAGCAGCCCGTAGGTGCCCCACGCGAACAGAGACCACACCGCAACGGCGCTCCAGGCCAGAATCCAGAGGAGGCGTTTCATTCAGCGCTCCTCCACCCGAACGGCCGTGCCGTCGATCTCACGCGGCCCGCGCTTGGGCGTACCCAGATGCTCGTGGATGATCCGAAGATTGCGTTGATTGGCCTTGAAGAAGACGTCGAACACGTCGCCCGCCAGCGGGATCGCACCAATGGCCGTATCGACCGCGACGTTGCCGATCATGCGCGCGATCTTCCAGCGCGGCAATCCGAGCTGACGCGCCTCCCAGATGATGTAGCTGGCGAGAGCAGCCGAAATCATATCGCCGATGCCTGGCACGAGACCCAACACGGCATCGAAGCCGATGCGCCGGTTCAAGCCGGGAATCATCACGGCGTTATCCAGCAGTTTTGCGACGAGCGTGACGCGTGCGATCGCATCGGCCTGGGTCGGGCCGGCGGTCTTGATAGCGTCGAAAACGGCGCTATGAGCAGTGTTCATTCCTGTCTCCAAGTGGCCAATTCCATGATTGGCACAACGGGCACTGATGTGTGCATTCCGACAGACTTCTGCAAGATTGCCGCCCTGTTATCCCGTAACTCACCCAAAATTTCCTCTGATAGGATTCCTTGCAAAATAAAGCTTTGCCGACGAACCAGGGTCTCTGATCCTTCAGACCCGTTTAGGTGTTCTTGCCTAGCGCCAAGCTTATCTTAGGTAGCGGTACCTAACGTTGCGTACTCAACCGTCAGTTACTGACCAATAAAAAGTGGATGCCGCTGGAAGGACCATTTCGGCGGCAGTGACTTTGTAGGGGCTCACTACGGGAGAACCCGATGAGCACTGTTTACCGAGTTCGTCACGCGTCCAGGATGACACTCATGACGGGCGCGTTTTTATTGGGCCTGTCTCCGGCTGCGCTCAAAGCGGGCGATGAGGACGGCGAGATCATCCCTCCTGCGCAATATGCCAGCCTGCCCTCCGACAACCGCGCCGACGATCCCGGCGTCACCGGAAGCCTGCCGAATGCAAAGACTCTCTCCGGCTTCGCGTCGCTCGTATCTCAGGGGGCGATCACCCTGCGCGCAAGCGCTCCGACCAACTGCACCCCCGGTGATCTGCGCGATGTGGTGGCATCCGTTGCGGAGAAGTTCGGTCCCGTCAGCGTCGAGTCCACCCACCGCACCAGCGGACGCAACTGGCGCGCCGGCGGAGCCCGCCATTCCCTGCATCTTTCCTGCCGCGCTGTCGATTTTCGCGTACGAGCCCGCGCGAGAGGCGTCATGGCCTATTTGCGGGCGCACCCGCAGGTCGGAGGTCTCAAGATCTATCGGAGCGGGATCATCCATATCGACAATGGGGAGCGCCGCTCCTGGTGACGATCCGCACCATTTCCGGCACCGAACATACGTCTCATCTCTGCCTTTGTTGACGGAGAGTATCGGCGGAACTGGCGCCGCGGCGAAAACTGTAAGACAACAGCGGGATGTTCGAGACTTTCACACACCGCCAAATCGAAACCTCCGGAGCCGTCATCAACCTCCGCCATGGCGGAAGCGGACCGCCCGTCCTTCTGCTGCACGGTCATCCGCAGACCCATGTCATGTGGCATAAGGTGGCTCCGAAGCTTGCCGAGAGCTACACG
Organism: Microvirga tunisiensis; assembly: GCF_009296175.1. GTDB lineage: Bacteria > Pseudomonadota > Alphaproteobacteria > Rhizobiales > Beijerinckiaceae > Microvirga > Microvirga tunisiensis. The sequence goes on along the minus strand of NZ_VOSK01000013.1, from coordinate 23,728 downwards.
GTTGTCTGTGCCGATCTGCGCGGCTATGGCGACAGTTCCAAGCCTGCGACGACGCCGGATCACGAGCCCTATTCCAAACGGGCCATGGCGCGCGATCAGGTGGAGATGATGCAGGCCCTCGGCTTCGAGCGCTTTGCCGTCGTCGGACACGACCGCGGCGGGCGCTGTGCCTATCGCATGGCTCTCGACCATCCGGAACGAATCGTCTCGCTCTCCGTTCTCGACATCATTCCCACCGCGGAGCACTTCCAGCGCACGGACATGGCCTTCGCCATGGGCTACTGGCACTGGTTCTTTCTAGCCCAGCCGCACCCCATCCCCGAGCGCCTGATCGCGTCGGATCCGGACACGTTCTACCTTCGCCGCGGGCGCTCGCTCTTCGATGAAGCGGCGCTCGCCGAGTACCGTCGCTGCTACACCGATCCGGAAACGGTCCACGCCATGTGCGAGGATTATCGGGCTGGCGCCACCATCGACATGCGCCTCGATGAAGAGGACCAGCGGGCGGGCCGGCGCATCGCCTGTCCGGTGCAGGCCCTCTGGGGCCTGAAGAACGGGCTGGAGCGCTGGTACGACGTTCTCGCCGTATGGCGCGACTGGGCCGGCCATGTGGAAGGTCACGGCATCGATTGCGGCCATTATCTCGCCGAAGAGGCGCCGGAGGAAACGCTGGCAGCCCTGCAGCCTTTCCTCGCGAAGGCTTTCAAGGGCTGATCAGCGCTGAACGCCTGAGAACGGCGCGATGGCGATGCCGTTCGCCTCCAGCTTCGCACGAACCGTCCGGGCCATGACGACCGCGCTCGGTTCGTCGCCGTGAACGCAGATCGTGTCGAACTGAACGGGAATGCGTTTGCCGGAGGTCGTCGTCACCGCCTTGTCCAGCACGGCACGCAGCACACGCTCGGCGGCCGCATCGGCATCGTGCAGGACGGAGCCGGGCTTCTTGCGGCTCGTCAGCGTTCCGTCGTCCTCGTAAGTACGATCGGCAAAGAACTCACGCGCGACCTTCACGCCGATCGTCTCGGATGCTTTCTCCATCAGCAGTCCAGGCATGCAGACGTTGACGAGGCCTGCATCGACGCCCTTGATGGCGCGGGCGATGGCAAGGGCGAGATCCATGTCCTCGTTCGCCATGTTGTTGAGCGTACCATGCGCCTTCACATAGGTGACCTTGTGTCCGGCAAGCGCCGCGACCGCCTGCATGGCACCGATCTGATAGGCCACCATGCGCTCGATTTCGGCAGGGCTGTCGCCTCGGATCACCCGGCGGCCGAAGCCGTGCAGATCGTTGAAGCCCGGATGGGCGCCGATGGCGACGCCCTTGCGCTTCGCCGTCTCCGCCGTGCGGAACATGATGGACGGGTCGCCCGCATGGTAGCCGCAGGCGATGTTGGCGGAGGAGACAATGTCGAGCATCGCCTCGTCATCCCCCATCGGCCAGGGGCCGTAGCCTTCACCCATGTCGCAATTGAGATCGATGATCATATCCGTCACACCAGAACAGGCTGGGCCGTTTGCTGCCCCACTTGGAAGATGCGCTTGTAGCGCTCGATTTCCGACTTCGGCCCCATGGCTTTCGTCGGATTGTCGGAGAGTTTCACCGTCGGCCGGCCATCGGCCGAGATGACCTTGCAGACGATGGAGATCGGGTCGAGCGCGCCATCGGGAGCAAGGCCGCGGAAATCGTTGGTGAAGAGCGTGCCCCAGCCGTAGCCGATGCGCATGCGGCCGCGGAAGTGCTGATGGATCCGCTCGATCACATCCACATCAAGTCCATCGGAGAAGATCGCGAGCTTCTCACTCGGATTCTGTCCGCGCTGGCGCCACCATTCGATGGCCTCCTCGCCACCCTCGATCGGATCCTTCGAATCCACGCGAATGCCCGTCCATGACGCGACCCATTCGGGGGCATTCTGCAGGAAGTTCGTGGTGCCGTAGGTATCGGGCAGGATGACGCGCAGGTTGCCCTCGTAATCCTGCTGCCAATCTGCCAGCACCCGGTACGGCGCTTCGGCCAGTTCCTCATCACTGTCGGTTAGGGCGGCATAGACCATGGGCAGCTCATGGGCATTCGTGCCGACGGCCTCGACCTCGCGGCGCATGGCGATGAGGCAGTTGGACGTGCCGAGGAAGGAAGGGCCCAAGCCCTCGATCATCGCCTGTACGCACCAATCCTGCCAGAGGAAGCCGTGCCGCCGCCGCGTGCCGAAATCGGAGATGGACAGATCGGGAAGCTGCTTAAGCCGTTGGATCTTCTCCCAGACCCGTGTCATGGCGCGGGCATAGAGCACCTGAAGCTCGAACTTTGCCATGCCTTTGAGCACACCGCGGGAGCGCAGCTCGTTGAGGATGGCCAGCGCCGGGATCTCCCACATGGTGGTCTCGATCCAGGGGCCGTGGAAGGTCAGCACGTATTGACCATCCTCCTTCTCGAGCAGGTATTCCGGAAAGCGGAAGGTCTCCAGCCAGTCCATGAACTCCGGCGAGAACATCTGCCGCTTGCCATAGAAGGTATTGCCGCGCAGCCAAGTGGACTCGCCCCGCGTCAGGGACAGGCTGCGCACATGGTCAAGCTGCTCGCGCAGTTCACCGGCATCGATGATGTCGGCCAGACGGATGCGGGTGGTGCGGTTATGGATACCGAACGTAACCTGCACGTCGCGGTGGCGTCGAAAAATCGTCTGCGCCATCAGAAGCTTGTAGAAATCCGTATCCAGAACGGACCGGACGATCGGATCGATCTTCCAGGTATGGTTGTAGACCCGGGTTGCGATATCCGCCATCCCCTGCTCCATGCCACTCAAAGGAGGCGAGACAATAGCGAAGGGGCGTCCGGGATGAAAGAGTGCCGGCTACAAGACTTTCAGGAGCCACTTCACGGCGGCAGGACATCGACCTGGATCGAAGCGTAGTAAGCCGCTACGTCGGCGATATCCTCGTCTGACAATTCCTTCGCAACTATGTTCATGGTCTCGTGCTTGCGGTCGCCTGAGCGATACTCCGTCAGGCTTTTGACGAGATAGGGTTCAATCTGACCGGCCAGATTGGGTGCCTCCGGATTCTTCGACAGCCCATCGAGACCATGGCAGGCTTGGCAAGTCGTAATTTTCTGGCGTCCTGCCCGAGCATCCGCCGCGTAGGAATGATCGACAAGGACAACGCTCAGGAAAATCCCTGGCAGAGCCAAGGCACGGATCATCTTCATGACTGACCTTCTGGAAGAGGTTGGGCGTGCCACCGGGCACGCCCATCGAAGCAGGCCTTACCGGCCTTCGTAGGAGATCCGGTAGATTGCACCGGCCGTATCGTCCGATACGAGAAGGGAACCGTCAGGCAGCATGGCCACATCCGTCGGCCGCCCGAGATATTCACCGTTGTCCGTCAGCCATCCCTCGGCGAAGATCTGCGACTTGTCCGCTGTGCCGTCCTGCTTGATCGGCGTGAACATGACGCGCGCACCGACCGGCTTGGTGCGGTTCCACGAACCGTGCTGGGCCGAGAAGATGCCGCCTTGGTAGGTCTGCGGGAACATCCTGCCCGTGTAGAACATCATGCCGAGATCGGCCGCGTGCGGATCCATTTCAGCCTGCGGACCGACCACACCTGCCGGAACCGGATCGTCCTTGTACTCGACTGTGCGGACGGTGCCGCCGCCGTAATAGGGAAAGCCGAAATTCTGTCCCATATTGGCAACGCGGTTGATTTCTCCGGGCGGCTGGTCGTCGCCCATCCCATCCACCTGGTTGTCGGTGAACCACAGCGACTTGTCGGCCGGATTGAAATCCATGCCGACCGAGTTGCGGATGCCGGTAGCATAGACCTCGCGATTCTTGCCATCCTGATCCATGCGGACGATGCCGCCGATGCCGGTACGCTTGTAGAGGTCTAACTTGTCTTTCGCAGGCACGTTGAAGGGCTGGCCGAGCGCGATGTAGAGCTTGTTGTCCGGTCCGATCCGGCACACGCGGGCGGTATGGTTGAAGCTCTCCTCCGTGGGAGGAATGAGATCGCCCTGCTTGGCTACGACGAACGCCGCGACATCCGGCCCTTCATAGAAGAACTCGGCGGCCGGGAATTGCAGCACCCGGTTCTGCTCCGCCACGTAGAGAACTCCGTCGCGCGAGAAGCACACGCCGTTCGGGATCTTGAACGCGACCGATGGCGCGAATTGCTTCACTTCGTCCGCAACCCGATCCTTGTCGCGATCCGTGACGGCATAGACGTTGCTCTTGCGGGTGCCGACAAAGACCACGCCGGCATTGGGGCCGACGGCCATGTGGCGCGCATCCGGCACGATCGCATAGAGATCAATCTTAAAACCGGCCGGGAGCTGGATCTTCTCAAGGTTCTTCCGGATGGCATCGGCGCGACGACCTTCCTGCGGAATCGGCCGCGGCTCAGTGGTTCCGGTGCTCTGGAACGATGAGAGCTTTTCCAGGTTGCCCGTTGGGCTCTGAGTTGCAGGCTGAGCGAAACTCGAGGACGCGAAAGCAACAAATGAGACTGCGGCAAGCAGGACGGATTTCATTGTTTCCTCCCTAAGACTGCCCCCAAAAGATTGTTTTTATGAACGCCGTGCGGTTGTTTTCCGGTTTACTTGTTGTTCTGCAACTATACCTAAGCTTGTAACGTAGAGGTAGGATAATTTAAGACAAAGAAAAGGGGCCGCATGCGGCCCCGAATGTTTCGCGGTGCAGCAAAGATCAGCTCAGATTGACTTTAGCCTGATCGCCAGGATTGGGCTGCTGACCAGTGATGGCGGCCTTCGCGTAACCGTAGAGATGCACTAGCGTCGACGACGGGCTGTCCCAGTATTCGCCCTTGGCCGGATGAACACGGATCAGGGCAATCTGCGGATCGTCCACGCCTTTCGGGAACCATGCGCGCAGGGGCTCCGACCACTTCTCCTCGATCTTCGCCTTGTCGCGCACGATCTCGGCTTTGCCCGTCACTGACACATAGGTCTGGCTGCTCGGATCGGAATAGGCCAAGTTGACCTCGCTGTCGCGGGAGAGCTCCGTCGTCTTGGGAGACTGGATCTGGGTGAAGAACCAAAGGTCCCCATGCTCATCCGCCTCCTGGTTGTGCATGGGCCTGCTGTGGAGAGTCCCGTCCGTATCGACGGTGGTCATCATGGCGATCTTCACGTCCTTGATCAGCTCATAAAGCTTCCCGGCATTCGGATCGTTATGGCCGTGCTGGTGCATCGTTGTCTCCTCGATCTTGTGTAATTCGCTCTCGGGAATGATCAGCGAAGGCTGTGACGCGACCGGTCGAACCGGCTCCCGAGGGATCGGGTGAACAACGGACAAGGTGCAGTTTGGTTCGGATATTGCAACTGGGCTGTCTCGGACCGTCTTAACGTGCGCGCTCTTGCCCTATACATGAGGGGTCAGAAGCCCTCAGAGCCATTCAGGAGATTTCATCGTGGCAATTACCCGTGAGCATGTGCTGCAGGCTCTGTCGACCGTTCCGGTCGATGCAAGCGGAACCGACCTCGTTGCCTCGGGACGGCTGTCGGACGTGGTGGTGGACGATGCCGGCCGGGTCATGTTCTCGATCACCATCGAACCGTCCGAGGCCGCGAGCATGGAACAGGTGCGCCAGGCCGCCGTCACGGCCGTGCAGGGACTGCCGGCCGTGAAGGGCGTCTTCGCCAGCCTCACCGCCGACCGGCCCGCCGGTTCCGGCGCATCGCCCCCCTCCCCGGCCGCGCCTCAGCGACCACGGGCGGCAGCCCAGCCCAGGAACCAACGCATTCCCGGCGTGCAGCAGGTGATCGCCGTCGCGTCTGGGAAGGGTGGTGTCGGCAAGTCGACGACCGCCTGCAACCTCGCTCTCGGGCTGAAGGCTCTCGGGCTGAAGGTCGGCCTGCTCGATGCGGATATCTATGGCCCGTCCATGCCGAAGCTTCTCGGCATTCACGGCAAGCCGCGCCTACTCGAAAATCGCGTTCTCGAGCCAATGGAGGCTTACGACCTCAAGGTCATGTCCATCGGTTTCCTTGTCGAGGAGGAAGCCGCCATGATCTGGCGTGGGCCGATGGTGATGTCGGCCATCACTCAGATGCTGCGGGAGGTCGCTTGGGGTGATCTCGATGTGCTCGTGGTCGACATGCCCCCTGGCACGGGCGACGCGCAGCTGACCATGGCGCAGGCCACGCCGCTCGCTGGCGCCGTGATCGTTTCGACGCCGCAAGATCTGGCTCTCATCGATGCGCGGCGCGGCGTGTCCATGTTCAAGCGGGTGGAGATCCCGATCCTGGGCATCGTCGAGAACATGGCCACCTTCGTCTGCCCTCATTGCGGCCAGAGTTCCCACATCTTCGGCCACGGGGGAGCGCGTGAAGAGGCTAAGCGTCTTGAGGTTCCCTTCCTCGGCGAAGTTCCGCTCGACATGACGATCCGCGAGTTATCGGATGCCGGCCGCCCGGTTGTCGTCGCCGATCCGGAAGGTCCACATGCCAGGATCTACAAGGACATGGCACAGCAGGTCTGGACTTCGCTAGCGGGTGGTGCGCCAGCGAGACCCGCACCGCGAATCGTGATCGAGTGAACAGGCCCGGCACGATGCCGCCCTCCACCCTCGGTGTGATTCTGGCGGGAGGCCTTTCCCGCCGTATGGGAGGGGGCAACAAGTCCCTCCTCGTCTTCGAGGGGCTTACGCTTCTCGAGCATGTGGCGCGGCGCCTTGCCCCGCAATGCGAAAGCGTGATCATCAATGCGAACAGCACACTTCCGCGCTTCAAGAATATGCCTTTTCCTGTCGTGCCGGATTCGATTGCAGGTTCCCTGGGACCGTTGGCGGGCATCCTGACAGCTCTCGAATGGACTGCCACACATCGCCCCGGCATCGAGTGGATCGCCAGCATTCCAGGCGATACGCCTTTCATCCCCCTGGATCTGGTACCGCAACTGCATGAGGCGCGTCATGAAGCCGAACGGCCTCTCGCCTGCGCCTCTTCAGGCTCGCAGGTTCATTTCGCTGTCGGCCTCTGGCCTGTTTCTCTACGCCAGGATCTGCGTCAGGCGCTCTTGGAAAACGGCATGCGCAGTGTAAGTGACTGGGCGCGGCTCCATGGATATGCCGAGGCCTCCTGGCCCGTTGAGCCTGTTGATCCGTTCTTCAACATCAACACGCCAGACGATTGGGCGGAGGCGAAGGTTTTGGCGCAGCGGAGGCGTAGGCGATGACCGAACTTGACCTGTCCGGTCTGAAGTGCCCGCTGCCGGTTCTGCGCACGCGTAAGGCTCTGCTCTCCATGGCGCCCGGCGAAACGCTGTACGTCATCTGCACGGATCCATTGGCGGGCATCGATGTCCCCAATCTGATCCGCGAAACCGGCGATGTCTTGGAGAAGCAAAACCAGGAAGCCTCCCGGATCAGCTTCCTGATCCGCAAGGCGGACAAATCCGCATGAAAAAGGCCCGGCCGAAGAGCCGGGCCCGTCTTATTGACTTCGTTCAATGAGATCAGGTGCTCTTGCGGAGCGAATCCTTGATCCCACCAATGGTGTTCTGGATCTTGCCTTCGGTCTTATCCATCTTGCCTTCGGCTTCCATCTTCGAGTCGCCCACGGCCTTGCCGAGACCTTCCTTCACGCGGCCCTTAATATTCTTCATGCTGCCTTCGGCGCGATCGTTATCCATGATGATTCTCCTGAAACAGATATTCTGACAGGGCAACGCCGTCCCGATAGGTTGGTTTCAAATAAATCGCGATCTGCGACAATACCGGCCACGAGCGCGTGAAAGGCCCGATCATACCTTCGAGATTTTCTTGCTTCTCTTACTTTCAAAACTCGCGTGCATGCTGGTACAGCCGGATCATTAGACTTAGCAACGACTCTGACTCATCATAGATTATTCTCTGAACTGAGACAGACTGCATTTCTTCATTGAATGACAAGTCTGCCCTTTCAGGTGAGAATGAGGGATGGACAACGGCCTTGGGCGCACTAATTCGGATCAAGCCCTAATATAAACGTTATAACGTAATATAGGTATCGCGTCTGTGCCCGCAGCCACCCGACGTCCTTCCCGGCCAACTCCCAGGACCTCTCGCCGTGCGAGCAGTCGCACAGTATCGAGGAGTCCGGCTCATCCATTGGACCGTGTCGCTCTCCTGGCTCATCAGCTGAGAACGCCTCTTTCGGCGATCAATGCCCTGGCTCAGGGCTTGATCCGGCGTGCCGATCAGCTGAGCACGCACGATGTTCGGGCAAAGGCGGAGAAGATCTGGCGCGCCAGCCTGCGCCTCGACGAACTCACCGAAACGATCCTGTCTTATAGCCGGGCAACCGCCGGCGGAATTGTCCTCAACCCAAGCGAGTTCAACCTCGACGAACTCATCCGCCGGGTTTGCAGGGAACAAGGCGGACAGGACCCGTCCCGCGCGATTCGACTCCAGCTTCGCGGGTTGCCCGCTATGGTGATCGGTGATGCCATCCTGCTGGAGCAGGCACTCGTCATCGTCCTGTCCAACGCCATGAAATATTCGCCGCCGGAGCGGCTGATCGAAATCACAGCCCGCAGGAGAGCCGGCATGATCCGGATTGTCGTCAAGGATCAGGGGATCGGCATCCTGGAACGGGACCTGCCCTTCATCATGCAACCCTTTTTCCGCGGCCAGAATGCGAAGAAGCTGCCCGGCACGGGGTTGGGCCTAAGCCTCGCCTGGTACATCCTCAAGCTTCACGGCGGAGACTTGGAAATCGAGAGCCACGAAGGCCGCGGAACCAAGGTCACGATGATCGTGCCGGAAACGAACACGACAGGGCTCAGCTATTCCATCTGAGCCGGCATCCCGCTTCGCTCATGGACGAACGAGGATGCAACGGAAGTCGTTCACATTCGTCAAAGTCGGGCCTGTCACGACGAGCCTGCCGAGTTGCGCGAACGCCGTATAGGCATCGTTCGTGTCCAGGTGAGAGGCCAGATCGATCCCTTTCGCGCGTGCGCTCTCGAACAGGCCACCGTCGAACCAGGCGCCCGCATTGTCCTCGGAGCCGTCGATGCCGTCAGTATCGCAGGCGATGGCCGAGATCCTGTCCTGATCTTTCAAGGAGAGAGCCAGAGACAACAGGAACTCGGCATTGCGGCCGCCCCGCCCCTGCCCGCGAACCGTCACCGTCGTCTCACCGCCGGACAGCAGAACGCATGGTGCCTTGGCTGGCTCGCCATGCATCAGAGCCGAACGTGCAATGCCGGCCATGACACGCCCGACCTCCCGCGCCTCTCCCTCAAGCGCGTCGCCGAGCACGAGCGGCGTCAGCCCCAGTTCACGGGCTTTGGCAGCAGCAGCATCGAGCGCCATCTTGGGCGTCGACAGCATGTGCACCAGGCCGCCGGCGACGGGCCCGGTGACGGCGTTGGACCGGATGGTCTGCAGGACATGTTCAGGCACTTCGATTCCGTACTTGCGCAAGGTGCCGAGAGCGACGTCCGGATCGACTCGTTCAGGAATCGTCGGACCGGAGCCGATGCTGCCGGGATCGTCGCCTGGAACATCCGAGATCAGATAGGTGACGAGCTGCGCCTTGCCGACTGCCGCCGCAAGCCTGCCTCCCTTGATGGCGGAGAGTGACTTGCGCACCCGGTTCATTTCCCCGATCGGAGCGCCGGATTTCAGCAGGGCGCGGTTCAGATTCTGCTTGTCTGCCAGCGTTACCCCGTCGGCCGGAAGCGACAGAAGCGCCGAGGCCCCGCCGGACATCAGACAGACGACGAGGTCGTCGGGACCGGCTTCCTGAGCCAGAGTCAGGATCCGTCCCGCTGCCTGCAACCCGGCCTCATCGGGAACCGGATGCGCGGCCTCGACGATCTCGACGGCTCGCGTCGGCACCGCATGCCCATATCGCGTGACCACGAGCCCCTCGCAGGTTCCTCCCGCGCGGGCCCACGCCTCCTCGAAAGCCACCGCCATGCGGGCCGAGGCTTTGCCGGCGCCGAGAACAATCGTCCGCCCTTTCGGCTTGGGCGGCAAGCGGTCATCGAACTGCCCATCCGGAAGCGCCGCCTTCAGGGCGGCATCGAAGAGGGCGTAGAGGATTTCGGCATCATCGTTTGGCATGGCGTCACTTTACGTCAGAAATCCCACGCGTGAAGCCTTTGGCTGCAGATTGCACACAGGACGACGTGCCAGCTCATCAAAGACCTTGGAACACGCCTTGAGATCATGCTTAAAGACCGGCAATTAGCCGTCTCACGATCTATCCCATGCACCTGAGGATACCCCTGCCGATGTCCCACTCCACCCAGCGCCCCTGCCTCCGCTCTTCGAGGAGCACGGCATGAAGCCCCTATCCCAGATGTCGCTGGAAATGGCGCGTTCCATTCGCGTGGTGCTGACCGACATTGATGACACTATTACCACGGAAGGAATGCTGACGGCGGCTGCCTACGGCGCACTCGAACGGCTGCATCGAGCAGGCTTCCTCGTCATCCCCGTGACCGGGAGGCCGGCGGGATGGTGTGATCACATCGCCCGCATGTGGCCGGTGGATGCCGTGGTGGGAGAAAACGGCGCCTTCTATTTCCGTTACGATCGCGAACGCAAGACCATGCAGCAGCGCTTCTGGGCAGGCCCGGAGGAACTGAAGCGGAATCGCGCGAAACTCGACGTTATCGAGACGGAAGTGCTCGCAAGCGTTCCCGGCGCGGCGCTCGCCAGCGATCAGGCTTATCGCATGGCGGATCTCGCCATCGACTTCTGCGAGGACGTGCCCGCCTTGCCGGAAGCGGAGGTGGACCGGATCGTTTCCATCTTCGAGCGTGCTGGTGCACAGGCCAAGGTCAGCTCCATTCATGTGAACGGCTGGTTCGGCGACTACAACAAGCTGAGCATGGCTAAGACCCTGCTCGCCGATGGGTTCGGCATGGATTGGGAAGAGGCGAAAAATGCCGTGGTCTATGCCGGCGATTCGCCGAACGACGAGCCCATGTTCGCAGCCTTTCCCTTGAGCGTCGGGGTCGCCAATATCCAGACCTTCGCGCACCGCCTGACCAGCAAGCCGGCCTATCTTGCGAATGGCCACTCGGGAGAGGGCTTCGTGGAATTGGCGGATCTGCTGCTCAGGGCGAGAAGCGCGTAGGAACCTGGTAAACGTCGCCAGCTTCCATCATCAAAAGAAGAAGCCCGGCAAGGCCGGGCTTCTTCATGCTTACATCCCTGCAAGGCAGATGTATTTGAGCTCGAGGAAGCCCTCGATGCCGTACTTGGAACCTTCGCGCCCCAAGCCTGACTGCTTCACGCCGCCGAACGGTGCCATCTCGTTGGCAAGCGCTGCCGTGTTCACGCCCACCATGCCGCTCTCCAGCGCCTCCGCCACACGCCAGACGCGCGCCATGTCCTTGGCATAAAAGTACGATGCCAGCCCGAACTCCGAGTCGTTGGCCATCGCGATCACATCCGCCTCGTCCTTGAACGTGATGATCGGCGCCAGTGGCGCGAACGTCTCCTCCTTCGTCACCTTCATCGCCTGTGTCACGCCCGTCATCACCGTCGGCTCGAAGAACGTGCTGCCCAGATCCGAGCGCTTGCCGCCCACCAGCAGCTTGCCACCCTTTTCCAGCACATCCGCCACGTGCTCCTCCATCTTGGCCACGGCCCGATCGTCGATCAGCGGCCCCATGGTCACGCCCGCCTCCGTGCCCCGGCCGAGCTTGAGCCCCCGGGTCTTGGCCGCAAGCTTCTCGGCAGATGCCTCCGCCACGCTCTCCTGCACGTAGATCCGGTTGGCGCAGACACAGGTCGGACCGGCATTGCGGAACTTGGACGCCATCGCACCCTCCACCGCCGCATCGAGATCGGCATCGTCGAACACGATGAAAGGAGCATTGCCGCCCAGCTCCAACGACAGCCGCTTGATGCTATCGCCGGCCTCTTTCATCAGCCAGCGGCCAACCCCGGTCGAACCGGTAAACGTGATCTTGGCCACCTTAGGGTTGTGGCAGAACTCTTCGCCGATCGGCTTGGCCTCGCCGGTGATCACCGAGAAGGCGCCCTTCGGCACGCCCGCCCGCTCGGCCAGGACCGCCAAGGCCAGCGCCGAGAGCGGGGTCTGGGCGGCAGGCTTGAGCACCATGGTGCAGCCGGCGGCCAACGCCGGCCCCACTTTGCGGGTGATCATGCCGTTAGGGAAGTTCCAAGGCGTGATGGCGGCGCAGACTCCTACCGGCTGCTTGAGCACGACGATGCGTTGGCTCGGATTGGCGCCGGGAATGACATCACCGTCGATGCGCTTGGCCTCCTCGGCGAACCACTCGATATAGGCGGCGTTCGAGATCACCTCGCCCTTGGCCTCAGCCAGCGGCTTGCCCTGCTCGGTGGTGAGGATCAGCGCCAGATCGTCGGCATTAGCGATGATCAGGTCGTACCATTTACGCAGAATCTGGGCGCGCTCCTTGGCGGTGCGCTTGGCCCAGTCCTTCTGCACCGCATGGGCCTTATCGATGGCACGCCGGGCAATGTCGGGACCGAGGTCGGGAACCTCGAGGATGAGCGCGCCGTCGAAGGGATCGGTGACGGGAATGGTCTTGCGGTCCGGCGCATCGATCCACTCGCCGGCCACATAGGCCTGCCCGACCAGCAGCGACGGGTCCTTCACCCCACAACACGGCGATCCACAGGCTTCGCATGAACGGTCATCTCAGGACTCCAATCGAGAAAATGGGAGGAGGGAAAGCTGAGCGAGATATAGGTGCCGCCCGAAGCTCTGTGAACCACTGGAGATGCGGATCAGGGTTGTCGGCAATGCGGCCAAGGTTTCGGAGGCGGGCGATGCTCCATGCCTGAAAATGAGGCAGAAGCTTGAAGCCTAAAGATATCTGCGACTTAAGGATGACCCCTTCTCGCATTGCACAAGACATAAGTCGCTGTACCTTTCTGACCATCGCCGGGCGTACCCTCATGCTGCGGCTCGAACAATGGCTGGATCAACTGGCTTCGGAATGAAGGGAAGGAAATCGATGCGAGTTCTCAATAAGATACTGTTCGCTCTCAGCTGCACCGTCATGGCGCAATCGGCCTATGCACAGCAGGCCTCCGATGGTGTGGTCAAGATCGGCATCCTGAACGATCAGTCCGGCGTTTACGCGGATTTCGGCGGCAAATCCTCTGTCGAAGCCGCCCGCATGGCAGTGCAGGATTTCGGCGGCAAAGTTCTTGGCGTGCCTGTCGAGATCGTCAGCGCGGACCATCAGAACAAGCCTGACGTCGCGGCTAGCATCGCCCGGCAGTGGTACGATACGGAGAAGGTTGATTCCATCATGGAACTGACCACCTCTTCTGTCGCTCTCGCAGTCCAGGGCCTGTCCAAGGACAAGAAGAAAATCACGATGACGACCGGTGCGGCGACGACCGATCTCACCGGCAAGCAATGCACCCCTTACGGCTTCCACTGGGCCTACGACACCCATGCACTCGCGGTCGGCACTGGCGGCGCGCTGGTGGAAAACGGCGGCAACAAGTGGTTCTTCCTCACGGCGGATTACGCCTTCGGCTATTCCCTTGAGGAGCAGACGTCAAAATTCGTGAAGTCGAAAGGTGGTCAGGTTCTCGGTGCCGTCCGCCATCCGCTGGCCGCGACCGACTATTCGTCTTTCCTGCTGCAGGCACAGAGCTCCGGCGCCAACGTGATCGGCATGGCCAATGCCGGCCTCGATACTGCAAATGCCATCAAGCAGGCGGCGGAGTTCGGCATCACCCAGGGTGGCACGCGCTTGGCGGCGCTGCTCTTCACCCTCGCCGAGGTGAAGGGCCTTGGCCTCAAGGCTGCCCAGGGCCTGACCCTGACCGAAGGCTGGTACTGGGATCAGAGCGACGAGAACCGTGCCTTCGCGAAGAAATTCCAGGAGAAGACCGGCCGTATGCCGAACATGATCCATATGAGCACCTACTCAGCTGTGACGCAGTATCTCAAGGCGATCCAAAAGGCCGGCACGGACGCGACCGAGCCGGTCGCCAAGGCCCTGCATGAGATGCCGGTCGAGGACGTCTTCGCCAAGAAAGGCAAGGTGCTGCCCAACGGCCGCATGGTCTACGACATGTATCTCTTCCAGGTGAAGAAGCCGGAAGAGAGCAAGAGCGAGTGGGACATGTATAAGCAGCTCGCCAAGGTTCCCGGCGATCAGGCTTACCTGTCGTTTGCCGAAAGCGGCTGCCAGGCCACGCAGTAATCCTCAGGCTGCGGTGGGGCGGCATGAGCCGCCCCACCCCTTCATCATCTGACAACGGCTGGTGTCGAGCCTTGCGCCCGAACCAGCCGTTTCCTCCTTACCAAGAGAGTGTCGGCCGGTTCATATGGTCAGTACGCAACCTATCTTGAGCGCCACCGGGCTCACCATGGAGTTTCGCGGCTTCCTGGCTGTGAAAGACGTGACGCTGTCCGTCAACGAGGGCACGATCCATGCCCTGATCGGGCCGAACGGCGCCGGCAAGACGACCGTCTTCAACCTCCTCACGAAATTTCTCACGCCGACCCGCGGGCAGATCACCTTCAAGGGCTCCGATATCACCAGCCTGAAGCCCGCCGAGGTCGCGCGTCTCGGACTTGTCCGCTCCTTCCAGATTTCGGCGGTTTTTCCGCACTTGTCCGTGCTCGACAATGTGCGCGTGGCGCTGCAGCGTCCGTCCGGCCTCGCAACGCAGTTCTGGCGCCACGCTTCGGCTCTTTCAACACTCGACGATCGCGCAATGGAACTCATTGATGCTGTGGGACTCAGAGCCTATGCGCATCTGCCGGCCGTCGAATTATCATACGGGCGCAAGCGGGCGCTGGAAATCGCCACCACGCTAGCGCTCGACCCGGCCATGCTGCTTCTCGACGAGCCTATGGCCGGCATGGGGCACGAGGATATCGGCCGCATCTCCGACCTGATCCGGCGCATCGCCCACAATCGGACGGTGCTGATGGTCGAGCATAACCTGAACGTCGTTTCCGATCTCTGCGATCGCGTTACCGTTCTGGCGCGGGGCGAGATTCTCTCCGACGGCTCCTATGACAAGGTCAGCCAGGATCCGCGCGTGCGTGAAGCTTACATGGGAACCGAGCATGAGTAGCGCTCCCCTCCTCGAAGTCCGTGGGCTCAACGCCTGGTACGGCGAAAGCCATGTTCTCCACGGGGTCGATCTCGACATCCGCGAGGGCGAAACCGTCACCCTGCTCGGCCGCAACGGCGCGGGCAAGACTACCACCTTGCGCGCGATCATGGGCATTCTCCGCCGTCGCGAGGGCGTCATCCGCCTGCGCGGCAAGGATCTCCTGGGGCTGCCGCTCCACAAGGTCGCGCAGGCCGGTATAGGCTATGTGCCCGAGGAGCGCGGCATCTTCGCGAGTCTCAACGTCTCCGAGAACCTGATGCTGCCGCCGACGGTCTCGGAAGGCGGCATGAGCGTGGAGGAGATCTATAGTCTCTTCCCCAACCTCCATGAACGCCGTTCGAGCCAGGGAACGAAGCTCTCGGGAGGCGAGCAGCAGATGCTCGCCATCGCCCGCGTGCTGCGCACAGGTGCGAGGATCATCCTTCTCGACGAGCCGACGGAGGGCTTGGCTCCTGTCATCGTCCAGCGCATCGGCGACGTTCTGGTCGCCTTGAAGAAGCGCGGCATGACCATCCTGCTCGTGGAACAGAACTTCCGCTTCGCGAAGAAGGTGGCCGATCGCTTCTACCTCATGGAGGATGGGCGTATGGTGAACTCGTTCCCGGGCCACGAGCTCGATGCGCGCATGGACGAACTCCACGAAGTTCTTGGGGTGTAGAGCATCATGAGTACGATTTTTGGCATTCCGACCCCGGCCCTTTTTGGCCAGATCCTCATCGGCCTGATCAATGGCTCCTTCTATGCCATGCTGAGCCTTGGCCTCGCCGTGATCTTCGGCCTGTTGCGGGTCATCAACTTCGCCCATGGCGCGCAATACATGCTGGGCGCCTTTGCCGCCTACCTGCTGCTGAGCGTCTTAGGCATAGGCTATTGGCCGGCGCTCATTCTGGCACCTTTGATTGTCGGTGCCATTGCGGTCGTGATCGAGAAGACGATGCTGAGCCGTCTCTACGGTGTGGATCCGCTCTACGGGTTGCTGCTGACCTTCGGCCTCGCCCTGATTCTCGAAGGCGCCTTCCGCTACTGGTTCGGCGCAGCCGGCCAACCCTATGCCGCACCGCCGCAACTGACGGGAGC
This sequence comes from Microvirga tunisiensis, assembly GCF_009296175.1. Lineage (GTDB taxonomy): Bacteria > Pseudomonadota > Alphaproteobacteria > Rhizobiales > Beijerinckiaceae > Microvirga > Microvirga tunisiensis. Next base: position 7,549 of record NZ_VOSK01000013.1, on the reverse strand, counting down.
TCTCAATCTGGGCTTCATGTTCATGCCGATCTATCGTGGCTGGGTGGTCGTCGCCTCTCTTTGCATTTGCCTGGGTACTTGGCTTCTCATCGAGAAGACGCGGCTCGGCGCCTACCTGCGGGCTGCCACGGAAAACGCCACGCTCGTCCAGGCCTTTGGCGTGAACGTGCCGCTGCTCCTGACCCTCACCTACGGCCTGGGCGCGGCCCTCGCCGGGTTGGCCGGCGTGTTGGCGGCTCCGATCTACCAGGTGAGTCCACTGATGGGCTCGAACCTTATCATCATCGTCTTCGCGGTCGTCGTCGTCGGCGGCATGGGCTCGATCCTCGGTGCCATCCTCACGGGCTACATGCTCGGTGTGCTGGAGGGACTGACAAAGGTTTTCTACCCGGAAGCCTCAAGTATCGTTATCTTTGTGATCATGGCCATCGTTCTGCTCGTCAGGCCAGCGGGTCTCTTCGGGCGGGAGGAGTAATATCATGGCTGTCGGGACCCAATATCTTGCGGAACAGCCCAAGCTGCGCACCTCCTCCATGGTGCTGGGCTTGATCGCCATCGCGGCGCTGCTGGCGGCTCCGTTCTTCTTCTATCCCGTCATGCTGATGAGCGTTCTGTGCTTCGCGCTCTTTGCCTGCGCTTTCAACCTGCTCATCGGCTATGTCGGGCTTCTCTCCTTCGGCCACGCGGCCTTCTTCGGCGGAGCGGCCTATGTCACCGCCCATGCGGCCAAGGTGTGGGGCCTGGAGCCACTGACCAGCATCCTGCTGGGCGTGGCCGGAGCCGCCGTCATGGGTCTGATCATCGGGTTCGTGGCCATCCGCCGCCAGGGCATTTATTTTGCCATGATCACCCTGGCGCTGTCGCAGATGTTCGCCTTCATCTGCCTGCAGGTGCCATTCACCCATGGCGAGGACGGTATCCAGGGCGTGCCGCGCGGCTATCTGTTCGGCTTCATCGACCTGAACCAGCCCCTGACCATGTACTACGTCACGCTGGCGATCTTTCTGTTCGGCTTCTTCGCCATCTGGCGCATCGTGAACTCGCCGTTCGGCAACATCCTCAAGGCGATCCGCGAGAACGAGAGGCGCGCGGTCTCACTCGGCTATCGGGTGGATCGCTACAAACTCGGCGCCTTCGTCATGTCGGCCGCGCTGGCGGGACTGGCAGGTGGAACGAAAGCCATCGTGTTCCAGTTCGCAACGCTCACCGACGTGCAGTGGCAGATGTCCGGTGAGGTCATCCTCATGACCCTGCTCGGCGGCATCGGCACGATGATCGGCCCCATCGTCGGCGCCGGTCTGGTGATTGCCTTGCAGAATTATCTGGCTGCGTCCGATTTTCCTGTGACGGTGCTGATCGGCATTATCTTCGTGATCTGCGTGCTGCTTTTCCGCCGCGGAATCGTGGGAGAAATCCTGGAGTTGATGAGGCGCAAGACCAAGGGCGCCTCCTAACACACGAGCATGAGAAACTCTGCCGGCGTTCATATCGTTGAACGCCGGCTCATTTCATTGAGCCGAACTATGTCAGGCAGCGATACATTTGATTACGTGATTGTCGGGGCAGGTTCCGCCGGCTGCGTTCTGGCAAACCGCCTGTCCAAGGATCCGCGAAACTCGGTCTGCATTCTCGAAGCCGGCGGCAAGGACAACTGGATCTGGTTTCACATCCCGGTCGGCTATCTCTTCGCCATCGGCAATCCCCGCGCCGATTGGATGTTCAAGACCGAAGCTGAGGCAGGCCTGAACGGCCGGATCCTGAACTATCCGAGGGGCAAGGTCCTGGGCGGCTGCTCGGCGATCAACGCTATGGTCTACATGCGAGGCCAGCGCGAGGATTACGACAACTGGCGCCAAATGGGCCTTACGGGCTGGGGTTGGGACGATGTGAAGCCGATCTTCCGCCAGCACCTAGATCACTACCTCGGAGCCGGCGAGCATCATGGCGTGGGCGGCGAATGGCGCGTCGAGGCCCCTCGCACCCGCTGGGACATCCTGGATACCTTCATCGAAGCCGCGGTCGAGGCCGGCATTCCCCGCGTCAGCGATTTCAATACGGGCAGCAACGAAGGTATCTCGTATTTCCACGTCAACCAGAAGAGTGGGCGGCGCTGGTCCGCGGCGCGCGGCTTCCTCAAGCCGGCCCTGTCCCGTCCCAATCTGAAGGTTGAAACGAAAGCCCATGCCACGCGCATCCTTTTCGAGGGCAAGCGTGCCGTTGGCGTCGAAATACTCCAGAACGGCACCTCAAGGCGTATTCTGGCGCGGAAGGAGGTCGTGCTTTCGGCAGGCGCCATCGCCTCCCCGCAACTCCTGCAACTGTCAGGAATTGGGGACGGCACGTTCCTCCAGCAGCACGGAATTGAGGTGGTTCACCACCTGCCAGGCGTCGGAGAGAACCTGCAGGACCATCTGCAGCTCCGCCCGATTTATAAGGTGCACGGAGTGCGAACGCTCAATGAGGATTATCGGTCTCTGTTCAAGAAGGGACAGATGGCGCTTGAGTATGCCCTCTTTCGCAAAGGGCCCCTCACGATGGCGCCGTCTCAGCTGGGAGCGTTTACCCGCTCGTCTCCTGAATATGCAACACCGAATCTCCAGTTTCACATCCAACCTCTGTCGCTGGACAAGTTCGGGGACGATCCTCATCCCTTCCCTGCCTTCACGGTGAGCGTCTGCAACCTGCGGCCGACCAGTCGAGGGAACGTCAGGATCCGCTCCAGCCAATCGGGCGACGCGCCCTTCATCCGCCCGAATTATTTGTCGACGTCAGAGGACCAGAGAGTGGCCGTGGATGCACTGCGCCTGGTCCGGCACATTGTCTCGATGCCGGCCCTTCAGAAGTACCGCCCCGAGGAGTACAAGCCCGGCGCCGAACTGACGACGGACGACGAGCTTCTGAATGGCGCGCGGGATACCGGCACCACGATCTTCCACCCGGTCGGGACAGCCAAGATGGGGATTGACAGCGATCCGATGGCCGTCACCGACGCGCGCTTGCGTGTCCGTGGGATTGAGAGCCTGCGCGTCATCGACGCTTCCGTCATGCCGACGATTACGAGCGGGAACACGAACTCGCCAACCCTGATGATTGCCGACAGGGGAGCTGCGATGATCCTGGAGGATCAGTCCACATCTCTATGCCTGCTTTGCGCTCGGCTTGACCTATTCGGAGGACCTACTCACGCTCTATAACGACCAGTGGGAGCCAGCGGCTCCCACTGCTGAAAGCGGTTTAAGCCGATAAGCTCAGCTGGTAGGCGCGCCGCGGTTCGACGGCAGATGGCTTGCAGCCCAGATTGCAGCCTGGGTCCGATTCTTTGCCTGGATCTTGCGCAGGATCGCTTTGACATGGACCTTGACGGTCGCTTCCGTGATGTCGAACTTTCGAGCGATGATCTTATTCGAGTCGCCATCCATAAGGCAGCGTAGAATGACCGTCTCGCGAACCGAAAGACCTTTCGCCGGAGGGCTCATCTCATGAAGCTCTTCCGGAGCTGGCGCTTCATTCGCATGATCGGCCTGGGCTTCCCGCTCCCGCAGCAGGTCGAGGATCGCACTAGGGAAGATGGCCTCTCCTAGCATCACGAGATCCAGGGACTTCACGAGTACCTCGTGCGAGACCGACTTTTTGAGGTACGCATCCGCGCCAGCCTGAAAAGCCGCAACCACCTGTTTAAGGTCGTACTCCTCGATCAGCATGACCACTTTGGCACTCGGGTTGCTCTCCTTCAACATCCGGGCCTGACGACAGGTTTCATCGTGATCGCGGCTTGCATCGATGATGAGGACGATAGTGCTGCTATCCAAGCTCGGCACCGACCCCATCTCATCGAGGCTCGCAGCTGCCGCCGCGGGTGAATAAGCTGTCTCGGAGAGAATCCTGCGCAGACCTTCCCTTAACAGGGCGTTCGGCTCGATGAGGAGCGCCTTGATGGAGCGAGCAGCGGCATGTTCTGCCGACGATGGCTCAACCGAACGGGCCAGCTCCATGTATCTTGAATACGCAACATCCTTAGCCGAAGAGGCTCCTGGATGAGGGAGGCTATCAAGATCGTAGGTGTTCCGCATCGCAGATGCCTTTCTGGTCTTGATTCGGTGAGGCGAATAACAAAATTCCCCAAAGATGTTTAGCTTATAATCTCATTAGAGACAATCATTACCCATTCAAATCCTTTTAACAATCTTTAATCAAAAGACATGTACATGATATAAAGTATCAAATACATAGTCATCTCACGATCCCGAGCAAGTAATCATGTATCCGGACAGGCAGTACCCTCAATATTCAGGATATTTCCTGATCACCATCCATCACGAGGGACGCAGGCCGAAAGACCGTGGGACAGGTATTTTCTTTGATGACCGCAAATCAGAAGCAGATGAGCATCCGGTGTTAGTAGACGACCTGACTGTCTCGACTGAGCCGATGCGGAAGACTGGATGAGATTCCTAGTCTGTTGAGGAGGAATCTTGCTCGACTAAGGAAAGTATGGGCCGACCTGAGTTTGCCGCCATTACCCGTTTCGACGGAGCAGCTTCGGTTTGCCATCAAGAAGTCGCGCACTACAAAGCGCAGAGGGGCGCGGGATTACGCCCCTCGGGTGAGCCCGCCCCATTGAACGCTCCGTAATACCAAACCTCGTCAGCGAAGACTGTGCGCGGCCAATCTCTCGCCCGACTGTATCCAAGATGCATCAGCTGAATTTGAGGCCAGATGATTGACGGCCCACATGGCAGCTTGCGTTCGGTTTGCAACGCGGATCTTGCGCAGAATAGCTTTGATGTGAACTTTCACGGTTGCTTCGGCGACGTCGAGTTTGCGCGCGATGACCTTGTTCGGAGCTCCCTGCATCAAGCACTGCAGAATCTCCGCCTCTCTGCTCGACAAGGTCCGAATGGGAGAGTCATGACCTTCCGAAGCCGGAGCAACCTGCAGAGAGGATATCTTGATGGTAGGCGCTTCTTTTGAGAGATCCAACTCGTCCGCGCGGGTCGAAATGGCCGCCAGGAAAGCTGCAGACGGAAAAACGACTTCACCCAGCATGACGAGGTCAAGATACTTGATCAGAGCCTCGCATCCTGTTGTCGCAAGGCAGTATCCGTCCGCTCCCGATTGAAAGGCGGATTTCATGCCCTCAAGATTGAAGCTGTCAGACAGCACGACAATACGGGCTTGCGTATGTTGCTGCTTCAATGGCCAGATCCCCTCAGCTAGTCCCGATGGATAAAGATTCGCATCAAGGATGAAGAGAAGCGGGCTTTCCTGAACTGCGTGGTCCAGAGTGATATCTCCGCGCGTCAGGTTTTCCGGATGTAATCGGAACCGGGTACTTGAGAGGATATGCCTCAAGCCCTCGCGCAGCATCGAATTCTTGCAGCCTAAGACCGTGGTGACTGGCAGAAGGTGTGACATGCGAGGAAGCCTTTCCGCAGAGGTTACCTCGAATTGTACAAATTAACGGTTTGTTATCCATCCTTAATAAAGGGGTATCTAATTATGCTTAGGAGGTAGAAAAGGATGCCTTAGCAAGGATAGTTCATCTTAAGCGTACATTGGCACAGGCAATCTGGACAATGGCTCCCGGCATGTTGATACAATATTTCACCAACCTCTCACAGCAAGTATAGCCACCAACGTTGGATTGGAACTAACCTAAACCGATCCACAACTTGCTTCGTTCATGGATGAACACATGACTCACTCGTGTTCTGCCTTGGCGGTCAATCTTGGCGATCATTCTTTAAGCAAGGGCTCTAAAGCCAAGCGTGGTTGGCAATAGCAACGCGCCCAGAGCTGGGTAATATAGAATCAATCCCGCACTGCAAAATTGAAGGAGCGTCTTGTATTGCCGCCATCTGTCACTGATCGATGAGCATGTTTGGATTCAAGGCATGCATTCGAGTCTGACAGCATGTCTCGTTCATGCGTTTGTCATTGAGCGACGGCATTCGGCGCTGCGGATGGACCATTCCCAGCTTCATTGACCGAACCGGACAATGCAGGCTCCGTCATGGAACTTAAAGCAACAGCTGCGAGAGGAAAGCCGCTCTCTCGAGCGCTGCTGATGAGTTCGACGGCCTTGTTGAGATCCGCGCTGACTCCGATCCCGGACTTGTACATGAGCCCAAGCCGGTACTTGGCTTCTGGAATTCCTGAATCAACCGCGACCTGCAGCAGGCTTGCTGCCTTCTCTTGGGACGCATTGACACCGATCCCATCCGCATAGGCATGAGCCAAGCCAATGAGCGCTTCGCTGTTGCCAGCCGCAGTCGCCTTATCAAGGCCTGCGACGATGAGAGAAATCAATTCATCGGCCGGCCTCAAAGTGAGAAGCCGTGAGAGGGTTTGCCCGGCGGCAAGATTAGTCTTGTCTAGCGCATCGGACTGGAAATTCGACTCCTGGGTTTTGGCTTGGTGCGATCTGTGATTCACTGCCTGGACCGGGAGGTGGATCATGGGTCATTGCTATTCTCTCGATCTTCGGGTGCGCGTCGCCGACTTTGTCGAGGCGGGGCATTCCTGCCGGGCGGCAGCCGAGCACTTTGACGTCAGCGAGAGTTTCGCCATCAAGCTGGTGCGGCGGACACGCGACACCAGTTCACCGGCGCCAGCCCGGCAAGGCCGTCCGCCCGGAGGCGGCAAGCTAGTGCCGTATGAGGGCTTCCTGATCCAGACTGTTGAGGCAAGGCCCGCCATCACCATGCCCGAACTGGCCGCAAGGCTGCTGGAGCAGCATGGAGTGGTTGCCGCTCCCGCCGTCCTCTCGCGGCGGCGGTGCCGGCACGGCTTCACCTATAAAAAAAGCCCAGATGGCCGCGGAGTGCGCACGCGCCGACGTGCGCGATGAGCGCCGCGTCTGGCGGACACAGCGCCAGGCCCGCATGCGCGAGCAGCCGCACCGGCTGGTGTTTCTCGACGAGACGTACGTCAAACCAAGATGACGCGCCTGCGCGGCCGCTCCCGCAAGGGCCAGCGCCTACGTGCAAGCGCTCCCTTCGGACACTGGAAAACCCATACCCTTGTGGCCGGGCTGGGTTGCAACGAGTTGAGCGCCCCGTGGGTGATTGATGGTCCGATCACCCGCTTGGCGTTCGAGGCTTACATTGAGACGCAACTTGCTCCGACCCTGCACAAAGGTGACGTGGTGATCCTCGACAATCTGGCCGTCCATAAGAGCGAGAAGGCCGCCCGGTGTCTGAAACAGCGCGGCGCCTGGTTCCTGTTTCTACCGGCTTATTCGCCTGATCTTAATCCCATGGAGATCGGACCAACGTGGAACCTCTGAACGTGAGGTTCCATTGACTCCGCGAGTGGGCCATCAGGCGCTGCGCGCCTTGGCCTTATGGGTGGCAACACGCCATGACCCTGCGATCGACAATCATCCAATGGCAGCATCTGCCGCCCGACCGGCGCCGACGCCTAGCCGTTCCTATTCACCAGAGTTTGTTTCGGGGCCTATTTGGTAGCGCGGACGTGCCGATCCGCTGCGTTTCTTTCACCGCGGCAAGGTCTGGAACGTGGGGAACGCGTTGGCAGGGACGGGATG
>NZ_VOSK01000139.1 GCF_009296175.1 Microvirga tunisiensis | reverse complement strand
GCGGCCGCTCGGGCGGCAGAAGCGGCTCAAGGCGCTGCCACTGCCGGTCCGTCAACTCGTAACGTGTCACGTTGTATAAATGGGAACCCCAAGCTCCTCATGGAACCCCTTTGCAGACACGCCCTAGAGCCGTACCCCAGACTCGTTCGAAATCTTCAGGTGCCCGTGTACTCCACAGTCTCGTCCGGCCGATAGTCTGAGAACGTCCAGCCACAGAGCCGAATGCTCTTTGTCAGCCGGTTTTTCTTATTCCTCCTGAGCCAATCCCGAACCCGATCCTCGATCATCGTGCGGCTTGCATCGGCTCCCACCTGGTCCGCCCACTCGAGATCTCGATAGCCCGCTGGCAGGGCCGGCTCCTGCCGCTCTGGTCCTGTGTATCCAAAAAGTTCATAACTTCGATACCGCAGAAGGTGACCAAGATGATCCTTGGGTAGCATCTTCTTTTGGCAGTCAGTGACCTTTGCCAAGAAGGCCGGCGTGTAGCAAAGATTCCGCAGATCGGTGAATGTCAGCGGACACTTGGACACCGCATAAATGTGATTCAGCTGCAGGTGCGCCCCGGGGTCAAAGCTCGTCGAAAATTGGAAGGCGTGAGCGGGGCCCGCATTGTCATCGGCCAGGACCTTTCCAATCGCATGGTCTACTATCGTGCCTCGCGTTCCCCGAATATTGCGGAACACGGCACGCTCGCCGACGGCTCGCACGGCGTTCGGATGGGCAAAAATGGTCAGTGAGGCCAGCGCTTGCTCTATGCTGCCCCATTCCGATTTCGCCAACGTCTCGCGGAGGACCAAAAGGCCATCAAAATCAAAATCATGTAAGCTACGAAATCTATTACGCATTGATTTGGTCTCGGTCCCGTCAGACCATCACGGTCACGAGGCGCTTATAGAAAGCCCTACCTTGCTGTGTCAGCAGGATGCGCTTCGACCGCGGATCCTTGGAGTCTTGCTCTAGCTTTATGAGAAGCCTCGCCCCAGCTTCCTTGCCTCCAACTCGTCGAGGCCGCCCTCGCGCCAGGATGGCGATGTTGCTCCGAGCGGACGCTCTAGGAAGCCCGACGCGCTGATAGAACTCCTCCACGCTCAACGGAGATCCGGCCGCAGCCGGCTCAGCGACGGTCAAGAACGATTGAGCGACGTGACAGGGGATGTTCTCCCACTCCTCACGAAATACGGTCAGCGCCGCGCAAAAGCGGCTAATGGATTTGTCTTCGCAATTCATGCCCTTGTGCCCCCGCACCCTAGCCCTCCCGCCTTAGCAGGGAGAACGTGCTTTACCACGGCTCCTAATGCCGCAGGCGCACGGAATGCAAGCCTTACATCCGCTTGAGAAGGGCGAAGCGCTGATCAAACCCCAAAAAGGATCTGGTCAGACGCACGCCGAAATACCATTACCGGAGTGACTCATGAGCATGCAGATCTCGCTGACAGAGATGCTGGATATTGCAACCAGGAATAACCTTTCGAACTTCAGCTCCTACACTGCGATCATCGAGAACACGGGTCGGCTTCTTACGGCGGATCTTCAGGCTCACAACGTCTCGGGTTTCGAGCCAGGCGATGTCGATTCAATGCTCGAAGCCGCCCAAGACGCAAAGCTCCCTTCGTTCGAGCATCATGTCGTGGTCGTAGAAGGTGCCGCCAACATATTGGCCGCTACGATCGCCGAGGCCCTCGGTGTCGTTCAGACCGGCGCAACCTTTCAGGCCGGGTTCGGCGGGACCTGTGCCGCCTTCTGGCCAAAAACCGCGAAGCAGCCTTGCCCACCGGTCCTCCGCGAATGCGATCCGTCCGGAGATTGGGTCCGCAGCAAGGAGATGATCCAGCGGTCAGAACACAACCGGAAACGTTACCGGCATTACTGAGCTGAAGGCCTCATTCGCCTCCTTGGGACTGGCGCTCGAACCCAGTCCACCCAATCCCCTGCGAGGATAATCGAATGGCCGACGATGCCCGCCACAGATCCCGTATAAATCGCATTCTCGGAACAGAGTACAGCAAGCGTTCCCTACGGGATCACACCCTGATGAACCGCCAGATCGCGGTCTGGGAGGCGGAACGGGTCGAAGGCCCAAAGCTCCCGCTCACTCGAGATGAGGCGATCGACCTCCAGGAGTGGCTACGACAGCACGCGGCTCTCAAGCGCGCCGAAGCCTTCGACGACTTCAAGCCCCGAGATAACGGCCGGGAACTCTGCTTTCGCGAGGCCGATCGCGCCGTGATCATGCGCCAGCGTCTCCTCGAACTCCTCAACCTTCTGGACGCCCAAGTCGATGCAACAACTGCAAGCCAGCCTTCTCGGCACCTCAACTGAGACCAAGACCGGTCTTATCCCAGGCCGAGAGACAGACACCCAGCCAGTCAACATCGCGGTTTATGGCCAGACCATTGTCCTCGACCTCGGGCAGGCTACTAAATCCACGGACAATCTCGGCGAGCCGGGGAAGCCCCGCGTCTGGATCGAGTGGCAGGATCACGGCTGGGTCATCATCCTCCACAAGGACGGCAACCACGATCCGGATGCCCGGATAACTCTCGGTGAGACCGTCACGATCGAAACTGAGGACCTCTGATGTCCAGTGCCGGCATCGGTGCACCCACGCCCTTCGACACCCTCGGCGCGACCCTCTCCTGCCAATGTGGCTACGGGGACCTCTGCGTGTGCCCTCTCAAAGAGGCTGCCATGCGTGCCTATGCCTCTGGGTCCAGGACGCCGCTCCCCGCCATGAACTCCGAACAACGGGATTGGTGCCTTGAGGAGATCGGCTCCGTGGAGGGCCATGATCGCAAGGATCATGATTACTCCACCGACCAACACCTGGCCCGAGCCGTTCTGAATGCCTGGACGGACTACGCTCGGGACAAGGGCCTCTACTGATTATCGCTGGCCCTGTTCGCACCCCCTCTTTCGTCTAAACCCTTTCAAGGAACACCGATGAGCGTCATCGATACCTGGAGAATGCGCTGTCCACACTGCCGTAAGGACAGCAAGATCGAAATCGTCGCCAAAGTCTCAGTGCGCCTGACCGCCGACGGCACGGATTCCGATGAGGTCAGCGACGGCAGCCATGAATGGGACGACGACAGCCAGGCAGATTGCCGCGACTGTGGCTTCTCAGGTCTGGTCAAGGACTTTCGGATGACGGGCTTAGATCTCGTCGACCATGTGGCAGAAGGTTCCTGGATCCTAGAGAGTCAAGTCAGGGTACTCAGCGAGGAACCCACTGACCGCCAGCATCTCAGGATCGTAGATGGCAACGGTACCACGGTCGCTCTGGCACTGCTCAACCCCGACGCAGAGGACAGCCACTTCAACGCCCGGATCGTCGCGGCATCCGCTGGCATTTTGGAAGATGTTGTCGATTTGAAGCAGTTTGTCACCGACACATCCATGAAGATGGACGATCCCCACCGCGACGGCTCCGGCCGAGATGCTCGCCCTCCTGACGGCGATGACTGGAACATCCTTTACCAGAAGGTTCTCTCGGTCATTTCTGCCATCGAGCAAAGGATCGCGGCATGAGTATCCAGCTCCACCAGTTCTCCGAGGAACAGCGAGACATCATTATTGCAGCCCTCCGGCTGTGGCAGCGCACTCCCAAGCATGAGATCCCCGCATCGATCATTGAGCTCGCGGAAAACGACAGGGCCGCGTACCTGAATGATGTCGAGGTCGATAGCCTGTGCGAGGACATCAACCTCAACTCAAACGAGGTCGGCAGCCTCATTTCGCAGATCGCGTGCCTCAGAGCGACCGGCGACCTCGTGGGCGGCACAGCCTTCGAGCATACACCAGCAGATGCCGGCGCAACCCTGGATCAGCTCGTCAACAAGGCCCGCCATCTCGCGCAGCACAATCCCTGGCCGTTGGTTCTGATCACGGTCAAGCAACTCGTCCCCGATGCAGAGCTCGACCCCGATGATCGCCGAGAAGCGATCGCTGGCTCGTATGCGATCCGGGTCGGTCCTGAGCTCGACGATGAGGGAGCGGAAGACGCTGCCCTGACGGAATTCCACAACCGGATCCCGATCCACACGCTCGATGACTTCGACATCGACGCCAGTCGCGTTCCTACGGTTCCTGAAGGAACCCGCGAACTCTGACGCTCCCGGACCTGCCTCCCATCCTTTCGACCCTACAGGGAACCCGATGCCCACATTCCTCTATGACGTTAAAGGTAGCGCCCGGATCGCCATCAGTGCGGCCACCGAGGAGGCGGCCCGCAGCCACCTGCCTCAAATCGGCATGTTCATCGAGCCGACCGATGAGCAGGTTTTCGAATACAATGAGGAGCACTCCTCATTCCAGATTTCCCAGATCGTTCTGGGGTTCGATACGAACCAGGCGGATCTCGCCAAAATCGACGGCGAAGACGTTGCCGATCATTCGTACATCGTTCTCGCCCAGGAAAAGGGGCTGGAGATCCAGGAGGTCGCCGGTGGTTGGCGCGGTCAACACGATGAGGAATGGGTCACGGAGGCCCACCCTTCAAAGGGCGCCGTCGCTCGCGAGTGGTGCCAGTACGAGGGCTACGAGCCGTGAGCCGCGCACTCCGCCCTGCCACTCTGGCCGACGAGACCGAGATCTCCGAAGCACTGGCCCTTTTGCGAGAAGCCCGAGACAAACTCTCGAAGGCTGGTGCTACCAAAGCTCTGTCGGCTGTCAGGATCGCCCTGAAATCGGTCGAGGGAGCTCAAAGGCACGCTCGGCATCGTCGGAACCGCACGGAACGTTCCGATTGAGCGGAACCCATTGCTCTTCCCAAGGTTGTCCAAATGTGGCATTATACCTCGCATAGTCCACATATGGACGGTAGAACGATGAACACTGTAGCAGCTGAAGCCACCCCTCGCCTCAAGGCTGGACCGGGCCTTCGGACCTTCTTCCGGATCGCGGCGGCTTGGGGCCTCTCACCCGCAGAGCAGATTATCATCCTAGGCCAGCCACCCCGATCGACCTTCTACAAGTGGCGGGACCGGCCGGACGAGGCCTCTCTGTCGAGGGACACGTTCGAACGCCTGTCCTACATCTTCGGCATCTACCGCGGCCTTCAAATCCTCCTGCCAAACGAGCAGTCTGCCGATGCCTGGGTCAAGAAGCCGAACTCGGCACAGCCCTTCAACGGGCGCTCAGCGCTTGACGTAATGCTCGGTGGCAATGTCGCCGACCTCCATCTTGTCCGCCGCTATATCGACGCCCAACGAGGGTAAGCTTGATCCCTACCTCTGTCATCCGGTGGTCACCATGCTACCGGATTATCCCCAGTCGCTTCCCGCCCATCGATCTGTTCGAACGTGTCACCGATCCGGCCGACCTTGAGACCGTCCTCGAGATCGAAAGCCTAACGAACGACCGTTTGCGCGATGAAGTCGGCACTCTCCGCTTGATTCCTCCCGAGGATCGTATCAGCGGCCCCGGTACCAGCCCTATCATGGCGGCCTTCACCCATTTGCCGCCTTACGGCAGCCGGTTCACTGACGGTAGCTTTGGCGTCTTCTATGCAGGAAGCGCTCTCGAAACCTCGATCGCGGAGACCAAGCATCATCGCGAAGCATTCATGCGGGCCACGAACGAGCCTAAGCAAGAACTCGACATGCGGGTCTACGCCGTGGACGTGAACGCGACGCTGCACGATGTTCGCGGAATGAAAGACTCCCGGCCGGACATCTACGCGCCCGACAGCTACTCCGCCTCTCAGGCGCTCGCGATTCAACTCAGGACTGATGGCTCATCCGGCATCGCCTATGACAGCGTCCGTGATCCGAAGGGCGAATGCATCGCCATCTTCCGGCCGAAGGTGTTGTTCAACTGCCGTCAAGAGCGCCACCTCACCTACGTTTGGGATGGCGCCGCAATCTCCAAGATCTATGAGAAGAGAGATCTGACGCTCTGATCCCACTTCTCCTCTCCTGAGCTCATAGCTCAAGTTTCCAAGCCAAAGCCCCTCCAATCCCTCCCCGTCGGTCACGATGCGGGAGCAAATGCTGTTGGTGCCCTGCATGTACGATTATCGCTCAAAATCCGACATGGCACTTCTTGCCGTTGAGGTGCGCCGACTGCCGGCGGCAGTTCTCCCATCGTTTTCGGCAATGGTAATCGCATCAGATTTAATGAGGTGCCCCGTTTGGTACGCCTTGCTCGTGCGCTTCGCCAGCTGGGTCAGACGACGGGATCCGGTACTTGTCTGGCGCCTGATCCTATCGCGTGTGCCTCAAGTCGCCCGAAGCATCCGCGACGACCTCGCACTCCACATTGAACAGGGCAAGGACCTCTATGACCCCCGCAGCGCCGGAGGCCTCTGCAAGGAAGAAGTGGCTTGCCTCGTCGACCTGATCCGTCGCCATACCCCCGAAAGAGCGGCCGCATGAAACCCTACGGGAAAGAGCATTCCCATCGCTTAGACGACGATCTCAACGCCTCAAAGCACCGGAAGCTCACCAGCAAAGTGCGGCGCACGAGCCGCCAGTTGGCCAGAGGCAAACGCCGCTCCCTGGACAAGGCAGCCCTCCGGAAGGAGCGAGACGCCTAGCTGTGCCCTACTCTCCCGATCCAACCAACTCCTACAGTCCCATCGAGGCCCTACCTGATGCCCGTCTATCTCGTCATCGGCGACGCCGACACACTTTCAGAAATCGCAAATGATCTCGAAGGCCGCCTGGAGGTTCTGCAGGATGATGGTGCGGGCGACACCCCAGATGCATCTGACATCCAAGCTGCGTCTGAGTGGCTCAACGAGGCCCGCAAGGGCGATCTTCAGTTCCTGGCATTCCCGATCCAGCTGGAGTTTGACGACAGCAACGTTCTAAACCAGATCAAACTAACGCTGGAGAATCTCAACGACGGTCGCAAAGAGCCACTCCCCGCTCGTGTTGTCGAGGAACTGGACCAAGCGGGCCTTGTCCGCAGTATCCGCAATCTGGCAACCGATCTCGATGTAACCCTCTCCACGCTGTCAGGCACATTCACAATCTCGACCGAGCTGGCCCAAGCCGCCGACCTACTGTTCGAGGCGAGCATTCGGATCCTCGGGGACGGTACGACGTCTATCCACAAACTCGCTCTTGAGAGCGCGGAAGCCCTTCGGTCAATCCAAAGTGGAAGGTGCCTCTCGGCGGAAGGCGTCAAGGAACTCGTCTCACGATTGAATCAGGCGGCCGATGCCATCCAGGGCATCCCTTCTAGCGCCCAGATCTAAGTTCGCGATAGCCGCCTTCGATCGACAATCTCGTGTCTAAACGTTTTCAAATCGCAATCACAGATCGGGTAACCGCGAACGCTCTCGTTGCCAAACTCCACCGCCATTCCGGTGAAGTCGGTGTTTCGGTTCGGGAGGTCATCGCAATTGACCGGCGCTCCGGACGCACCGTTGGTACCGGCATTCTGGGCCGGCCCGTGTCGCGGATCCTGGATGACGGTCTCACTCTAGAAGTCAGCCGCACCGCCACGGACGGCACGGAGCACGCCTGTTCGGCTATCCTTGGTGCATTGGCGCGGGAAGCCAGCAAGATCAACCTCTATGGCTATCCCATCTGCCGGCTGACCACCTACACCCGTCATTTCGAAAGCGGGGCATCGCTCCGAGCAGCAGGATGGAGGCTAGACCTTCGCCATCACTCGCAGTTCCATTGGACCGGGAGATCTCTTAAGCGGGTCATCGTCCCAATCGAGCCGAAATCCTGGTCCCACAAAGCGCGACAGAGACCCGAGCGCCCGCTCGGGGAGCCCAGGCTCCGGTGGACCAAGCTTCTGCCTGCGGCTTTGACCGAAGAAGCGGCGTTCCGGATGGGCCAGGCAGCTGCAGCGGCCGGGGCCCTGCTTGCGAGCAATCCTTATTCCTTTCCCATCATCAAGCCGGACGGAAGGACCGAGATCGCATTCATTGGTGACAACCTCTGGGAGCTCTGGAGAGAAGGATACGGGTGTCCCCGGCAGATGCGGCGCGCAAAAGCGTCCGCGCCCAGGTTCTCAGAAAGTGGAACATGAAGGCGTCGAGCTTCTCGACCGCTCAGGTCACCTCAGCCGGAAACGCCCACTTGCCAGCGATCTGCCGATTGCATCGCAGGTTTCGTCAACACTCAACCCTGACACCGAGAGCGAGTGCCGTTCCAGGGCGCCTAAATCTGCGAACTGCTGGTGCAGTGCCGAAATTGGAACGGGATCTGAAAGGGTATCACCACCTCGTTCACTACATCGTCTGATTGCCTCCTCCAGATCTGGACGAAGGACGATATAGTGCAGAACCACCCCGAGATCTCGGAAGGGATCGAGAAACCAGGGCCCAATAACGCCATCTACAATCACGAAGTAGCCACCCTCAGCATAGCGGGCGGCTGCCCCGGCCAGCACCTCGATTACTGTTGCATTCTGGCGATGGGCATCCGTTTGCCACGGTGGGACCAAACCAGCTTTGATGAAATGCCAGAAGTCGTCCGCATGTAGGTGGACCTTCGGGCTGCCGGGCAGTTGCGCGATGCTGTTAGCGGCGGTCGTTTTGCCTGAACCCGGTGTTCCGGTCAGGATAAGGACTTCTGCAGGTCTGAACATGTCGCCCGTGCTGTCGCCTTCTGCCACCATTGACGAGTCCTGTGCCTAATTTCCAATATCGAGCGCTTGGGCAACTGAATTGATCTCTGCGATCGCTGCGTTACACGCGGCAACCTGACCATAGACCAGACCGGACATTGGAAACTGTTGCCCCACACCATTCTTGGCATAGCCCTCGTAGGCTTCAAGAAGACTGTACGCTCCTTGTCGACATCCGCGAGCATGAGCTGAAATGATTCCTCCACGGCCTACGAGCATTTCATTCTTCGAAACCCGTTGACCAACACTCTCCAAGATCCCACTGAAGTTCGAAACCATTCTGACCGAAGCGAGAGGCTCGTTACAGCGAAGGTTCGTACCGCAAGCTATCTCGCGCGGCAGCGACGCCAATAGGATCCCAAAGATTTCGAGCTGCTTACGCTCCCGCTCTGGCCGGGTACGCTCTCTTTCGGCCAACCGCGCGGCCCCAGCACGCTCAATGTCAGCGAGCCTCCTGTCTCTCTGCTCTCGGCGGGACTTAAGCTCGGGATCGGCATTGCCGTCCAAAACGGAGAGTTCCGCATTGGCAAGTCTCGGAGCACCCTTGATAACCGCGATGTCTCCATTCGGCACGATCGCGGCGGCACACATTCCGTCCGACAACCCGCGTATGACGTCTTGCAGCGTCGCTACTTTCTGGAGTGCTCGTAGCTGCAAATTCGGGAATTGTATCGCAACCGATTTAGTGGACTGATCGAGCACCCGCTCGGCAGCGCCGCCATCCTTGTAAAAGCAAACGTCGCCGCGCCCAGTTGGATTGATCACACCCAGCGCGAAATCGTCCTCAATGCTAGCCAACGACCTCTGCTTTGGAGTCGTTTGGAACTGGACGTGCATCTCGCGCCATTGAGCATATGCGTCCGCGAAGCGTGCAGGAATTTGGAGAGGAGCGCACCGCTTCACCGCTGTGATGGCATTTGCAGCCAGGATGTGGAATTCCTTGTCACTGCTTGAATTGACCACCGACGGTTCGGCTCGCAATGTGCCATCCTGGTTCAGCTTGATACTGATAACTGGACGAGCGCCATCATAGTTGACCAGATCAGATGAGAGCGCGTGGCACTTTTCAATCTGGGCCTGCAGTACCGTAATAAGCTCCAACTTGTCCGAGTCAGTCAAGGCGCTGCTGGACGGAGATCTCTGGGTGCTGGGCTCAGGTGTGTTCCTATTCTTAGCATTCAAGAATGAAGGGATATCACCAAAATCCAATTTCTTGCCGACTACTGTCACGCCCGTCTGACTTGCACCAGGCAAGGGAGTCAGGACTACGAGCGAAGCAAGAAAGTTTACCAAGCCTATAGAAGTTAAACGCACCTCAGCCCCCTACTCCGACCAGCCCTGCACTTTCGTCTTTTGGAATCTGAGCTGATCGGGATCCATAATTTACCTGTGGCGGTATACTTCCTCAAGATTGTGAACAATCCAGCTATTGTTTCACGTTCAGTGAGGCATCTTTGTCACAAAGGATATAGGCTGCTGGATCTCACACGGCTTTCAGGCAGAGCTCACACTTGGGCAAACCCCGAAAGGAATGGACATGACGCGCACGCTCTCGATTATCGGCACTGCCGGGCGCAAAGACGACGCTCCGAAGCTCTCGAAGGCGCTCTACGATGCGATGTACGGACATGTCCTTGAGGTGATCGCGCGGGAGGGCGTTACGCACCTGGTCTCCGGCGGGGCCGCCTGGGCAGACCACCTCGCTGTCCGCGCTTTTCTCGACCCGAACCACAGCCTCGTTCAGGGATTGACTCTCTACCTGCCTGCGAACTTCGAGCGCGGTCGCTTCATCCCGGATCCGTCGGTGCAGTTCAATCCGGGGAAGACTTCGAATTACTATCACGACCAGTTCTCTCGAGCGATCGGGGTGAACACTCTTTCCGAGATCGCCCGGGCCGCCGAGAAAGGCGCGGCTCTGGTCGTGGAGCCAGGCTTCTTCAACCGAAATGCTTCGGTCTCGCGCTCCGAGATCCTCCTGGCCTTTACCTTCGGCGCGGACGAAGCGCCGGCGACGTTCCGCCGCCTTAGCCCGGGGTTCCGGGATCCTCGCGTGGCCGGGTTAAAGGACGGAGGGACGGCCGACACGTGGAAAAAGGCCACAGCCAGCGAGACATCCCGGAAGATCCATGTCTCGCTGACGTGGCTGGCGGGTCAGGTCGCGCGCTCCGGCGATTTGCACCTGGCCTAAAGCCCCTCACCTCTTGCCACCGTAATCGCACGCGCCGGCAGACTGATGCGTGCTTCAACATGTCCATCGTAGGCCGGGCCCTCCGACACTGGGCCTAAAGGAACCCCATCATGAACGAAACGAAATCCACAATCGAAGGGATCGCCCATGACGCAGGCTGGGACAGCTACACGCTCCTGCTCCTGATGTGCCGTCGTCTCGATGAAGTCGGTCAGTCCTCCGACATGATCTCGCATCTTTCCAACCTTCGTGACGATGAAGGTGATGGACTGACCCTCGACGAGAAAATCGAGGCCGCCAAAGGCGAGGGCTACACCGTCAACGAAAAGGCAGCCGGCGAGTTCGTCTTCAACGATCCGAACGGAAATGACGCCGACAACGGCCCATGGCCGACGGAATCTAAGGCCTGGGCTGCGGCCTACGATGACATGGAGGCCTAAGATGGGGTGCAATACACGCGAAGAGAATGCGGCCGAGATGGCGGCCGATGAGGCCCGGCGGTCCAATCGCACCCGGCACAGGATTCGAATCCAGCGCCAGCTCATCGAGACCGGCACCGCTGAAATCGACGTTCCTGAAGGCGACGATCCAGCCGAGTACCTGGAAACGCTGCGGGCGAATGGCGACGACTTCCTCCGATGGAGCTCCAATCGCGTTGAGGACCTCCCGTAGAGATCGCCCCGATCTAGTCTCGTAACTTCACCCCCGCTCCGCAGCTCCGACCCCAGTCTACTCACGGATATCCAATGGACGATCTTCAGGCCCTAAAGGCCGCTGCCGCCCGTCAGGTCGCGCACCTCCACCAATATGACGGCATGTTCACCAACTATGTTACCGTCAAGATCAAACACGAGATCCGGACCAAGATGGGCCTAGCGTTCGCCGCGAATGAAATCGCGATCGCTGAGCCCACCTCAAACGCGATCGAGGAGGGTCCCTACGCGGGGCAACATCAGCGCACTGTCTGGTCAATGAAAAATCAGGTTAACACCACTCTGTTCGAGACCGACCTTGAGGTGCTGCAGCGAAAGATGAATAGATGCCTGTGATATACGAGCGGTGCTAAATGTCGCTCGTTAGGGTGGCTGACAAATCCGTACACGCCTACCAAACTAAGGCAATGATCAAGTACCTCAGTCAATTCGCTATTGCTTTCGCCAGTCTCTATGCCCTCGGCATCGGAGCGCTTTATTTGGGCCAGCGCAGCATCCAGTACCAAGCGTCCACCGATCGGACGACGGCGCCCGAAGCCGGCTTGGCAGGCTTCCAGGACATCGTCTTGATCACACCTGATGGTGAAAAGCTCGTCGCCTGGTGGAAGGCACCTAACCCTGGCAAGGCTATCACCCTCTACTTCCATGGGAACGGAGGATCACTTTGGAACCGCCGGGACCGAGCTCGCTCCCTTACCGACGACGGCCGCGGTCTCCTCATGGTTAGCTACCGTGGTTATTCGGGTTCAACGGGCTCTCCGACCGAAGCAGGCCTCCACACCGACGCCCTAACTGCCTACGACTGGATCGCCAAGTCTTACGAGCCCTCCCGCCTCGTGGTCTACGGCGAGTCGTTGGGAACAGGGGTCGCGGTTCGCCTTGCCTCAGACCGGCCGGTGGCAGGGGTCATCCTCGACGCGCCCTACACGTCCACGGCGGAAGTCGCCAGCAAGATCTATTGGTATGCTCCCGTTGGCCTGCTTATGCTGGACCAGTTTCGATCGCTCGACATCATCCAGAAAATAAAGGCGCCGCTCCTGGTTATGCACGGGACCAAGGATCCCGTCATTCCGATCGAGTTTGGCGAAAAGCTCTTCACGGCGGCCCATGAACCGAAGACCTTTGTCCGCCTCGAAGGCAGTGGTCACTCATCGAACCTTGAGGACGGTGGGCTCAAAGCCGTGGACGCGTTCCTGAGCAACGTCGAAATCCAAATTGCATCGTCTCGGAGCGCCAAGAAGGCGGAAGTCCCCTAGACCATTGGCCGCGCTCGACAATTATCCACAGGGCCTCTAGAAACCCCATTAAGCTTCGCGGTATAATCCGAAATAGCATTAGATCGCATCTAATGGGTTAATGGACAGTTATCGTGCCTGCTCTGCTGGATCAGATAATGGGAGGCCCCGGAAGCTCCGGCAGCATCAAGCTGCCCAGCGAGCAGCCGCCGGCTGCCATTTCCTGGATTAGCGAGCCGATTTTCCATGCCGGCACCGATGGGATTGTCCAGGAAGCCGTGGCCGTTCTTTGTCGCAATGGTCTTGGGCGCGCTTATCGTTCCGCGATCTTCGGGTTTACAAGATCGCGGAAGGTTGTCCCTCTTAGCCCCACGACCACAGGGCTGGGCCGAACCACCAACCTTGAACCAGCCGGGATTTCATATGGTCACGGCATCAGCCATGGTCAGCTGCGGATCCGAGATAAATCTGGCCTCCATGCCGTCAAATGGACCATCCTCGACGTTTACGAT
Source organism: Microvirga tunisiensis (assembly GCF_009296175.1). Classification (GTDB taxonomy): domain Bacteria; phylum Pseudomonadota; class Alphaproteobacteria; order Rhizobiales; family Beijerinckiaceae; genus Microvirga; species Microvirga tunisiensis. Next base: position 3,736 of record NZ_VOSK01000139.1, on the reverse strand, counting down.
CCTGACCCAGTCGCCCGGCTCACCCCTTTCAACGATGCCAGGTTTGCCGTCCTCAACTACTGGCTGAATGAGACTGGCTACCTGCCTAGCACCGTAGCCCAAAACGTAAGCGCGGTAGAGATCGCTCGCCTTTCAGCACCGGAGGAAGAGCGCACGCGGAAGGCCGCATCGGTCAGGTAAATCTCTGACCACCCTAAAGGACGAGCGTCCTGGTTGGCGCCAAACCCCACAAATGAAACACCCTGACACTGACCGCATCGGCCGCCTTCAGGCCGAGGGCCGTCAGATGAGGTCGCATGATCAAGTTCATCCTGGGCCTCCCCTACGTAATGCGGGGACCTCTGCTCGATACGGCACGAGCTCTCAAGGCTCCCGTGCTTTTCAGCGCCAACGCACTGTCGAACTGGAAAAAGGATGCTCTGGGCATTCCTGTCTGGAACGGCTTCAATACCAAACGCCTAGGATTGCTCGACGGTATGGAGGCGTACCTGGACTGCGGAGGCTTTGTGGCCGCCCGGCAGTATCGCGGGTACGCGTGGTCGGTCGACGAGTATCTCGATTTGTGTGCCGCCTACCCGTGGCGATGGGTCGCCAGCATGGATTATTGCGTCGAGCCTGAAATCGCGGGAAACCGTGAGACCGTTCTGGACCGGATTTCCGCAACGGTCGCCCTGAACCGCGCCTGCATGATCGGCGCCCGGGATCGGGGGATCCTTCATCGTCTGATGCCCGTAATCCAAGGCTGGATGCCGGAGGATTATGCCCGGTGTCTGGATCGGATGCCTGATCTCTCGAGCTTCGAGGTCATCGGCGTCGGGAGCATGTGCCGGCGCCACCTCAATGGAAGTACGGGAATTCTCCAAGTAGTCGAAGAGCTCGATCGGCATCTTCAGGGATCGAGTGTCAAACTGCACCTCTTCGGATTGAAGGGCATCGGCGCAGCTGAACTCCGAGGCCACCCGAGGATTTCCACCGTTGACTCTCAGGCCTATGGGACCCGGGCCCGAGTGCTCGCGCGCGAGGCGGGTTTCAGCAAGACCAACAAGTTTCTCGCCGAGATCATGGCCGACTGGTACCAGCGCCAGGTCGCAGCTATTGAGCAACCAGTAAAAACCACTCGCCACCCTTCGCCACTGCTAAATCTCTGTCCGCCTCGTCCCGACGATCCCATGGAAGCCCGGCTCCAGCAGGCCCGCGAACAAATGCGCGAGTTACTCGAGAGCGGGGAGATCGATTGGGAGCAGGTTCACGACGGCAACGTGCTTGCATGGGCCTATGACGAAGAGGCCGAAGCTGGAGAGCCTTCTATCCTGCTAGCCGCCTGATCGTTACCAAATTGCCGGATTGAGGCGTCGCTTCCATCGCTCACCTCTTGGGAGGCTGGCGATCGCCTCAAGATCCCTCCTAGCCTTTGAAGACCGTGTCGGTGGCACCAACAAACCGGAGGCAGGATCGATCGTGGCTTTTAAGGCTTCAGGTTCGAACTCCGGCAGATCACTCGGATCAGCCAGTTCATCTACAGCAATCTCGCTCTCTACGACCTCTAGCACTTCGTCAATCGACGCATCGTCTATCGTCACGGCTGGGGCAGGTTCAGCTTCGACAGGCCTGGAGCGCTTTTGCCGCACCCTCTTAACGGGCTGTTCCGGCATCCTGGCAGCCTCCGCCAGACTCGGAAGAACCCTCTGTACGGGTTTCGTTGGCTCACTGACCTCCACCGGTGTCTCAGGTTTCTCCGGATGGAGTAATTTATCGACTTCCGCCTGCATTGCGCCGAACAGGCGCTTGGAAGGATTGCTATCGCGTCCCGGAACGCGGGACCGCTTCACCTCAACGGCGAATGGCTTTGGTGTCCGCTTCATATGCTCTGCTGAAAATGAAAGATTTCTGGACCCGCCTAAAAGAACGGGGCGACTACGTCAACCAATATGCGTCTTCTGACACTACGGGTCTTGGCATTACCAAAACCCTACTGAGAAGCAACTCCGCCCGGCCGATGCCCGGGCGTTTTTGCTGAGTTCTCCAATCAGAGGTGACCCCATGGTCAACATCACATCCCTAGCCGACTTCAAGCGCTTCCTGGCCCTGCCTTCGGCTACTTTGGAGGTCCTTTGCAACGATGTAGTCGCGGCTCGCGGGATCACCGCCGAGACCAGACCGGACCTGTTTGCTCCTAGAACCGTCAAAAAGATCCAGACGAACGCCGTCTGTTTTAGTAATAATGTCTGGCTCTACTTCAAGAAAGCCAGCACTTACCGCTTTGAAGGCGACCGCGTCATTGTCGACACAGCTCAAGATGGTTCGTTCTCGAAAATAATTGAGTACAAGCTGTCTCTCTCTGACAGCGTCGCGTCCGCCGCCTGACTGCTTCCATGACAGTCAATACTCACAGACGGCTCGGCATTGGGGGGCATCAATCCGCGAACTCAGGGACCGATGTCTGGTTAACCCCACCCGATCTGCTCAACCGCCTCGGCGGAGATTTCGACCTCGACCCCTGCGCAGCGCCTCTGCCGCGCCCATGGACGACAGCTCGAGAGCACTACACCTGGCCTCACCAGAACGGCCTGCTGCTGCCTTGGTTCGGACGGGTATGGCTCAATCCGCCTTATGGTCGGGCGATGGCGGGGTGGCTTCGAAGGATGGCTCAGCACGGCCGTGGCACCGCCCTTATCTTTGCTCGCACCGACACGGAATGTTTCCACAGTTCCGTGTTTGGAGAGGCCCACGCGATCCTGTTCCTCAAAGGTCGTCTGACATTCTGTTATCCCGACGGACGGCCTGCCAGATATGACGGTGGCGCTCCGTCCGTGTTAATCGCATACGGAACAGAAGACACCGAGCGTCTTCTCGACAGCGGCATTGAAGGGGCCATTGTCGGCTTAAAGCGACCGGTCCTAATCCATCTGGCTATGACAATCGACCCACCTGGGCAAACCTGGCGCGAAGTTGTGGCCGATACCCTCAGATCGCTCGGCGGCCGCGCATCACTGCGCGATCTTTACGACGCACTCTGCGACCATCCCAAGGCGAAAGCTAATCAGCACTGGCAGGCGAAGATCCGCCAGACGGTCGCGAAGATCGGCTTATCCCGGATCGCAGAGGGCCAGTACGAATTCGCCCTCTGATTCACGAACTTGGCGAATACTCGCTACCAAACTCCTGGACAGGATCATGATCACTGCACTTCAGATCGTCATCGGCCTGATGATGATCCGTTTCGTCGTGAAGCATTTAAACTGGATCAGAACTCGTGGCGTCTCTGCTCGCGACGTCTATGTCATTGACGGAGACACTATTGGTCTCCGCCGGCGGGGTCGCCCCGACGAGCGGATCCGGATCTCGAACATCGACGCGCCGGAAACTCGGGGCATCAAAAGTCTCTGGGAAGGACGAAAGGGCGAAGCCGCCAAGGATGCCCTTCGCGACATGATCTGGCTCGCTGAAACGATTGAGATTGTCGGCTGGGGAAGACGCGACCGCTACGGCAGGACACTGGCTCGGATCGCAATAGTCGCAGGTGACCGTCGCTTCGACATTGGGAAATCCATGATCAGCCGCGGCCACGCACGCCGCTGGACCTAGCTCACCCAGCCCACGCTTCCAGATTGTCAATCAGCTTTGAAGAATGACCCCGGATCGGCGTTGAACTTTGACCCCGCACGTGATGACGGATCCGGAGCGATGGTTATGAGATTTGACGGCTCAGGCCCTGTTCTTGAAGCGCCAGCTCTCG
>NZ_VOSK01000138.1 GCF_009296175.1 Microvirga tunisiensis | reverse complement strand
TCGAGGCCCAGGTGATGAAGGTCGGCATGGTGGCCGAGGCCACCTGTGCCTCGAAGCCCTGGACGGTGATCCCGATGGTCGTGACGGGCGTGCAGGACTTTATCGCCGCCGGCCAGATCCGCAGCGGGGAGCAGCTGATCGATGCGCAGCAGGTGACGCGGCCGGGGACCATTCTCGTGTTTCTCGAGCCGCTCTATGAGGGCGGGCTCGAGGGCGTGACGCCCGGCAGCTCCTGCATCGCCAACGCCTATACCAGCAACCACGACCTGATCGCTTCAGGCCAGGTCGGCGCCACAAAGGGGCTGGTTCTCCATGCGGTGGATGCGGTCGGGCTCGTGCACGCGATGATCCTGCGGATCCAGGCGCTGGTGCTGCCGATCCAGACCCTCGTCTTCAGCGGACATTGACGCGACCTGACGGGCCGCCCTTCGTCGACCTGTAGCCGCTGGTGTTGCACAAATGCCTCTTATCCACATTTATCGAACCAGCCCCTCTCGCGTTAACCTCCTTGCAAGGTGATGCTGGCGGCGGGGCGGCGCGATGTCTAAGAATGATTCAACCGAACTCGCGCCGCCCCTCAAAGGGGCCTGGATCATGAACGAAAACGACGTCCCTCTCGACGAGCTGCCCGAACTCAGCGCCCTCAAGCAGGCGGCCCTGAGCTATGTGACCGAGGCCTTCGCCGAGGCCGAGCTCGACGGGCTCGACGGCGATTGCATGGCCCAGGCCGCCCTCTTCGCGGCCTTCACCGAACTCGTCGCCACCTATGGCGAGGATGCCGTTGCGGAATATGCGGCCACCCTGCCGGACAAGATCCGCACGGGTGCGTTTTCGATGGCGATGTCGCTGAAGCATTGAGGCATTCGCGAAAGGCCACCTCATCTTGAAGAGCGTCGATAGCCGTCTCGGTGGGTGCTCCGATGAGCGATGAAAGTGTCTCACTTTCCCTGCCGCTTCTTGCAGCAGGGATTGTCGAAAAGCTATCGCTTGCGTCATAAGTCCGCGAGTACATCCGACGAGTTTGAGACGCAGAATTAATATGAACGCAACCTCGTCCTGAGGAGCGGATGCAGTCCGCGTCTCGAAGGATGGTTCAGAGTGCACTGGAGACGCCTCGTCCTTCGAGACGGACCTATGGCCCTCCTCAGGATGAGGCTGTGATGGCGCGAGTTGCCCCTTAGGAGCAGAGGCTAGCTCTTACCTGCCCGCCGTCTCCTCGAACCGCACCACCTCACCCTGTGACGAAGCCTCCAGCGAACCGTCCCATATCACCACGTTGCCGCGCACGATCGTGCCGATGGGCCAGCCGGTGACCTTCTTGCCGTCGTACGGCGTCCACTGAGATTTCGAGGCGATCCAGTCGTTGGTGATCGTCTCGGTGCGCTTCAGATCGACCACCGTGAAATCGGCATCGTAGCCCACGGCGATGCGGCCTTTGTTCGCGATGCCGAAGAGGCGCTTGGGGCCGGCGCTCGTGAGATCGACGAAGCGCTCCAGCGTGAGCCGGCTTGCATTCACGTGATCGAGCATCACGGGCACGAGGGTCTGCACGCCGGTCATGCCGGACGGCGTATTGGGATAGGTCTTGTCCTTCTCCTCGCGCGTATGCGGCGCGTGGTCGGAACCGAGAACGTCGGCGATGCCCTCGTCGAGACCCTGCCAGAGAGCGGCGCGATGCAGTTCGTCGCGCACGGGCGGGTTCATCTGGATGTAGGTGCCGAGGCGCTCGTAATCCTCCGGACCCACCAGCGTCAGATGATGCGGCGTGACCTCCACCGTCACGAGATCCTTGTGATCCTTGAGAAGCGCCATCTCCTCGGCGGTCGTGATGTGCAGCACATGGATGCGCGCGCCCGTCTCCCGGGCGATGCGCACGAGGCGCTGCGTGCACGCGAGCGCCACTTCCGCCGAGCGCCAGACCGGATGCGAGCGCGGATCGCCCTCGACGCGCAGATTTCTGCGCTCGCGCAGCATCGCCTCGTCCTCGGAATGGAACGCGGCGCGGCGGCGGGTGCGGCGCAGGATGTTGGCGATGCCCTCGTCGTCCTCCACGAGGAGCGAGCCGGTGGACGAGCCCATGAACACCTTGATGCCGGCGGCGCCCGGCAGGCGCTCCAGTTCCGGCACGTCGTTCGCATTCTCATGCGTGCCGCCGACCCAGAAGGCGAAGTCGCAATGCATGCGGTGATGGCCGCGCCGCACCTTGTCGGCGAGCGCCTCGGGCGTCGTGGTCTGCGGATCGGTGTTGGGCATCTCGAACACGGCCGTGACGCCGCCCATGACGGCCGCGCGGGAGCCCGTTTCGAGATCCTCCTTGTGGTCGAGGCCGGGCTCGCGGAAATGCACCTGGGTGTCGATGACGCCCGGCAGGATGTGCAGGCCCCGGCACTCGATCTCCCGTGCGGCGGAGGCCTGGGACAGATCGCCGATGGCGGCGATCCGGCCGCCACGCACGCCGATGTCGCGCTCCACGCGTCCGTCGTGATTCACGACGATGCCGCCTTTGAGGATCAGGTCGAAGGTCTGGGGCATGGCAATCCTATCCCTTGAGGCCGCCGCGGATCGGGCATATGTCACGCTTGTATCAGGAAAGGGGAGCGGGCACATGCCGTCAGTCCATCTGGCCGACCGGGGCGTGGTAAGGGTTTCGGGCGAGGACGCCAAGAGTTTTCTCGACAACCTCATCACCTGCGACCTGGACCGTGTGTCCGCGCACACCGCGCGCCTCGGCGCCCTGCTGACGCCGCAGGGCAAGATCCTGTTCGACTTCATCGTCTTCCAGGCTCCGCAGGAGATCGGCGGGGCCTATTATCTCGACGTTCTCAAGGTCTTTGCCCCCGATCTCGCAAAGCGGCTCGGCTTCTACAAGCTGCGGGCGAAGGTGGCGGTCGAGGACCTGTCCGAGTCCCTCGCCATCGTGGCAGGCTGGGACGCGGCGAGACCGGACGACGAGGCGGGTCTCGTGGTCGAGGACCCGCGCCTGCCGGCTCTCGGGTGGCGCGCCCTCGTGGCGGCCCAGGACGCAGCGGAGTTCGGCAAGGATCCGGCCGAGGCCTACCACGCCCATCGAATCGCGCTTGGCGTACCGGAGGGCGGCCGCGATTTCCTGTTCGGCGATGCCTTCCCGCACGAGGCCCTGATGGACCAGCTCAAGGGGGTCGATTTCGACAAGGGCTGCTATGTCGGCCAGGAGGTCGTCTCGCGCATGCAGCACCGGGGCACCGCCCGGACGCGGATCGTGCCCGCCCTCTACGAAGGCGGGTTCGCGGCGGATGTCGGCGTCGAGGTGACGGCTGGGGAAAAGGCCCTGGGCACGACCGGGACCGGCGCCCAAGGCAGAGGGCTCCTGATGATCCGCCTCGACCGGGCGGCCGACGCGCTCAGGGCCGGCGAGGTGATCCGGGCCGGAGGCATTCCGGTGAGGCTCGAGAAGCCCTCCTGGATCGGTTTTCCGTTTCCCGGAGAAGCGGAGCTCCCGTCTTAAGTTCTAACCGGGCTTGAGGAACCTTGGAAACCCGGTCGGTGTTATAATCCACTGGGCCGGATTATATGCCGAAGAAACGCACAGACGGTCCGGCTGGGGAATTTTTGGATGAATGTAGTGCCTAGGGAAACGACATCATCGCAGGATGGACGCTTCCAGCTCCTCGTCGATGCGGTCACCGATTATGCCATCTACATGCTCGACCCGACCGGCGTCGTGGTCAGCTGGAATGCAGGAGCTCAGCGTTTCAAGGGCTACACCGAGAGCGAGATCCTCGGACGCCACTTCTCGCAGTTCTACACCGATGAGGATCTTGCGACGGAACTGCCACGGCGAGCGCTGGAAACGGCGGCGCGCGAAGGCAAGTTCGAGGCCGAGGGCTGGCGCGTCCGTAAGGACGGCACGCACTTCTGGGCGCATGTCGTCATCGACCCCATTCGCGACGCTCGGGGCAACTTGCTTGGCTATGCCAAGATCACCCGGGACCTCACCGAGAGAAAGAAGACCCAGGAGGCCCTCAGAGAGAGCGAAGAGCGCTTTCGCCTGCTGGTGCAGGGCGTGACGGACTACGCCATCTACATGCTCGATCCGCAAGGCCATGTGACGAACTGGAATGCCGGGGCGCAGCGCATCAAGGGCTACACCGAGAGCGAGATCCTCGGGTGCCACTTCTCGCAGTTCTACACCGATGAGGATCTTGCGACGGAACTGCCACGGCGAGCGCTGGAAACGGCAGCGCGCGAGGGAAAGTTCGAGGCCGAGGGCTGGCGCCTGCGCAAGGACGGCACACAGTTCTGGGCGAGCGTCGTCATCGATCCGATCCGCAACGATCGGGGCGAGTTGATCGGCTTTGCCAAGATCACACGCGACATCACCGAACGCCGGCATGCGCAGGAGGCGCTCGAACACGCGCAGGCCGCGCTCTTTCAGGCGCAGAAGATGGAAGCGGTCGGACAGCTTACGGGCGGCGTCGCGCACGATTTCAACAATCTCCTGACGATCATCGTCAACAACTTGGACCTGTTGACGCGCAATGCGCGCGAACCCCGAGACGTCAAGCTGATCGAAAGCGCGCAACGCGCGGCCGAGCGTGGCGCGAAGCTGACGCAGCAGCTCCTCGCCTTCTCGCGCCGCCAGCCCCTGCAGCCCGATACGCATAATCCGAACACGCTCATTGAAGGCTTCGAATCGGTTCTGCGCCGGGCCTGCGGCGAGATGATCAGGCTGCAGCTTTCGCTTGCGCCGCGGATCCGGTGGGTTTCGGTCGACGCGCCGCAATTCGAATCGGCCCTGCTCAATCTGATCGTCAATGCGCGCGACGCGATGCCGAATGGCGGCTCCCTCAAGATCATGACGGGAAACGTCACCTTGAGCGAAATGGATTCCACCTCATCCGATCTGCCGCCAGGCCAGTATGCCTCGATCGCGGTGCAGGATACGGGCACCGGCATGACGCCGGAAATCGTCAACCGGGTCTTCGAGCCCTTCTTCACCACCAAGGAGATCGGCAAGGGCACGGGTTTGGGCTTGAGCCAGGTCTACGGTTTCGTGACCCAGTCAGGCGGGCATATCAAGGTCGACAGCACCCCTGGTCAGGGGACCAGGGTCACCATGCTGCTGCCGGCCCAGGAGACCGGAATCGAGACGTCCGAGGAGGAAGACGAGACGGAGCGTCCCGCCCGGGACAGCGCCGGGACCGTACTGATCGTTGAGGACGAACCTGCCGTTCTGGAGGTCGCGAGCGACATCTTCGACAGCCTCGGCTATGACGTCGTGACGGCGACCGATGCCAACGAGGCGATCAAGGTCCTCGATGGTAATCTTTCCATCGATGTCCTGTTCAGCGACGTGATCATGCCCAACGGCATGAACGGAGTGGAGTTGTCCCGGAAAGCCCGCGAGATGCGGCCCGATCTCAAGATCCTGCTCGCCTCGGGCTACCCCATGTCGGCTCTCCCCTCCGAGGGCCTGGGCGCAGGGGTCTCTTTCATCAGCAAGCCCTATCGCTGGACGGAACTGGCCGAGAAGCTGCGGGGTCTCCGAACCGGAGCCTGACAAGCCATCGCCTCACGTGATGCAGAGCATCGGGATTTTTGATTGGTCCGGGCCTTCGTGAATCGCTAGCATTCCCGTCCTGTTACGCCGGGAATGCCATGTACCAGCCGCCGCACTTTCGCGAGGACGACCTCGCGGTTCAACATGCCCTCATCAAGGCCCATCCGCTCGGGCTGCTGGTGACGTTCGGCAGTGACGGTCTCGAGGCCAATCCCATCCCCTTCGTGCTGGAGGCCTCCGCCTCGTCCTTGGGAACCCTCAAGGCCCATCTCTCCCGTGCCAATCCCCAATGGCGGAATTTCGACCCCGCGCAGGAAGCTCTCGTGGTCTTCCAGGGGCCTGAGACCTACATCACGCCGTCCTGGTACGCGGCGAAGCGCGAGCATGGCAAGGTCGTACCGACCTGGAACTACGCCATCGTCCAGGCCCGCGGCCGCCTGACGATCAGGGACGATCCGGACTGGCTGCGGCAGCAGATCACCGCCATGACGGAGATGCAGGAAGGTCCGCGACCGGAGCCCTGGAATGTGAGCGATGCGCCCGCGCCCTTCGTTGCCGCGCAGCTCAAGGGCATCGTGGGCATCGAGATCGAGATCACACGGATCGAAGGCAAGTGGAAGGTGAGCCAGAACCGCCCCGAGGCCGACCGGCTCGGCGTGTCGGCAGGCCTGCGTCTCTCCCAGGACGACGCTTCGCACCAGATGGCGGAACTGGTCGATGCGCGCGGAGCCCTGCCCCGTGAATGATGGGAATTGCCCCAGGATCGAGCCCTGCACCCTCCAGTCGCTGGAGGAATGGGCCGCCCTGCGCCACGCCCTCTGGCCGGAGGCTCCGGTGCAGGAGCATCGCTCCGAAGCGCAGGCCATGCTCTGGGAGCAGAAGAAGGCCGCCGCCTTCCTGGTCCGCCTGCCCGACGGCACGGCAGCCGGTTTCGCAGAAGCCGCCTTGCGCCATGACTACGTGAACGGCTGCAGCACGTCCCCGGTGGCGTTCCTCGAAGGGATCTATGTGGAGCCGGAGCACCGCAACCGGGGGCTCGCGCGCCTGCTGTGCCGGGCTGTCGAGACTTGGGCGAGACGCCTCGGCTGCAGCGAATTCGCGTCCGACGTCCTCCTCGAGAACACCGCTTCGCAGGGCATGCACAAGGCCCTGGGCTTCAAGGAAACCGAGCGGGTCGTCTATTACCGGAAGCCGCTGTCATCCTCTTGACCAGTGCTTAAAGTCTGGCCGGCAGGAGGAAGAAGGAACTCACCAGATTTTCGTGGATAGCCTCTGCACGTCATGGCCGGGCTTGTCCCGGCCATCCCGATCCCGTGAAGCAGGACGCCTCACCCAATCGGGATCACCGGCACAAGGCCGGTGATGACGAAGGATTTGAGTGCCCGGTCGGACGCCACGATGAAGGGAAGAATTTATGCGCCGGACAGTCGGGCCTGTATCTTCCGGTTTCCCTGCAGGCCCGCTACACACATCCCATGACCGACGGATTGATCCTTCATCCCGACCACAAGACCCGCTGCTGGTGGCCCGGCATCGACCCCTTTTATGTCGACTATCACGACAAGGAATGGGGCGTGCCGGAATTCGACGACCGCGCCCTGTTCGAAAAGCTCATTCTCGACGGCTTTCAGGCGGGCCTCTCCTGGATCACGATCCTGCGCAAGCGCGAGAACTTCCGCCGCGCCTTCGCCGGGTTCGAACCCGCGGTGATCGCCCGTTTCGATCAGGCGCAGGTCGAGGCGCTGATGCTCGACACCGGCATCGTGCGCAATCGCGCCAAGATCGAGGCGACGATCGCCGGTGCCCGCGCCTGGCTCGTGATTCAGGAGCGCGGCGGCTTCTCGCGGTTCCTGTGGGACTTCGTCGACGGACGGCCGGTCCAGACCGATGCGAAGACCCGCAAGGACGTGCCGACGGAAACGGAGGTTTCCCGCAGGATCTCGAAGGCGCTGAAGGCCGAGGGCTTCAACTTCGTCGGCCCCACCATCGTCTATGCCTTCATGCAGGCGGTCGGCATGACGAACGACCACCTCACCGGCTGCTACCGCCACGCGGAATGCAGGGCACTCGCCGAGAATCGCTGATGCCAAAGGAACCCCGCGTCTGGCAGCGGATGCTCTCCGGCCGCCGCCTCAATCTGCTCGATCCCTCGCCGCTCGACGTCGAACTCGACGACATCGCTCACGGGTTGGCCCGCGTCGCCCGCTGGAATGGCCAGACGGTGGGCGGGCACATCTTCTCCGTGGCGCAGCACAGCCTGCTCGTGGAGGCGATCGCGAGCCACATCGATCCGGACATGTCGCCGGACTGGCGTCTCGCAGTGCTGCTGCACGATGCGCCGGAATACGTGATCGGCGACATCATCTCGCCCTTCAAGGCCGTGATCGGCGATGCCTACAAGTCCATCGAATCGGGCCTGCTCGGGGCCATCCATTTGCATTTCGGCCTGCCAGCCCAGCCAGCCGCAGCGCTCAAGCGCTTCATCAAGCAGGCGGACCGTCAGGCGGCCTTTCTGGAGGCGACCCATCTCGCCGGCTTCGGCCGCGAGGAGGCGATCAAGTTCTTCGGACGGCCCGAGCCCCTGCCCCGGACGGTCCTCACCCTTCTCGAACCCTGGCCCGTGGCGGAAGCCGAGGACCGCTACCGGGAGAAGGTGACGGCGGCGCTCGCACGCTGAAAATTTAAAACACTGACCTCATCCTGAGGAGCCGCGCAGCGGCGTCTCGAAGGAGGCTTCAGTGCGTGCTGGAATCTCCCTCGAGACGGATTGCCGGTGCAATCCTCCTCAGGATGAGGTTGGAGTGACTTGGCAAGGGCATGTTGTCGAACCGAATCGTGTAAGACGATCCGGCCGTAATGAGATCCAACCCATGCCGACCCTGCATGTCTGTCCCCTCTCCCGCCTGCACGAGACCGTGGCCGAGACACGCGCGAGCCATGTGGTGAGCCTCATGGGAGCTGGCGCCGAGGTTCAGCGCCCCGCGACGATCGCGGCCGAGCGCCACCTCTTCGTCGGCGTCAGCGATATCGTGGAGCCTCTGGAAGGCTATGTCCTGCCGGCCACGGAGCATGTCGAGCAACTTCTCGCCTTCGTGCGAGCCTGGGGCCGGGAAAGCCCTCTCGTCCTCCATTGCTGGGCCGGAATCAGCCGGTCCACCGCCGCCGCCTACATTGCCGCCTGCGCCCTGGCGCCGGACCATGACGAAGCGACAATTGCCTGGGCCCTGCGGCAAGCCTCTCCCAGCGCGACCCCGAACGCCCGCTTCATCGCCCTCGCGGACGACATCCTGAACAGGCGCGGTCGCATGGTGGACGCGATCCGTGCCATCGGCCGGGGAGCCGAGGCTATGGAGGGCACGCCCTTCATGTTACAGCTTAACGGCTGCTAGCCGATTCCCTTGGGAACGGCGACGGCCGACCCATCATCCGGGGCTCTCACTTGGACATGATCCTGCTCGCCTTGCTGGTCATCAGCATCCCGGTCTGCGCCATTGCGGGTCTGGTTCTCGGCCTGTCGGCGCGCGGCAAGCTCGACATCCTGCATCGGCGCGTTGCGGTCCTCGAAGGCGAGTTGCGCGCGATCAGGGCTCCCGGCGGCGAGCCGGCGCCATCGGCGGACCGTGCCCCCCTCCCGGATGCGGCCACCGAGCAGCCCGCTGAACCGGCGCCGGAGCCTGCAGCGCCTCCCGAGCCCGGTCGGGCGACGGCGCCTGTCCCTGCCATCCCGGTCGCGGCGGCGCAGCCGGCCGCAAAGACGCGGGACTTCGAGGAGAAACTCGGCTCCCGTTGGGCCGTCTGGGTCGGCGGGGTCGCGCTGGCGCTCGGCGGGATCTTTCTCGTGCGCTATTCCATCGAGCAGAATCTGCTCAGCCCCGGGACCCGCATCGCCCTGGGCGGGCTTTTCGCGCTTATTCTGATCGGCGCGGGCGAATGGCTGCGCCGCCGCGAGCACCGTGTCAGCCTGCCGGGCATTCCGGGCGCGAACGTGCCGGCCATTCTCACGGCGGCGGGCACCTGCACGGCCTTTGCCCTTTACGGCCTGATCGGCCCCGGCGCGACCTTCGTGCTTCTGGGCCTCGTCGCCGTCCTGACCATGATCGCGGCGACGCTGCACGGCCCCATTCTCGCGGCCCTCGGGCTGCTCGGCGCGATCGGCAGTCCCCTTCTCGTATCCTCGGACAAGCCTCAGCCCTGGGCTCTCGTGATCTATCTCGCCTTCGTCGTGCTGCCCGCCTATGGCGTCGCGCGTTTGCGCCTCTGGCGCTGGCTTGCGCTCGCCGCGCCCATCGGGGTGCTGGCCTGGACGTTCCTCATCTTCATCATGGACGACGCCGATGCCTTGCCGGCCATGGTGCATCTCGTGGTTCAGACCGGCCTTGCCGTCGTCTTCCTGGTGGTCGTCCCCTACCGGGACGTTCCGGATGCGCAGGCCCGCATCGATTGGCCCGCCAGCGGCATTCTCCTTGCCTTTGCGCTTGCCGGCATCGCCATCTCCAGCTCGGTCATTGCCGGGGACGGCCGCCCGGTCTTCGTCGCCGCTACCGTGCTCGTCCTCCTCGCGACGGGAATCCGCTTCCCGCCGGCCGCTCCGGCTTCCGCCTGGGCGGCCCTGACCGTCGCCGGCGTCCTTCTCGTCTGGCCCATCGCGGCCGAGATCGGCGGCACGCCCGAAAACCTCTTCTATCAAAGCGGCGATGCCTTCGCCGTGCGGCCCCATGCCATCGAGACCTATCTCGCGCTCGCCCTTCTGGCTCCAGCCGCCATCGCGGGCGCCTGCCTGCTCAGGGCGGTGCGGTCGCCCCATCTGAACGTGTCCCTGGCGGCCTGGTACGCGGGAACGGCCGCAATCGGCCCGCTCCTCGCGCTCATCGCCGCCTATTGGCGGGTTGCGGAATTCGAGCGGAGCCTGCCTTTCGCCCTGGTGGCGGGCGGGCTCGCCCTGGCCTTCATCGCGACCGCCAGCTGGCTGAGCCGCCACGCCTCCGGGCCAGCGGTCCCGATCCGCCTGACGCTCGGCGCGACCGCCTCGGCGGCCCTCGCCGCCCTGGCGCTGGGCCTGACCTTCGCCCTCGACAAGGGCATGCTCACCGTCGCCTTCGCCCTGACGGCCCTGGGCACGGCCTGGGTGGCGGACAGGATCGCCATTCCGGCTCTGCGCTACGCAGTCGGCGCCATCGGTGTGATCATCCTAGGGCGGCTGATCTGGGACCCGACCATCGTGGGCGGCGATCCTGGTCCGATCCTGGTCAACTGGCTCCTCTGGGGCTACGGCGTTCCGGCCCTGGCCTTCCTCGCCGCCGCCCGCCTGCTCCAGCGAACCGGCCGCGACTGGACCGTGCGGCTGGCGGAGAGCCTCGGAATCGCGTTCGCGGCCTTCCTGGTCTTCTTCGAAACCCGCCACGCGCTCCGCGCCGGGGATCCGCTGGCGGCGACCACCGATCTTCTGGAGATCGGGCTGGTTGCGACAGAAAGCCTCGTCTTCGCGATCGTCCTCACGCGCCTGGATATCCGGCAATCCGACCCGGTCTATCGCTGGGGCTCGCTGATCTTCAAGATCCTGTCCCTCGTCCTCTGCGCAGGCGGGCTCCTTCTCGTGGCCAACCCCCTTCTGACGGAAGTCGAGATACCGGGCGGGCCGCTCTTCAATGCCTTGATCCCGGCTTATCTGCTGCCCTCCGTCCTGGCCGCCGCACTGGCCCTTCTGGAGCGGCGCGCCCGGCCACGCCTCTACAGCCTGTCCTCGGCGACTTTAAGCCTGCTCCTGTTCTCGGCCTATATCGGGCTGGCGATCAGGCGGATCGCCGCGGGTCCTCAGCTGGCGCTCTGGCAGGGATTCACCCAAGGCGAGCAATGGAGCTATTCCCTGGCCCTGCTCCTCATCGGCATCCTCCTGCTCGGCCTCGGGCTCGCCTTCAACAACCGCCCCGCCCGCCTCGTCTCGGCGATCTATCTCGTGCTGGCCGTCGCGAAGGTCTTCATCGTCGACCTCGCCAATCTGGAGGGCGTCATGCGGGCTCTGTCATTTATCGGGCTCGGGCTTGTTCTCATCGGCATCGGTCTCGTCTATCAGAGACTCCTCGCACGCCGACCAAGCGATGCCGCAATTCCATCGTGAGATTGCGCAAGAACAGACATTTGACGGATAACCGCATGACCGACACCGCTTCCCTCAAGACCCTCCCCTTCGAAAAGGCCCTGGCCGAGCTGGAGGATATCGTTCGCCGCCTCGAGCGCGGCGATGTGCCTCTGGAGGACTCGATCGCGATCTATGAGCGCGGCGAGGCCCTGAAGAAGCATTGCGAGCAGCTCCTCAAGAAAGCCGAGGCCCGCATCGAAAAAATCACCATCGGTCCCGACGGCGCGGCCTCCGGCACGACTCCGCTGGATGTCGCGGAGTAGTCAGGCTTTGCGGGGAATGCCCGAGTGTCGCGTTTGACCCCGGCCCTGCGCGACCTTATCTCCTTGAGATGGCCTCCGGCTGAAGCTTGGCGAGTATAACGTTGTCCACACCTCTCCTCGACACCATCAAGTCCCCGGACGATCTGCGTCAATTGCCCGAAAACCAGCTCCGGCAGGTGGCGGACGAGGTGCGGACCGAGACGATCAGCGCCGTGTCCGTCACCGGCGGACATCTCGGCGCGGGCCTGGGCGTGGTCGAGCTGACGGTGGCGCTGCACTATGTGTTCGATACCCCTCGCGACCGGCTGATCTGGGACGTGGGCCACCAGGCCTATCCGCACAAGATCCTCACCGGCCGCCGGGATCGAATCCGGACCCTGCGCCAGGCCGACGGGCTGTCGGGCTTCACCAAGCGCCAGGAGAGCGAATACGACCCCTTCGGCGCGGCCCATTCCTCCACGTCGATCTCGGCCGGCCTCGGCATGGCCGTGGCGCGGGATCTCGACGGCAAGCGCAACAACGTGATCGCCGTGATCGGCGACGGGGCCATGTCGGCCGGCATGGCCTACGAGGCCATGAACAATGCGGGCGCCATGCATTCGCGCCTCATCGTCATCCTCAACGACAACGACATGTCGATCGCGCCGCCGACCGGCGCCATGTCGTCCTATCTCGCCCGCCTCGTCTCCGGCGGCACCTATCGCGGCATCCGCGAGACGGCCAAGCAGCTGGCGAAGAAGCTGCCGAAATTCATCTACGAGAAGGCCCAGCGCGCCGAGGAATTCGCCCGCGGCTTCTGGACCGGCGGCACGATGTTCGAGGAGCTCGGCTTCTACTACGTCGGTCCCATCGACGGGCACAATCTCGACCACCTGCTGCCGATCCTGAAGAACGTCCGCGACACCGAGACCGGTCCGGTCCTCGTCCACGTGGTGACCAAGAAGGGCAAGGGCTACGCGCCCGCGGAGGCGGCAGCCGACAAGTACCACGGCGTCGTCACCTTCGACGTGGTCACGGGCGCTCAGACGAAGGCCAAAGCCAACGCCCCCTCCTACACCAAGGTGTTCGGTGAGAGCCTGATCAAGGAAGCACGCCAGGACGACAAGATCGTCGCCGTCACGGCCGCCATGCCATCGGGAACGGGCATCGACCTCTTCGGCAAGGAATTCCCCACCCGTACCTTCGACGTGGGCATCGCCGAGCAGCACGCGGTGACCTTCGCCGCCGGCATGGCGACGGAAGGCTACAAGCCGTTCTGCGCCATCTATTCCACCTTCCTGCAACGCGCCTACGACCAGGTGGTGCACGACGTGGCGATCCAGAACCTGCCCGTGCGCTTCGCCCTCGACCGCGCCGGCCTCGTCGGCGCCGATGGCCCGACCCATGCCGGTTCCTTCGACGTCGCCTATCTTGGCTGCCTGCCGAACATGGTGGTCATGGCCGCCGCCGACGAAGCGGAGCTGGTCCATATGGTGGCGACCGCGGCAGCCTACGATTCAGGCCCTATCGCCTTCCGCTACCCACGCGGCGAGGGCGTGGGCGTCGACATGCCCGAAAAGGGCATCCCGCTTGCCATCGGCAAGGGCCGGATCGTCAAGCAGGGCAGCCGCATCGCGATCCTGTCGCTCGGCACCCGCCTCTCCGAAGCCCTGACGGCAGCGGAGGAGCTGGAAGCCCGCGGCCTGTCCACCACCGTGGCGGATGCCCGCTTCGCCAAGCCGCTCGATGAGGACTTGATCCTGCGGCTTGCCCGCGATCATGAGGTTCTCGTGACCGTCGAGGAAGGCTCCATCGGCGGATTCGGGTCCTACGTGCTGCAGCTTCTCGCCGACAAGGGCGCGCTCGACCGTGGCAGCCTTAAGGTGCGCTCCATGATCCTGCCCGACATCTACCAGGACCACGACAAGCCCGAGCGCATGTATGCCAAGGCCGGGCTCGATTCGGCGGGCATCGTGACCAAGGTGTTCGAGGCTCTCGGACAGGAAGAGGCCCGCAAGGCGCGGGCTTGAGCGCCCACCCGTCATAGCCGGGCTTGTCCCGGCGATCCTCGTCGTTCCGCCACTCTCCCGTCCTCATCCTGAGGAGGTCGCGACGCGACCGTCTCGGAGGATCCAGTGTGCACTGGAGACGCCCTCTCCTTCGAGACGCAGACTTCATCTGCTCCTCAGGATGAGGCTCAAGTGATGGGACTACGACATCTCACTAAATCGTCAGCGTTCCCGCCTTGGCGGCGGCATAGCGCTGGCCGATCCTGTTCCAGTCGAGCACGTTCCACCAGGCCTTGAGATAATCCGGCCGGCGGTTCTGGTATTTCAGGTAATAGGCGTGCTCCCACACGTCGTTGCCCATCAGGACCCGCTGCCCGTCCATCAGGGGCGTATCCTGGTTGGGCCTCGATACGAGGGCGAGCTTGCCGTCGCGGGAAACCGTGACGAAGACCCAGCCGGCGCCGAACTGCCTCTCGCCCGCCGTGTTGAAATCGGCCTGGAATTTCTGGAATCCGCCGAGATCCCGGTCGATGGCAGCCTTCAGATCGCCCGAGGGCTCGCCGCCCGACCCGCCCATGATCTGCCAGAACATGGTGTGGTTGGCGTGCCCCCCGCCATTGTTGCGGATCGCCGGACGAATCGATTCAGGGACTTTGCTCAGATTCGCCAGCATGTCCTGGAGCGGCATCTTGGCCGCCTCGGCGTTCTGGCTCAGGGCCGTGTTGAGATTGTTGACATAGGCCGCATGGTGCTTGCCATGGTGGATCTCCATGGTCTGAGCGTCGATATGCGGCTCGTTCTTGGAAGGCGCATAGGGCAAGGGATCGAGCTTGAACGGCCCCGTCGGGGCTTGCGCCCAGGCGCGGGGGATGGCAGCGCTGGCGGCCAGCAGGGTTGCACCTGTCAGAAGATGTCGACGGCTGAGCATGGGACCTCCGTTGGCCTGTGGGGATTGTGAACGGAGATATTCTAGGGCGGGACTCGGTTCCGGCCTATGAAAGGATCGTGAACCAGATGGATTCGAGGCCTCGATGACCCGCAAGCGCGCCGATGTGGTTCTCGTCGAGCGCGGCTTCTTCGCAAGCCGCGCCCGGGCGCAGGAGGCCATTGCGGCCGGCCTCGTGACCGTAAACGGCGCCGTCATCCGCAAGGCGTCCGATGCGGTGCCCGAGGAGGCTGTCATCACGGCCGAGCAGCCGCACCCTTATGTGTCCCGCGGCGGCGTGAAGCTGGCAGCGGCGCTCGATGCATTCCATATCGATCCGAAGGACAAGATCTGCCTCGATGTCGGCGCCTCCACGGGCGGCTTCACGGAAGTGCTCCTGACGCGCGGCGCGACCCATGTCTATGCGGTGGACGTGGGGCACAGTCAGCTGCATCCGACCATCGTCGGCAATGCGCGAGTGACGAATCTCGAAGGCACGGATGCCCGCTCGCTGAACCCCGATCTCATCCCGCGAGCAGCCGATCTCCTCGTCTCAGATGTGAGCTTCATTTCACTCAAATTCGTCCTACCTCCCGCCATCGCCGTGCTGAAGCCCCGCGCGGAACTTGCCGTTCTCGTGAAGCCGCAATTCGAGGCCGGCCGCGATCACGTCAAGAAAGGCATCGTGCGCGACGAGGCCATGCACCGCGCCGTGTGCGAGAACCTGACGGCTTTCGTCGCCTCGCTCGGCTTCACCATCATCGGGCTCGTCCCCTCGCCCATCGAGGGCGGGGACGGCAATCGTGAATTTTTATTGGGAGCCCGCCGTGGCTGAACAGGTAACGATCAAGCGCCTCGGCGCAAAGGGCGACGGAATCGCGGAGGGCGGCTCGGGACCCGTCTTCGTCCCGAAGGTGCTGCCGGGCGAGACCGTGACCATCGAGCGCGACGGATCGCATGCGCGCCTCGTCAGCGTCGATGTGGCCTCGCCCGAGCGCGAGACGCCGTTCTGCCCCTATTTCGATGAATGCGGCGGCTGCGCGACGCAGCACATGAAGCACGGCTTCTATCAGGCATGGAAGCACGACACGCTCGTCCATACCCTGAGGCAGGCGCGGATCGAGGCGCCTATCGAGCCGCTCATCGACGCCCACGGCGACGGGCGTCGGCGCGTCACGCTGCATGTGCGCTTTCCCGACCGCGCCATGCATGTGGGCTTCATGGCCCCGCGCAGCCACCAGATCGTCGAGATCGCCTTCTGCCCCATCGCGGAACCCGGCCTGAAGGAGCAGGCCCCCGCCATCGCGCGCGCCGTCGGCGAACATCTGAAGGGGCCGCGCAAGCCGCTCGACATCCAGATTACCGCAACGCAGACCGGCTTCGACGTAGATGTGCGCGGGTACGGTCCCCTGAAGGATCCGGACCGTCTTCGGCTCATCGATCTTGCTGCCAACCTCGATCTCTCGCGCCTCTCGATCCACGGCGACGTGATCGTGGAACGGCGTCCTCCCGCCGTCGTGATGGGCCGCGCTGCCGTCGTCCCGCCTGCAGGCTCGTTCCTGCAGGCAACGAAGCTCGGAGAGGAAACGCTTGCCGGCTTCGTCACCGAGGCCTGCGCGCGCGCCAAGCGCGTCGCCGATCTCTTTGCCGGCACGGGCCCCTTCTCATTGCGGCTTGCGGAGAAGGCGGACGTGCATGCCGTCGAATTCGACAAAGGTTCGATGGTTGCCCTCGACAAGGCTGTGCGCGCAACGCCTGGATTGCGTCGCGTCACGACCGAGGCGCGCGATCTCTTCCGCCGACCACTGCTGACGCCTGAACTCAACGCTTTCGACGCCGTCGTGCTCGATCCGCCGCGCGTGGGTGCCGAAGCGCAGGTAAAGCAGCTCGCGGTATCGAAAGTCCCGCTCGTCGTCAGCGTCTCCTGCGACGGCGCCACCTTCGCGCGCGATGCGGCCATCCTGATCGGCAGCGGCTATCGTCTCGAGCGCGTGATCCCGGTCGACCAGTTCAAGCACTCGCCGCACCTGGAGGTCGTCGGAATCCTGAGGCGGGACGTGGTGAAGAAGCGGCGGTAATGCCGATATTACATCCACAACATCGCACGTCATCACCGGTCTTGTGCCGGTGATCTCGATAAGGAGGGCATCGCGCTCTTCGGATCGAGATGGCCGGGACAAGCCCGGCCATCTCGGACAATTTTGATGCCGTCTTCTTAGCTCGAGTTTAGCCCATCACACGGCATGGCAGAGTGCGTATACCAAGCATCGCTGAAGCGCCTGTGAGGGTTTTGGCGTTTTGTGCCGGCGCCGGGATGTGAGTAAACCCGTTTCGCGCCAGATAG
>NZ_VOSK01000137.1 GCF_009296175.1 Microvirga tunisiensis | reverse complement strand
CATCATCTCGCTCACCAGACTTTCGACGGTCCAGACAACCTCGATGATGCCATCCACGAGGCGGTCAGGATGCTCAATTGCGAACGAAATCGCCATCCGTTCGCCAACCACCGAATCGCTGCTTAGGTGGGTGTAAACCCGACTTTGGCCGCGAGTGGGGTGCGTGTGCAAACCAGCTCGGCACAAAAGTACTTTCCACATTCAAGCCCATGATCCGCCACCAGTATAAGTTGATGGAAGTCGCACTTGTCTCAGAAAATCGCGCTTTGTACCACCCACAAGTTGAGGCAGTCAGCTCAGTCATGTGTCCAAAAGCTACGCCATAAGCAGCCTATAGTAAGAGGCCGGCAAGAGGCTCGGTAGAGCATCAACGTCTGCCCGACAGCCTCGCTGCAGTTGATCATGGCCGCGTCGATCCTGCGGGCTCGAGGAGTGACCAATCATCTCCTGCCGCTCGCAGCCGGATTCAAGAAAGCGAAGTTCCGGCCGCAGGGCAGGGAAGGGATCCTCGAGAAGCTGCAGGGCTTCTGCCAGGTGCTCGAGGAGAGCGTTGAGATCGCCAACAAGGATCTGGAGCGTCTGATCCTCGCCCGGGATCTGATGAACCGGGTGGCCGATAAAGGGGAGCGCGCAAGGTTCGTTCAACAACCCTCGGTAAGTTGGACGAAGGAAGAACATCGGTCAGGCGGCGCCTGGTTTGACGCTGTTTTGATGCCGATCTTGCCTGGCGTGATCCCTCAACGTTGTCTGCAATCGCGCGCCGGAAAAGCGTGTGTCGCCTGACGGCACCGATCATCGGCTGAGAGATGGGCCATGTGGTTAGGGCATTGATCTTCTGCGAGTTTTTAGTCGCGTCGTCATGTGTTATGCCAAAAAGTCGATATCGTCGGAATGGTGTCGTTCCGAGTTTGTCCTGTTTGGCGCGGTTTGTTGCACAAACCTTGCGCGCTCCCCCATTAGCGAGTTGAGCCAGCTCCTCAACCTGAGGCTGGACTTTGATCAACCGGCTCCAGCCGATCTCCTCATCGATGATCTCGAACGGGTTCCCCCGTGTGGCACGGGCGGTGCTCAGCGCCGTGATGGTCGAATGGAACAGGCGCATCAGGCGGCTGACCTCACGGCCTGTAGTCTGATAGGCCCGTTCCTGACGTCGGCGAGCACGGGTGAAGAGGCCACCCACCAGGCGATCAAACATCGCGATGGCAGCGTCGGACAATTTGGCCTCGAGCTCGATGATCTGGACCACGAGCGTTGCCTGACGCCGACGCACGCCGTATTCGTCGAGCAGGAAGGCTGGAGCAACAGCTCCCTCGCGCACGAACTGCTGAAAGCGACGTTCGTGGACCCGGCTCACGATCTCGGGACTGATGTGAAGAGATCGAACGTAGGTCAGTCGCTTGAGAAGCGCTGTCATGTTGGAGGAATTGGGAGCTTCGGCGATGTCGCGTAGCCAAGCGAGGGGAGTGCGCTTGAGCGTGGAGTCATTCACCAACAGGGCATCGATCGCTTTGAGCTGGTCCTCTGTCAAAGGCGCGATAAGTGCCTCGGAAGCGCGCCTGCGGGCCAGGGCTCGGCCGGCACGGACAAGCCGCTCAAGCCTGTTGGGCGCCGGCAGGATGATCCGATGAGTTCGCAACCAGTCGAGAACCGCCTGAGCAATCTCTACCCCATTGTCCGTCGCCCAGGCTGCCTCCGCCGCAACACTCAGCATGAGCGCCCAGTCCTCCTGCACTGCGGGCCGCAAGTTCAGGCGGGCCATCAATTCGGCGGCATGATCGAGCCGGGTTTGCGGCCGCCGGCTGTAGTCCTCGAAGACATGAGGTGAGACCTGAAGCTGACCCGCCAAGAAGGTGAGCATCTCTCGCGGAGGGGCCTCGTTGAGGCGGAGTCCAAACCCGGGATGGCGCAGAAGACAGAGTTGCACCGCAAACCCGATCTGGTTGCGGGCACCACGCTTGCGCAATACCAGATCAAGATCGTCTTGGCTGAGGGTATAGTGCTTGATGATCAGCTGTTCCTGCCGAGGCACCCTGAACACGAGTTGGCGTTCATCCTCAGTCAGCAAGCCACGTTGTGCCATTGTACGCCCCTACACGGCCCCGGCTTAGTGATTGATAGGGGCCGGGGTCCGGGGCGGGATTATGGGATTGACGAGAGCGAGGCACCGAATCCTGATTGGCCGCTGTCCACAGAGTGAGCGGGGAGGGCGACGGCTATCCCTGCCCATCGCCTTCTATGTTCCTGCTTTGTCCGGTTTACCGAGGTTTATTGCACAAACCTTGCGCGCTCCCCACTTTGGAGCTTTCTTTGAGGCGCGCATGAAAGCGCTGAGCACCTTGGTCAGCGACGCCATGTGCAAACCGGTTGTGCTTGAGCAGGGCTCAAACGAGGCGGAAGTTGAAGCGTCTGCAGGTGATAGCCCTGAGGCTGATCTAGACGAGGCAGCCTAAGATGCGCGAGAAATCAGCGCTCCAACTCGTCAGCGCCAACGGAGTTAAGTGAAACGCACTACGGTCTCTACGCCAAGTGCCGAGCGGGTGATCGGGCTATCGATCACCCAAAGTACACTCAACTCATGACAGCCTAGCCCAATGATGAAGGTACGGGTGGTTGATTGACCCAAAAGTGCTGAGCCGTACAAGCTAAGCTGCCTACCCCATTCGATGGGCAGCTTGCTAGCGTACGTTCTTGAGTCGAAACTCGGCTCGCGTTAGGCATCTTGCGCTTCCGCCTCTTGCCGTGCACCGGTAAGTGCAAGCTGCAGTCGCTGCCGTGCGGACGCGCTTAGGCGGCGGACGCCGAATAGTCGTGCGATTTCGCTCGGGAGATCATCCGCCGATTTTCCCCTAGCTGCAGCGGTCAACTCCTCAAGTGCAATCTCCTCAATCTGACGAACAGGTCCATCAGGAGCTGGTAGCCGGCAGTGCATCCACTCCGAAGGAGCTTGCCGATCTAGCCATATGAAGCGACTGCCCTCCGGATCGGGGCGAACGTGATGGCGCCGCTCTGCCACTTCAAGGACACGCTCCCGGATGACCCGTCCTGCGCGCTGGAATCCGTGGGCGCGGGCAATGCGCTGGACGAGCACTGTGTCAAGGATAGGTCCCTCGTGCTTGACGGTATGAGCGATCAGGTCAGAGAGCGTCTGGTCGTAGTCGGCCTCATGAAACCGCGAGGTGTCGATCCTGTCGTCAAGCGTGCTAAAGTCTGTCGGTCGGTAGTACCTTATGTGATCCGCTTCGGGAGTCGCCATGGCGCGCGCGAAGATGCTCTCACGAGTTAACGGGGCCGGAACGACATCTGATACGCCCTCCTCGGCACTCTCTGCGCTGAGCCCGACCGGGGCTTCCTGGGCTGTCTCATGATCCGGAGATGGCTCAAGTCCAATCGAGGCAGTGTTCACAATCGGGGAGGCCTCCACAGTCTCGTTGCGGGAGCGCTCGAGCAGAGCCGTGATCTCGGCATGAAGACGCTCAAGAGCTCCCTCCTTGTCGACCCACCACTCAGTGGACCAGACACGCAGGAGCTTCCATCCAAGACCCTGCAGAATAGCCGAGCGGACCTTGTCCCGATCCCGGGCCGTCGCTGCGCTGTGGTACGTCGCACCGTCACACTCAATGCCGACGAGATAGTCTCCAGGACGATCCGGATGGACGATTCCCAGATCAATCCGGAACCGTGACACGCCGATCTGCGGCACCACCATCCAGCCCTTGCGCGCCAGGCCTTGGGCAACCGCCTCTTCGAACGGTGATTCATAACCTCCCACCGAACCTCTCACCGCCTCGGCAAGAGCGCGCGGGCCACGGTCTGCGAACTCCAGGAAGTGCTTCAGATCCTGGACGGCCCGCGCACTCGTGCGGTTCAGGTCGATCATTGACGGATCGAAGGACGTAAAGACGAGCATCTCCTGCCGGGCGCGTGTCACGGCAACGTTCAGCCGTCGCCATCCCCCGTCTCGGTTCAATGGCCCGAAATTCATCGACATCGTGGTGGCGCCAGGCTCCGTCGGGCCGTACCCGATCCCCAGTATGATCACGTCACGCTCGTCGCCCTGGACTGTTTCCAGGTTCTTCACGAGAACCCGCTCTGCCAAGTCCTCAGCAAAGAACGGTTCGATTTGCGGAAAGCGCTGGCGGGCCCGGTCGAGCAGATCTTCCACCAGCTTCTGCTGCTCGGAATTCAATGTCACGACGGCAAGCGTGCGCTTGGCATCCACGAACGCGGGATCCGTCAAGCGCCGCACCACCTCTTCGATCATCGCCTCGGCCTCGGCTTGATTGATCCGCCCTTTGCCCTTGGCGTAGACGCCTTGAACCCGACGCCACTCGACAGCGCTTTCCCGCGTGACGGCCGCTGGGAATGTAATCAGATTGCTGTCATAGTAGCGATGGTTGGAGAACGCGATCAAGCTCTCATGACGGCTCCGGTAATGCCAGCTGAGACTGTGGCTCGGAATGCCCGCGCCAAGGCACTCGTCAAGGATGCTCTCCATATCCTCTTCGACATCGTCATCGGTGCCGGAGGCAGATCGACCAAAGAAACTTGTGGGAGGCATCTGACGTGGATCGCCTGCAATGACGACCTGCTTGCCACGGGCAATTGAACCGATCGCATCCCAAGGGGCGATCTGGGATGCCTCGTCAAAGATGACCAAATCGAACAAGGCTTGATCTGGGGGCAGATACTGCGCGATCGACAGAGGGCTCATCAGCATGCAAGGTGCGAGGTGCGTCAGAGCCTCGCCCATTTCGACTGCGAGCTGGCGGACGGGCTTATGGCGCTTCTGCTTCTGCAATTCGTGCTTAAGAACGCCGAACCCATCCTTCTTGCCGACATCGTTCTTCGATGGGATCTGGCCACAGAGTTTGGCCCGTATGTACCGGACGGCCAGCTTGGAGAGACGGTCGTCCAGCCGACGGTAGGCCTCAATGTCGCTCACATGCTCCGCCGGGACGAAGTTACGAAGCTTCGGCTCGGCATCGATCGCACAGGCTGCAAACCATCGTGCATAGCCGGTTTCGAACGCCTCGACGGCTCCCCCGTTCGGCAACGCACCAGTCTCGATCGCATCGACCAGGGGCTTGACGCCAAGTACAACCGCTTCGTCCCGGACTCTGCGCCAGTCGCACCAGGCTTTGAGCTGCTTTTGATTGTCAAACACCGCTGTGGCCCGCGCCCCGAGTTCATCGAGATCGTTGCAGGCTTGGGCGTCCGTCGACCCGAGCTCGCCAAAGCGATGGGCCGCATCTCGGAACCGGGTGAGAGCCTCCTCGAGTCGGCAGGTCGCTGTATCGATTGCTCCTCCCGGAGCAAGCAGTTCGTTCGCCTCGACAGCCAAGGTTGTGATGGTCCGACGAAGCTCGATCAGGTGCTCTGGCGAGGTTGCCAGCCCGCTGAGCGCTGTTCTCAAACCTTCGGCCAGATCGAGCGCATGGGTGAGGTGTGCGGTATTGCTCGACAAGGCCGACCACCCCGGGAGTCCAGTCAACCCTGGAGAGAGGTTGTCCATCTCCTCGAGCAATTTACGCATGCGATGCAGGCTCGGCAGATCACGGCCCGGATCGGGTAGGCCTGTTCCCCCGCCTTGTTCTGCCAGGTTGCGAGCAACCTTTTTCTTGGCGAGGCTCGCCAGGAACCAGAATTTTTGACCTGCCTCGGCCCAGGCCGCATCGAATTGTGGTAGATTCAGGCGGCGGATTCCATCAGAGGTATACGCGATCGAGAGACCTCGCTCGGCCTCGCGGTACTCACCAAGTAGCCCGAGTGCGCGACGGGCTGCAGCAATTCTTTGAGTTGCATCAGGGACGAACGCAAAGCTCAGATCGACACCATACGCATCGAGGAGGAGCCGCAGGGTTCTGGCAAGCCGATCGATATCGGCCTCTTGCTCAGCCCTCGTCGAGAGGTGAACAGCCTCAAGGGCGCTCTCCCGAAATGCCGAGAGGCTCTCGATAGCAGGCGGTAGCGCTCGTGCGGCGGCGACGAAGGCTTCCTGCCAGCTGTTGGACCATTCAGTCCGGCCGACGGATTTAAAACTTTCCGGTAAATTCCGAACGGCCACGCGGTTAAGGTCGAGGCGTCGCGCGACATCGCGGAGGCGAGAGAGCGTCTCCTCATCGTGTTGGGTATGGTCAGGCCAGATCAAGCGTGGCGTGCCAGCGTTTGCATCTCGAACGACGCGTCCGATCGCGTCATGGACCGTAAGGCCATTGGGCCACTGCTTATGGAGCAGGGCAACGATGTCGTTGAGATTATCCCTTAAGCGACGGACCTCGGCTGCCTCTTTGGACCACTCATCAGCGGTCAAAGCATCGCGTGCGTCCCAGGCCCGTTCAAGTCGTTTGAGAACCTCGACTTTCGACGTCTTGTTCGAATGCAACTCAAGGCAGAACTCGCCGAGCCGTTTCTCTTCCAGGCGCCGGTACACGACCTCCAGCGCAGCCATCTTCTCAGCGACAAACAGAACCCGGCGACCGAGCGCGAGGTTGTGCGCGATCATGTTGGCAATGGTTTGCGATTTGCCGGTTCCAGGCGGCCCATCGAGCACGAAATCGTGGCCTGCGGCGGAGGCAACAACGGCTGCGAGCTGCGAGGAGTCTGCTGGCAGTGGAGCAAAGAGCTGAGACGGGTCGATTTTGCGATCCAGTTCTGATGGAACTGGGAAGTCGCTGCCCGAGCCAAAGCTGTCGGATGCCCGCTCGATCAGGTGATGCACAACCGAGTTCTGGGTGAGCTGCTTCGCGCGGGCGGAAAGATCCTTCCACATCAGGTATTTGGCGAAGGAGAAGGTTCCGAGAACGACATCTCCCGTTACTTCGAACCCGGGAACATCACGAACAGCGCGACGCACGATGTTCCACGTGCCGCTGACATCGATTCCGCGCTCGTCGGTTGGCAGAGCGCCATCCAGCCCCGGAATCTTGATCTCAAAATCCTGGCGCAGCAGCTCCAGGAGAGTCAGGTTGAAGCTGGGCTCATCCTCATGGAGCGACATTGTCACCCCTGACAATGCACTTTTGCGTTCCAGCTTTACCGGGAGAAGGATCAAGGGAGCCCGGTACGATTTTGGATCGTCTGCGGACTTCTTCCATTTAAGGAAGCCGAGAGCGAGGAATAGTGTGTTCGCTCCCCCCTCATCGAGATCGCTACGGGCTTTGCGGTAGAGATCAACCAATGCGGCATCGAGCTTGGACTTGTCGAATACGGACAAGACCTCACCTCGATCGAGTGCGGCTCGGGCGTACTGTTCGCGAAGGCTCTCGTTTGCTTGCTGCTCATAGAGCGCAAGGTCCCGACCAGCCACCTCGAGGTCGGGCATGGGGGCAACCTTGATTCGCTTGCCCTCGGCAAGGATATCCTCGAGCCTTCCAGGATCAGGACAGACAAGCCTCACGGCTTTTGCACTCTCTGGCAGATGCAAGAGCCGGTTTCGGGTAGTCAGATCCAGGAGCTTGCGGCGCCAAAGCGCCAGCCGGCCTGCGGGAGAAGTGGCGTCGGGAACGATCTCGACATCGAAGCCCGGCAGACTAGGCGCCTCCTCTAAGGCATCGCTCGCGGGCGGGATGACCTCCTCGCGGCCAGGTTGAGGAGCTCCCGTGTCGAGGGCCAACGGCCGAATGCGCTGCATTCGGGCGCGGCGCAGATCCAAGGCGATGAGGAAGTCTTCATCCGTGATCTGCCGCTCTGCGGCCGCTACAGCCTGACTAAAGCTGGCCGGCACGGCCTGTGTCACAAGTGTGGTCTCGAAGACGAGAAGCTCCTTGAGATCGATGCGCTTTCGAACAGCCGCCGCCTCGTCGGTAATCAGCTGAGCGAACTCCTGGGGCTGGAGCCAAACTCCGACGGAGGCATGTCCCTTGGTTAGGATCAGGAGCGCATTGAGTCCCGCTTGCTCGAGTGCCGCCGCGAACAGGAGTGCCGTATCGAGGCAAGTTGCAATGCGGTTGTCGAGCACGGCGCTCGGCGTCCGGATCTTTTGTCCCTGCTGTTCGAAGCTGGCCGGCGGAAGCGCGTAACTGAGCCTCTGGCACGCGACAGCCGACCAAAGGGCGGATGCCAGCTCCCAGACGCGGGTGCGGGACTTCCCCGCATAGCCGTCAATCTGGTCCCTCTTGCCCGCCCGCCGCAGGACGTCCGAAGCTGCTTTAAGAATGCGGTCAACGGCCGGGTCGTTCGGCATCGCGAAGGCGGCCAGAAGCTCCGGCATGGATGCCGCGCCTCCCCACTCGTTCCTGGCCAGGAGTTCGACCTGGGATGTAACAGTGGCGAGAACCTCCGTGCCTTGCACAACTCGCAGCGTCAGATCGCCGGAGAGGCTTTCGGTGAGGTTTGCAAGAAAGCCAGCGTTCAGTCTGACGTCACGTTCGGTGACATGAAGCGTCGTACCGCCGTCGAGACGATCGATGCGCCAGGTCTTCGACTCAACGAAAGGGGGATCGGCTACAAGCTCTAACGCGACATTCTCCAGCGTGTCGCCACTTTGGTTGACGAGTTCAAGCTCACGCAGAATTGGAACGGCATTCTGATGTGACGCAAATCCGATTTTCTTTGCAAAGATATATTCAATATTGATGGTCATAGAGCCCCCTGGCGAGCAATCTACGATTGCAGTTCAACGCATGACAAGTGGACGACGCACGCTCATTGATGAGTGAGGCTCCGCCGATAACATTTGACCAGGATATTGTTGCTTCTCGGCAACAGGAGAGCCCGCTTGTTAATTGTCCCTAGTATCAAGCGTGACCACGAATGAGCAGCATCGCCTATGCACTTAATTCATGTTGCCGATCCTAATCTTGCCAGCCCTCTCTCTGGGCTCCGAGAGTGCGCCGGCAGACGGAACGAAGGATATTGCCGGCGCGGGACGCTGTGCCTTCGATGATCTCATTGATTTTGCTATCACCGTCCGTGCGGACCTCGTCATTATCGCCGGTGATGTGTTTCATGGCGACTGGAGCAACTCCAACTGGCTCCATCGCAAACTGTCCATCTGCCCAGCCTGACAGCTCCCTAGCTCGCCACGGCGCGCAGTTCCACTGGCCTCCCATGTGGCTGCAGCCGATGCACCATCACGCTTCCAGACGGAAGGGTGCTAAAAGCCGCATCCAACACATGGCGATGATGGGTGAAAAGAATGACTTGCGTTGACCGGCCGAGCTCCGCCAGGGCGGCAAGACCCGGCACAACGCGCTCGTCATCGCTGGTGATGAAAAGATCGTCGGCGAGGAAGGGAAGCGCCTCGTTCTCGGCCACGTGCCTCTCGATGGTCGCAATGCGCAGAGCCAAGTAAAGCTGATCACGCGTGCCTTCGCTCATCCCTTCGATGTCGCAGTCGGATCCGTCGGCTCGGACGCCGATCAGCGTCGGCGCATCACCATCCCGGTAGCGGACGGCCAGCCGCTCGAACGGATTGGAGCCGGTCCCGGCAACCAGCCCAAAGATTTCGCTCGCCCGGCGAACCAGCGGGTGCTCGTTGGCTGCCCGGTAGCGCTCCATCGCCCGATCAAGAATGCGCCGGGCTGCCTCGAGGCGCATCCAGCGCTCGGCGCAGACCCCGATCCCGAGGGCGGCGTTCTGGGCCTCTTGGGCCGCCTCCGCAGCCCCTTTCCGCCCGGCGAGATCGCGAAGCAGCCGGTTGGCCTCCGTTTCGGCTTGGGCTGCAGCTTGGCTCTCGCCAACGAGGTGCTCCTCTTCCTGTTCTAGCGTCGAAAGTTCTGCAGAGCTCTCATCGGGCGAGATCGAGCCTGCCTCCTCGCGCAGTTCATCCTCACCAAGACCGTCACCCGCCTGGGCGAGTTCGTTCCGCTTCTCGGCCAACTCACTCGCGATCTTTCGATGTTCCTGCGCCTCCACAGCGACGGCAACCGGATCGGCGTCCGCATCGAGCCCATGCTGTCGCAACAGATGTTCCAGTCGCTCTTTCGCGATACCCAAGGTCTCAAGCGCGTTTGTGTGAGAGTTGCGCGCTTTCTCGACGCGACGGGCGAGTTCCGCGAGTTTTTCCGTCTGGAGCATGTCATTCCGGAGCCGCTCATACAGCGTCCGGACCGCCTTCTCTGGGTCGGCCATCTCAAGGTCTGCCGCCATCGCGCCAAGCGAGGCACGCAGGGAGTGCAAATCATTGCGGAACTGCTGCAGATCTTTCCGTAGGCCTTCGAGCCGACGCATCGTTTGAGATCGGTTCGTGGATCGGTCGCGTATCGCATCCCAAATGGACAACGCGGCTTCTGCCTCCGCAGGCGAAGCGTCGGCAGGGAGGTGCAGGCGGGTGACCGCTTCTTCCCATTGCGCCAGCCAGCCAGCCCGCTCGGCAGCCGCGCGAGCCACATCTTTTTCCAGGCGGGCAACGCGGTGCTGCGTGTCCTGTAGAGATGCTGCCAGGGCTTGGCGTTCTGTCCATGTCTTCAGGGCTGACGAATGAGCCTGTCGCACCCTGCGGAGGAGAGCAGAGAACTCCTTATCTTGTCCGGTGGATAGGCCGAGCAGCTCCGCTGCCTTGGTCACATGACGGTGCGCATTGGCCGCGATGGCGCGGCTCTCATCCAGAGCCTCCATGGTCTTCCGGTAGGCCGTCAGTAAGCGGACGACATCATCCCGCTGCCTCAGCCAGGCCAACATCTCGGTGGGCGTGCCTGGATCGGCGATGCATCCCGCCCAGAGCGCGGTCCAACGGTCCTGGAGCGAGCACAATTCGGCGTGTGCACGCTCCTTGGCTGCCCGCGCGGCATCCAACGTGACGGCAAGCCGCTCCTTCAGGGCGGAAAGATCACCGAGGCGCACCACGCGGTGTCCCTCGTGTTCACGTCGGTCGACCAACTCGTCGGCATGACGCAATGCGGTCTCGAAAGTGCCGGCAAGATCGCCAGTCGGGGTGAAAGCAGTCAGCTCATCGATGGCTGGCTCATGTCCATCGACAAGATGCGTCCGGACCAGCCGCCAGCCCTTGTCGCGGTGGTCACGTGCGGCTTTGACGGCGGCCGGGGAGGGCACTTCGCCCGTAGCACTGAGGCCAATGATCTCGGCTTTAACCTGCTGTAACTCGTTTTCGGTTTCAAGCAGCTTACGCTCTGCGGTCTCATGGCTGTCGATGGCCTTGCGCCAGGTCTGCTCATACTGGGACACGAGCTCAAGCGGTGGAACGGGCCGTGCAGCCAGATCCTCGGCCGTACCGGTCCAGCGTGGAAGCCTCGCCAGGGCCTCGGCGAGATCCCGTGTGGCATTCGCGTTGCCCGCTTCTGCCTGTGCAAGCAGGCCTGAGACATCACCCAGTTGCAGGACCTCGTTCAACATCTCGCTAGTGTCCGCGGGATCTTCCGTCGGTCCGGAAAGGGTCTGGAGCTTTCGCTGCGCCGCCTCGAGTGTCTCCTGGGCCTCCTTGAGGTCAGCTTCCAGCCCCTCCAACCGGCTTTGTACGGCCTGCCCGCCGCGGGCCAGCTCACGCAGCTTGGAGATGAGCGGCACCGAGGGCATGTGGACTTCAACCGCGGCCGGATCCAGGGCCAGCCCGAGTTGTTGGAGATACCCAGCGATTTGACTGTCGTCGTTGGCCTTGTCGCGCATGAGCTTTGGCTCATCCGCCACCTTCCTGCGGTAATCGCCCAACGCCTCGTTGAGGACGGTAATCTCGTCAGCTCGCGCCTGGAAGCTCTCTGGTTTCGGTTCCGCACCAATTTCGGTCTCAAGCTGCCGTAGGAGATCCTCTGCCCGCTTTGACCCCGCGGCGGCCTCGCGTGCGGCGCTGTCAAGAGCGCGCCACTCCCGTTCGAAGCTCTCAGGCAACAAAGCCGCCGTTGGGCTGAACGTCGTCAGCTGGTCTTCTCGCTGCTGGATGGCCACCAGGATCGGACTGACGCGACGGATGCGCTCCAGCCGGGATCTTTTCCGTCGCAACTGGGTCATGGCTTCATCGAGAGTGCGCCGCCTCTCATGGGCGGCCGCCAGGCTTGCCTCTGCCTGCCGCCACTCGTCGGTTTTGAGGGCGTCAGCTCGCATAGCCTGCTGCGCCTTCGTGAACCGGTCGATCTGCTGCCAGATCGGCTTCCCGGCCGCCTTGCGCTGGTCCAGGGCTCCGAGCTTCCCGATCTCCTCGTCAATCCGCCGGAGAGCATCGCCGACCCTTGTAAGGCCGCTGCCTGCCTCAAAGAGGCTGGTCGTCAGATCCCCGCCATTCTCCAGCATCTTCTTGCCGCCGGTGCGCAGCCGCTGGTGGTCGAGGCCGAACATCCGCTCGAACAGCTCCCGGTCGGCCGTTCCGAGAAAGCGGGTGAGAGCTTGATCGGGGAGGGTTGCCTCTTGTTCTGACAGGAGCGTCCCGGAGGTGCCTCTGCCCTTACGGCGTTTGAATGAGAGGCGATCGCCGGCATCGTTGGCGATGGTCGC
The DNA here is from genome assembly GCF_009296175.1 of Microvirga tunisiensis. Classification (GTDB taxonomy): domain Bacteria; phylum Pseudomonadota; class Alphaproteobacteria; order Rhizobiales; family Beijerinckiaceae; genus Microvirga; species Microvirga tunisiensis. Next base: position 4,838 of record NZ_VOSK01000137.1, on the reverse strand, counting down.
CCCGACGCGCATCTGGCTGTAATCAAACTGAAACCCGTAGGGGGAGCGCATCGGAATGCCGAACAGCAGATCCGCGACCGAGGAAAGCAGGGTCGACTTGCCAGCCTCGTTCGGACCGAAGACGATGTGCAGCCGAACGTCGTTCCCGGTTAGATCAAGGGTTAGGTCTTCGAAGCGCCCATATCGCTCGAGGGTGAGCGTCTCAAGTTTCATAGTTGAACCGGTTCGGTCGTGAGGTGGTGCAAGAGCAGCGCTTCCGCGTCGGCCAGGATGCGCTCAAGCTGCTCGGGAGCGAGGTCTTCAAGGCCTGACTTCGAGCGAGCGCCTGCTGGGAGCTTCCCAAGGCCTTGTTCGAGAGCGTCTCGGATTACGGTGCGCTCGTCGGGATCGGTCCTGACGTCGTGCAGAAGTTGGACCAGGTCGTTGAAACCTTCGCTTGCCGTCGACGCAGTCTCAGGGGCAACCGTCTCAACGTCAACGCGCTCGATCCAGACGTCGCCCTGTGCTTGCAAGGCGAGGGACGAACACTCGGCCTCAAGCCGCTCCGGGTCGCCCGCAAGGGCCCGGTGAGCCGGGCAGGCGCCAGTCAGGACGAGCCGAATAGCGAGCATTCGGCCATCGGCCCCATCAACCGCCGCCTTTAAAGCCCGCCCGATCAGCGGGCAGGTTTCGTCCAAAGCTGATGCGGACGACACATCGACGACGATGCGGGCCCAGCGCACCACGTCGACTGGAATCGTCTCAACCTGGCGGATGCGTCCACCCTCGACGGTGACGAGGGTAAAGCCCTTGGCTCCAGGCTCATTGACATGCCTACCCTGGAGGTTTCCCGGAAAAATCACGTACGGCTCCTCGCACAGCACCTCACGGGTGTGCACGTGGCCGAGAGCCCAATAGTCATAGCCCTTGGAAAGCAAGTCGCGCAGTTCGCAGGGTGCGTAGGTGTCGTGCCCCGGACGGCCCGTCGCGGACGTGTGGAGGATGCCAATGTTGAAGAGGCCGGGAACCGGCTCGGGGTAACCGGCCGCCAGATTCTGCGGGATTGCGCGGTCGGCAAAGCTCTGCCCGTGGATGGCGATGCCGAGATCTGAGAGCGTCCAAGTCTCAGGCACACGGCTCGAGAATTCCCGAACATTGCCAGGCCAGGTGAGCCTCCGGCTGATGACGCTGGCTGCATCGTGGTTGCCCCGGATCATAGCAACCGGGATCCCGGCGGCGTTGAGGCGAGCAAGCATTTTCACGAAGAACAGGCCGGTACCGTGGTCGGGCCAATCGCCATCGAACACATCACCGGCAATGACAACCAAGTCGACGGCCTCGTCGACGGCGAAGTCAACCAGCTTCTCAAACGCGCGCCTGGTTGCGCCAATGAGCTTGTCCGCCTGCTCGCCGGCTCGCTCCCTTAGACCTGACAGCGGACTATCAAGGTGGAGATCCGCAGCATGAATGAACCGCATGTGCCCCCGCACTGGGGCATGATGCTTAGTTTATTGCCCCAACGCTCAGCTTGAAGCAGACGCCATGTCAGCGACAAGTGAACAAAGAAGGAACCTCCCTCCTGCCCAAACCCGAACCTTTGGAGAGTGATTAAATGGTGACACCCTCTTTGCATGTTTCTATGTGACGCCGCTTTATGTGCTCACACGCCATAAAATGTAACCGGTGAGCGATCGGACGAGGGAGTATTCCGTGTCTCATTGCGAGCGCCGTTTGGTACCCGATCAACGCTAGCTGCAGAGCGGGTTCCGTTCGACATGCTACGACACTCCATCGGTAGAGTTTTTTAGAATCTACTTCAAATATCTAGGGGCTGTAGCGGCTCGGTTAATAGTCATTAACCGTTGAGGAGTTCCAACCTCGAGTCGTCGTGGCAGATCGCGAATCGCAACTTAGAGCGAATACTACGTCACTGCGAATCAGGTGCGTAACTTCGAATCACGAGGAACTGAGCTTTTACATGCGAATTGACTCGGCCTTTTCAGCTAAATGATTCTAGGCAAAGAAGTTTCCCACCGCTGAATCGATCTATTGTGAATGGATTCTTGACGCGCGACTCCACAGCCAACTCAGAATCGGTCATCACTCGAAACGGCACGAGTGTAACAGGTGGATGCCATGCCTGATGCAAAGCAGACCGAGCGCGTTCAACGCTTCCGAAAGTCGCGCAAAGAGCGCGGTGACCGGGAGATGAACGTCTGGGTTCCCGGGCTTATAGGCGCTGCGATCGACCAAGCTGTCGAGAGTGGCCGGTTTAAGTCGCGTCAGGACGTCATCAATCATGCCCTCGAAGCCATGTTTGCCGAAAAGGATCGGAATGTCGTGACGTAAACCAGGCAAAGCAAAAGGCCCACGAAGCTGGAAACTTCGAGGGCCTTTGGAGCTACCCGCGAGGGGCGGCGTAAAGATTGGTGTTGCAACCTCCTTATGCCATCCCGACAAACTGAATGTCAAGAGCATCGGTTACGGTGAACACTCCCGCTTTGCCCTCAACATGGAGGGCACGATGCAACTCGCATCGTCAGGAGGCCGGCGGCTGAGACATGCCGCTCTGGCCGCAAGAGAACTCGCGCTCGAAACCGGGCGCACGGTGACGCGTAAAGAACTATCGGCTGCAGCCCGGGAGGCCGCCAAAGCCTTGGAATTGCGGAACGGACCCCGGTCTGTCCTCTCCGAGCTGGTTGCCTGCTGGGGCGAGCAGGAGTGGGAGCGGCTGCTTGTCTGGCCGTCCAATGACTACCTGATGAGCCGCACCGGCCTCTCCGAACGGGCAGTCCGGTATGCCTTTAGAGTTTTGATCGACCTACAGCTGATCATCCCGAAGGAGTCGCCTAACGGGAAGCGCTTTGCCGTCAAGGACTTGGCCGGAGAGCTCGTTGATGCTTTCGGCTTCGACCTAACCCCTGTTTACGCCAGGCGAGGGGAGTGGGCCGAGCGCCTCATCGAGATGAAGCAAGCCCGAGAAGCCCGCAAGCGCGCCTTCGACGAAATCACGATCGCCAGGCGGGCCGCGGAAGAGGCCCTGAATGCCCTTGCCGAGCACTATCCGGATCTGGATCGCTCCGATCTTGAGGATCGTCTCAAGGCTTTGAAAGCCCGGACACCTTTGCGCAGCACGAAGGCCATGCCGCTGGACGCTCTCGACCAGTGGAAAGACCTAAGGACACTCTGCGAGAAAGCATTCTTTAATGCTGGCAATGGGGGCAAAGAATGCCGCCACACTAATAACAACAACGGATCTCCTACCGAAGCTTGTAACAAGGGCTTTCCAAAGAAAGCTGAGGCGGTTCGTTCAACCGAACAAAGCTCGGAGCACCTATCACCAGAATTGATCCTGGAGGCCTGCCCCGCCCTCAGCGACTACGGCCGGCCGCTACCTGCGGGCGTCGCTTGGAGCACATGAGAGCGCCTGGGCCGAGGCCGTGGAGGACATCGGCACCGTCAGGGCGGCGATCGCTGTGATCTACGTCCTGCAGCTCTACGAGGACGACGTGGCCAGAAACGGTGGCGAGAGCCGGATCAAGAATCCGGGCGGCTACTTCCGCGCGCTCACCCGAATGGTCAAAGCCGGCAAGATCGACCTCACCGTCGAGCTCCTGGCCATGAGGAGGCGCAGAATGTCATAGGAAGGGAGCTCGTGCGCGGCGAGGTGACGGATTGGCCAGCGTGCGTAGGCTTGGAGAGCAGCGGTGGCAGCGTGCATCACGAACGTGAATCGTTGGTGCTCAATGGATTCAGGACTTTGATTGGACCTCGTCGAGGTGCCTGCGCGACACTGGCGCATGGCTCAAGACACGATCCAATTTCTGGTCCTGCACAGGTGCGATCCAAGCTGCAATATGGCTCGCTACTATGTCCTTTCGATTGAGCCTAGCCTGTTTGGGGATGCGACTCTGATCCGGGAATGGGGCCGCCTGGGTCGATCAGGGCAGCGCAGGATTGAGCTCTACGAAAACCAGTCATGCGCCATGGAAGCCCTTGAGACTTGGCTCCAGCGCAAGCAGCGACGCGGCTATCTGCTTCAAGGTGGGCAGGGCGGCCTGGATCGGTTTCAGTGCTGGATCTGAGTACTCAGCAATAACAGCGGGGGAGTGACATATCGATCGGTCGAGCTCGTCAACACCCTGCCCGACAAACTGCCGTTTTCAACGGAGCACTGAGCGGCCGTCGAGAGGCACGCTGCCTCTGGAAAGACACTCGGGTCAGATAGCTTACTGAAGCACCCTGACGCCTTCAGCGTCCTGAAGGACGTGGAAGGATCCCTTGATCGACAAAAAGGATTCTCGGTGCCGGGGCATTCCGTCCAGGAGCGCCTCATGACCTTCATACATCGAGGAAGCTTCTCAGCATCCGGCTGCGCGAGGGATGCTTCAACTTGCGTAGGGACTTTGCTTCAATCTGGCGGATGCGCTCACGGGTCACGGAAAACTGCTGACCAACCTCTTCAAGCGTATGGTCCGTATTGAGGCCAATGCCGAAGCGCATTCGCAGAACTCGCTCCTCCCGAGGCGTGAGCGTGGCAAGCATCCGAGTGGTGGTCTCGCGCAAGTTCGACTGGATCGCTGCCACATCAGGAGAGACTGCATTCTGATCTGCAATGAGATCGCCGAGATTTGAGTCATCCTCTTCGCCGATCGGTGTCTCGAGGGAGATCGGCTCCTTGGCGATCTTGAGCACCTTCTGAATTCGGTCGACTGGCAGGGCGAGCTTGTCTGCCAGCTCCTCCGGGGTCGGCTCGCGGCCGATCTCGTGCAGCATCTGGCGCGAGGTGCGGACGATCTTGTTGATCGTCTCGATCATGTGCACCGGGATGCGGATCGTGCGGGCCTGGTCGGCGATCG
>NZ_VOSK01000136.1 GCF_009296175.1 Microvirga tunisiensis | reverse complement strand
ATCTCGCCCGGGCGGAGTTCGCAACGCTGCGGTTGCGCCTGCTCAAGATCGCCGTGCGGGTGCAGGAAACCACCAGCCGCATCCGACTGGCCTTTGCCTCGTGCTGTCCGGAAGCGGATCTCGTCCGGCGTCTTGCGAGCGCTCTGGCACCCCAGCCCCGGGCGGCCTCGCCCTGAGCGCCGGGGCTGCCATCGCCCCGGTCATCCCATCCCGTCCCTGCCAACGCGTTCCCCACGTTCCAGACCTTGCCGCGGTGAAAGAAACGCAGCGGATCGGCACGCCCGCGCTACCAAATAGGCCCCGAAACAAACTCTGGTGAATAGGAACGGCTAATGGCGTTTATTAGCCGTATCCCGAAAGCACAGATGAGCCTGTGGGAACTTCGCATCGGCGACAGCGGTGCCGAGATCTGCCCAACGACAATCGGCACGGGCTGAACGAATGGTTCCAGCCGAGAAGGCGGATCGAAGTTCACCAAGTACTTGCGCTGGAAGCACGGCACCAGCGCAGATCTGAGATTCAAGGTAGCTCGATATGTTCTTGACGGCCATCTCGTCACGACAGAGGACTCTTGCCAGGAGACAGTCTTGAACTGCCGTTCCCATTAGCGGGGCACAAAGGTCGTCAAGGCCGTCGACGAGAACGATGTCGTCCGCTCCCGAGCTCAGACGCACGACGATCTGCTCCATATTAGCGGTGAACGCCACATTGTAGTCCCGACCAACGAAGGTCAGGAGGCAAAGCAGATGATGAGCCCGGAGGTGAACACCCATCGCTGCTATCTACGGCGTCGGGCCGCTTCGATGATCGAAGCTGCAAGTGCCGCCTTCAGAACCGAGCCGAGCACGAACGGTGCGAAACCAACGGCGAGTGCATGATCCATCCCAATCTTGGTCGCGAGGTACACTGTGCCTAGGGTTAGGATCAATCCATGGCCCAGGAGCATCACTCCGACAGAGCGGAGAAGTCCAGCCATCCAACCTTTTTCCGCCAGGTAGCCGACGAGTGCCGCAGCAACGGGGAATGAAATCAGGTATCCTCCCGTCGGCCCGAGCAGATGGTGAGCGCCAGCAGCACCTCCAGCGAAAACGGGCAGGCCGAGTGCTCCTTCGGCCAAGTAGACGAGGCTGGCGCTAAGCGCGAGGCGCCATCCGCACATTGCTCCCAAAACAAGGACGCCGAACGTCTGCATGGTCACTGGAACCGGCACCATGGGCACACTGATCCAAGAGCAGATTGCAAGGAACAATGATCCAAGCAGGATGGCACCACCCTGGAACAGGCGTGATTTCCGATCGAAACGGAGCGGAACGAAGGCTGGTTGCGCGTCAGCGGCAGCAGCGGTGTGTGGGTTTTGCATTACAGGCTCCTCCTAAAACTTGATTGTGATGGCCAGCCCCAAACGCGCCGTGGGGATCGGTTTCGTAATCTTTCTCGCTGATTCAGCAGGTGTTTTACTCCGAAGGCAACTTAGCGAAGACACGTGCCTCAGTCCTCGACGAACACCTCCTCCCGTCCTTTGCTAATCGCTAGCAGGAGCGCGAGGACAAGGAGAAGCAGCGCGACTACAAGAAGGCCAGCGCTCACCGGATGCTCCAGGAACGTCATCATGTTCCCCCGGGAGATGATCAGTGCACGACGTAGATTCTCCTCCATCAGCTTACCGAGAACGAAGCCCAGAAGCAGTGGGGCGGGCTCGAAGCCGAGCTTGATTAGGACATAGCCAGCCAACCCAAAGAACCCGATGAACATCACGTCAGTCGGCAGTGAGTTGATCGAGTAAATGCCGATGCAGCAGAACATGACGATTGCTGGGAACATCAGCCGATACGGCACCTTCAACAGCCGCACCCAGAGGCCGATCAAGGGCAAATTGATGATCAGGAGCATCAGGTTGCCGACCCACATGGAGGCGATCATGCCCCAGAACAGGTTTGGATTTTTGGTCATCACCTGCGGGCCTGGGATGATGCCATGGATGGTCATCGCGCCGACCATCAGGGCCATCACGGCGTTCGGCGGGATGCCGAGTGTCAGCAGCGGGATAAACGAGGTCTGGGCGCCGGCATTGTTAGCCGATTCCGGCCCGGCCACGCCCTCAATGGCGCCGAGGCCGAAGCGCTTGGGATTTTTGGCAATCTTCTTTTCCAGCGTATAGGACGCAAATGGACCCAGTACTGCCCCGTTACCGGGCAGCAGGCCCAGGATCGCGCCAATCAGGGTGCCGCGCAGTATGGGCTTATAGGACTGGCGGAAGTCGTCCTTGTTCGGCAGCAGCCGGCCGATGGCCTGGCGCACCACGTCGCGATGCTCGGTATGGTCGAGATTGCGCATGATCTCGGCGATGCCGAAGATGCCCATTGCCAGCACTGCGAAGTCGATGCCGTCGGCCAGGAACGGGAGCCCGAACGTCATGCGTTCCTCGCCGGTCTCGAGGTCAAGGCCAACCGTGGAGAGCAGCACGCCCAACAGGATCATCGCTGCTGCCATCAGGAGCGACCCACGTGCCAGCACCATGGCGAAGACCAAACCCATGACCATGAGCGAGAAGTACTCGGCTGGGCCGAAGACCAGGGCAAGGCGCGTCAGGGGAGCCCCCAAGGCCGCAATCACAAGGGTGGCCACCGTGCCGGCAAAGAAAGAGCCGATGGCCGCGATGCCGAGCGCCACGCCGGCGCGGCCCTGGCGTGCCATTTGGTGGCCATCCAGCGCCGTGACAACAGACGTGCCTTCACCGGGAATGTTGACCAGGATCGCCGTGGTCGAGCCGCCGTACTGGGCGCCGTAATAGATACCGGCCAGCATGATCAGGGCACCGACTGGATCGAGCCCGAAGGTAATCGGCAACAGCATGGCAATGGTAGCGACCGCGCCGACACCTGGCAGAACGCCGATCAGCGTGCCGACGAGACAGCCGAGGAAAGCGAGCCCGAGGTTTTGCAGGCCCAGCGCGACGGAAAAGCCAAGGGAAAGATTGGAGATAAGGTCGCCCATCAGATCCTCCCACTATTGTCAGCCACATCTACGCGCACAGGTGCACGGTGACGGGTAAGAATGACGAGGATAACTGCCGCACAGGCTAGGATGGCGGCCGTCGCCCGCAGCACGGCCTTCTGTGACCAGTCGGCCGGGAACAACTCGGGGAAGGTGTTCGGGAACGGCGGAATCGGCAGGTTCAGGATGTCACCGAAGAGTTCCATGCAGAACGCCGTGAGCCCGAGAGCGAGAATCAGGAGCTCGAGCCAGCGCGCCTCGTCGCTCGCATATCCGGAGATGAGAATGGCAAGTGGCCCGGCAAACAACAGCCCAAGACCTGGCGTGCTGATCCATCCAAGTGAGAAAGGCCGGATCGTAGTTGCGAAGGCGAGGATCGCGAGGATCACGAAGGCCGGCCCACGCAGGCTCCAGCGTTCAAGAAGGTCGCCTGTCCGTATGAAGGCACTGATGAGGAGGGCCAGTCCACCTAGTCCTACACCGATCGCCAGCCAGCGCGGCATCATAGCGGGACCCATGGCATACAAGGTGCCTTGCGACAGGTCCCGCGTCAGCCACAAGGCCAATGCAGCGAGCGAGATGAGTGTCAGCCCAGCCAGAAGACTTCGAGGCGAGCGAACGGGCCCGCCTCGACTATGGTGTCCGGCATCTCCTCCGTGGGTGGACATGTTCCTTCTCCTTCGGAAACTGAACTTGATGAGCTCACGCCTGATCGTGCGCGGGCGAAAGCGGAGCATTGCTCGTTAGTCTCGAACGACGGCCGAACGTGACGACCGGTTATCCCGCTCTCGTGAGTTCCTTTTCGAGCTCCGGCAGGATCTGGAAGAGGTCGCCGACGAGGCCGTAATCCGCCACCTGGAAGATCGGAGCCTCTTCGTCCTTGTTGATCGCCACGATCACCTTGGAATCCTTCATGCCGGCCAGATGCTGAATGGCGCCCGAAATGCCGACCGCGATGTAGAGGTCGGGCGCCACCACCTTGCCGGTCTGGCCCACCTGCCAGTCGTTGGGGGCATAACCCGCATCGACCGCAGCCCGCGAGGCGCCCATGGCCGCCCCGAGGGTGTCGGCGATCGGTTCGATGTACTGCTTGAAGGCGTCCGCCGAACCGAGCGAGCGCCCGCCCGAGATGATGATCCGGGCGGAGGTCAGTTCGGGACGGTCGTTCTGGGCGATCTCCTCGCCCTTGAAGCTCGATGTGCCCGGATCCTCGGCAGCGTTCACCGTCTCGATAGCAGCAGAGCCGCCTTCACCGGCCGCCAGGAAGGCGGCGGTGCGCACGGTGATCACCTTCTTGGCGTCGGTGGCCTGCACGGTCTGGATCGCATTGCCGGCATAGATCGGCCGCTCGAAGGTGTCGGGCGACACCACCTTGATGATGTCGGAGACCTGCATCACGTCGAGGAGGGCCGCCACGCGCGGCATGACGTTCTTGCCCTTGCTGATGGCAGGCGCAACCAGAGCGTCATAGGAACCGGCCAGCGACACGATCAGCGCCGCGGTCGGCTCGGCGAGTTGGTGCTCGTAAGCGGCGCCCTCGGCGAGCAGCACCTTCTCCACGCCTTCCAGCTTAGCGGCGGCTTCGGCGGCAGCGCGGGCGTTGGAGCCGGCTACCAGCACGTGTACGGGCGCGCCCAGCGCTTGAGCGGCGGAGAGCGCCTTGTGGGTGGCGTCCTTGAGGTGAGCGTTGTCGTGCTCAGCGATCAGCAATGTGGTCATTGTTCTTGTTCTCCCTTAGAGCACGCCGGCTTCGACTTTGAGCTTCTGCACCAGTTCGGCGACCGAGCCGACCTTCACGCCGGCCTTGCGGCCGCCGGGCTCGGCGGTCTTCACCACCTTCAGGCGCGGGGACACGTCGACGCCAAGGGTCTCAGGCGAGGTCTCGTCGAGGGGCTTCTTCTTGGCCTTCATGATGTTGGGCAAGCTGGCATAGCGCGGCTCGTTGAGGCGCAGGTCCGTGGTCACGATGGCGGGCAGCTTGAGGCCCACCGTCTGCAGGCCGCCGTCGACCTCACGGGTCACGTCGATGGAGCCTTCTCCGACGTTGACCTTGAACGCGAAGGTGCCCTGCGGCCAGCCCAGGAGAGCGGCGAGCATCTGGCCGGTCTGGTTGGAATCGTCGTCGATGGCCTGCTTGCCCATGATGATGAGATCGGGCTTCTCCTGCTCGACCACCTTGGCCAGGATCTTGGCGACGCCGAGCGGCTCGACGGTCACGTCGGTCTTGACCAGGATGCCGCGGTCGGCGCCCATGGCCAGCGCGGTGCGGATGGTCTCGCCGGCCTGCTGCGGGCCGATGGAGACGGCAACGATCTCGGTGGCTTTGCCCTGCTCCTTCAGGCGCACGGCCTCCTCGACGGCGATCTCGTCGAAAGGATTCATGGACATCTTGATGTTGGCCAGTTCCACGCCCGACCCGTCCGGCTTCACCCGGATCTTCACGTTGTAGTCCACAACCCGCTTCACATACACAAGAAGCTTCATTGGTTTCCATCCCTTTTAGTGTCGGCCGAGCCGACGCCACCTTGGAGTTCGTGCGTTTTCCAAGAGACGTGCAGATGAACTCACCTGCCGCGATCAGCTTCTGAAGATCGATGCCAGGGTCGATGTCGAGACCTTGCAGAAGGTACACGACGTCTTCCGTTGCTATATTGCCTGTGGCACCTTTGGCATAGGGGCAACCACCAAGACCGCCAACTGAACTGTCGAACACAGAGACGCCCATCTCCAACGAGGCGAAGACATTCGCAATGGCCTGCCCGTAAGTGTCGTGGTAGTGGCCGGCCAGGTGCTCGACAGGGACGTGCCTCATGGCGCGCTCCAACATCGCTTTGATCTGACGGGATGTTGCAGCCCCGATCGTATCGGCGAGTGAGACCTCGTAGCAGCCCATCTCATAGAGGGTCTGCGCGACCCGAGCGGCAGCGTCCGGATCGATGAGACCTTCATACGGACAGTGTGTGACGCACGATACATACCCGCGCACCTGGACCCGTCTTTGCTGGGCCGCCTCCAGGACCGGCCTGAAGCGTTCGAGGCTCTCCGCAATCGAGCAGTTGATATTCTTCTGCGAGAAGGTCTCAGAAGCCGAGCCGAACACTGCGACCTCCTCGGCGCCCGCATCCACGGCCGCCTCGAACCCTTTCATATTCGGCACCAGCACCGGGTAGGTCATGCCAGGACGTCGATTGATCCCGCGCAGGACGTCCACATGGTCCGCCATTTGAGGAACCCACTTGGGCGACACGAACGCGCTCGCCTCAATGGATCGGAGGCCTGCGTCAGACAGCATGTCAATCAGCGTCAGCTTGTCGGCCGTGGTGACGGGGCGAGGCTCGTTCTGCAAGCCGTCTCTCGGCCCAACTTCAACGATCCTCACACTCTGGGGAAGCGAGACCTGGTTCATCGTACCCTTTGCTCCGCCGCTCATCAGACTGCGTCCGGTTCAAGTTTGACCTCGCGTGCGGTGGCCTCCGCTTCGAAGTCGACCAATTCAGAGCCTTCGGAAACCTGATCGCCGACACCATGGCGGAAGGCTTTAAGGGTTCCTGCGCTGGGAGCCCGGATGGTGTGTTCCATCTTCATGGCTTCCATGATGAGCAGCGGCGTTCCCTCTTGGACCTGACCGGGCTCAGCCAACAGGGCGACGATCCTGCCGGGCATCGGCGCGGTCAGCCGGTTGTCCGGACCTGTGCCACTTCCCGGCAGGTAGAGGGGATCGACAGCTGAAAGGAGATAGCTTCGTCCATCGACGAACACGTGCCGCTTCTCCTCGGCGACGATCACGGTGGCGGACAGGCGCCTGCCACCGAGTTCGGCGCGCAGTGCTCCATCGGCACTCAGCAGTCCCCGCACCTCCACCGAGCGGCCGTCGAGATCGAGGACATACAATCCTACTGGCGCATACGTGACATGGATGGTTCTCTCATCGTCTCCGGCACGGAGCTTCACGCTCCGCGTGAATCCGGAGTTGAGGCGCCAGCCGTCCCGGCGATGCCATGGAGAGTGCGGATCCTCGTGGACGGACGCGCCCGATGCTGCCTCTTGGGCTTCACGCAGGAGCTCGGCCAGCGTCGCGAGGGCATAAACCTCGTTCGGAACCGCCTCTTGGTGGGGGAACAGGAAGTCCCGCTCACGTTCGATCAGCCCTGTGTCCAGGTCAGCGGTCGTGAAAGCCGGACAAACCACGAGCCGGGAGAGGAATTCAACATTGTTGGCGACGCCGGCCACGCGATAGTGCGCCAAAGCGTTGAGCATGCGTGCGTTGGCGCGGTCCCGGTCCTCGTCCCACACGATGAGCTTGGCGATCATGGGGTCGTAGTAGGGCGTGATCTCATCCCCTTGCTCGACGCCGCTGTCCACCCTGACGTTCAAGGTCTCGACCGGTGGGTCGAGGTGGATGAGCCGCCCGGTCGAAGGGAGAAAGCCCTTGGCCGCATCCTCGGCATAGATCCGTGCTTCCAGAGCATGACCGCGGATCGAAAGCTGTTCCTGTGCCAACGGCAGCGTCTCGCCAGCTGCGACCCGTAACTGCCACTCCACGAGATCCTGCCCCGTGATCATCTCCGTGACGGGATGCTCGACCTGAAGACGGGTGTTCATCTCCATGAAGTAGAATGTGCCGTCCTGAGATGCGATGAACTCGACCGTCCCCGCACCGACGTACCCGACGGCGCGGGCGGCGTCGCAGGCGGCTTTGCCCATCTGGGCACGCCGCTCCAGGGTCATCCCGGGAGCCGGCGCCTCCTCCAGCACCTTCTGGTGTCGCCGTTGGACGGAGCAATCCCGTTCGAACAAATGCACCACGTTGCCCTGAGTGTCGGCGAAGACCTGGATTTCGATGTGTCTCGGGCGGACGAGGTACTTCTCCACCAGCACATGGTCGTCGCCAAAGCTCGACTTCGCCTCGCGCTGGCATGAGGACAGGGCCGCCGCGAACTCGGAACTGTCGTTCACGATGCGCATGCCCTTGCCACCGCCGCCGGCACTGGCCTTGATCAGCACCGGATAGCCGATCGCATCGGCCTGCTGCTGCAGGAAGGCCGGATCCTGGTTGTCGCCGTGATACCCCGGGACCAGGGGCACCTGCGCCTTCTCCATCAGCTGCTTCGCGGCCGATTTCGATCCCATGGCGCGGATTGCGTCGACCGGCGGTCCGATGAAGGTGACGCCGCTCTCGGCAAGCGCCGAGGCGAAGTCCTCGTTTTCCGACAAGAACCCATAGCCGGGATGGACAGCCTCGGCTCCGGTCTGCCGTACGGCATCCAGGATGGCTTCGATCCGCAAGTAGCTTTCACGCGCCGGGGGAGGGCCAATCAGAACGGCCTCGTCAGCCATACGCACATGACGCGCGCCTGCATCAGCCTCCGAATAGACGGCGACCGTCCGGATGCCCAATCTCCGGCACGTCTTGATGACCCTGCATGCGATCTCGCCCCGATTGGCGATGAGAACTTTGGTGAACATTGGCGTCACTCCTCCCGCCGACTTAGCTGACGGTCTCAGCCCGCACCCAGGCGGCCGGCCGCTTCTCCAGGAAAGCACCGATGCCCTCCTGGCCTTCCGGCGTGGCACGGATGCTGGCGATCCGTTGAGCCGTGTCCTCGACCACGGCGTCCGTCACCGGTGTGTTCGCCACGGCGCGAACAAGGTCCTTGGCGGCCGCCTGGGACTTGGGCCCACCAAGGAGCAGCGCATCGACGATCTCCCGGATCTTGCTGTCCAACGCGTCAGGTGCAGCCAGTTCGTGGATCAGACCGAGATCGAGCGCCCGCTGTGCCGAAATGCGTTCCGCGCTCAGGAAGTAGCGGCGGGCCTGGCGCTCCCCGATGGCCGCTATCACATAGGGGCCGATCGCCGAGGGAATGATGCCGAGCTTCACCTCGGACGTGGCAAACACCACGTCTGAGGAGGCGACTGCGATATCGCAGGCCGACACGAGCCCCATCCCGCCGGCGATTGCGGGGCCATGCACACGGGCAACCGTGGGCTTGGAGAGAAAGGCCAGGGTGCGTAACATCCTCGCGAGGGCCCGCGCATCGGTGAGGTTCTGATCGACGGAGTACTCCGCAGCCCGCTTCATCCAATTGAGATCGGCACCGGCCGAGAAGCTCTTGCCGCGCCCAGCCAGTACGACGACCCTCACTGTGTCGTCGCGATCTAAAGCCTCAAACGCGGCCGTCAGCTCCCAGATGACCGTGTCATTGAACGCGTTGTGCAGGCTCGGACGGTTCATCCAGACCGTCGCGACACCTTCGTTTCGGGTAACTTCGAGCGTCTCGTACACTTGCCGCTCCCTCTTTACATCCGGAATATGCCAAAGTTGGTCTTGTCGATCGGGGCGTTCAGCGCCGCCGAAATGCCAAGGGCGAGGACCCGTCGGGTATCCGCCGGATCGATGACGCCGTCGTCCCACAACCGGGCCGTGGCGTAGTAGGGGTGGCCCTGCATCTCATACTGGTCCCGGACTGGCGCCTTGAAGCTTTCCTCGTCGTCGGCCGACCAGCTCTTGCCTTGGGCCTCCAGGCCGTCGCGGCGCACCGTTGCAAGGACGCTGGCGGCCTGCTCGCCGCCCATCACGGAGATCCGGGCATTCGGCCACATCCAGAGGAACCGCGGACTGTAGGCGCGCCCGCACATTCCGTAGTTGCCGGCGCCGAAGGATCCGCCGATCAGGACCGTGAACTTGGGTACGCGGGTACAGGCCACGGCGGTGACCATCTTCGCGCCGTCCTTCGCGATCCCGGCGTTCTCGTAGCGGCGCCCCACCATGAAGCCGGTGATGTTCTGCAGGAAGATGAGCGGGATGCCGCGCTGCGAGCACAGCTCCACGAAATGGGCGCCCTTTTGGGCGGACTCGCCGAAGAGAATGCCGTTGTTCGCGACGATACCGACCGGATAGCCATAGATGTGGGCGAAGCCGGTCACGAGGGTGGTGCCGTACCGCGCCTTGAACTCGTCGAAGCGGCTGCCGTCGACCAAGCGGGCGATCACTTCGCGCACGTCGTACGGCTTGCGGGTGTCCTTGGGAATGATCCCATAGATCTCCTCCGGGTCGTACAACGGCTCCTCCGGAGCCTCGAGCTTAAGCCCGATCGGCTTGGTGCGGGCGAGGTTCGACACGGCCTGGCGGGCGAGGAACAGGGCGTGGCTGTCGTTCTCGGCAAAATGGTCGGCCACGCCGGAGAGGCGGGTGTGCACATCAGCTCCGCCGAGATCTTCGGCGCTGACCTCCTCGCCGGTCGCAGCCTTCACGAGGGGAGGGCCGCCAAGAAAGATCGTACCCTGGTTCTTGACAATGATGGTCTCATCGGACATCGCCGGCACGTAGGCGCCGCCCGCCGTGCACGAGCCCATGACTACGGCGATCTGCGGGATGCCTTTCCCGGACATATTGGCCTGGTTGTAGAAGATCCGGCCAAAATGGTCGCGGTCAGGGAATACCTCGTCCTGGAGCGGCAGGAACGCGCCGCCAGAGTCGACGAGATAGATGCAGGGCAGGGCATTGGCTTCCGCAATCTCCTGCGCCCGCAAATGCTTCTTCACCGTCATCGGGTAGTAGGTGCCACCCTTCACGGTGGCATCATTCGCAACGATCATGCACTCCTGTCCGGAGACCCGACCGATTCCGGTCACCACGCCGGCCGAGGGCACGTCACCCCCGTACATGCCGTGGGCGGCAAGCTGCGACAGCTCGAGGAACGGCGTTCCCGGATCGAGGAGGGCGTTGACGCGGTCGCGGGCGAGCAGCTTGCCCCGTGCAAGGTGCCGGGTGCGGGCGTCGTTCGACCCGCCGCGCCCGACCTGCGCCACGGTCTGGCGCAGGTCGTCGATGAGATCTCGAGCAGAGGCGGCGTTGGCGAGAAACTCCTCGCCTCGCGGATTAATGCTGGACTTGATCGTTGACATCAGCGCGTCTCCGCAAACAGCTCGCGCCCGATCAGCATGCGCCGGATCTCGCTGGTGCCCGCTCCGATCTCGTAAAGCTTCGCGTCGCGCCACAGCCGCCCTGTCGGAAACTCGTTGATGTAGCCGTTCCCGCCGAGAGCCTGGATGGCCTCGCCCGCCATCCACGTGGCTTTCTCGGCCGCGAACAGGATCGCGCCTGCAGCGTCCTTTCGGGTCGTCTCGCCGCGGTCGCAGGCCTTCGCCACGGCATAGACGTAAGCCCGTGCGGCATTCATGCCGACGTACATGTCGGCCAGCTTCGCCTGCATGAGCTGGAACTCGCCGATCGGCTGGCCGAACTGCTTGCGCTCATGGACGTACGGCAGAACCGTATCCAGGCACGCCTGCATGATGCCGAGCGAGCCTCCCGACAGCACCACGCGCTCGTAGTCGAGCCCGGACATCAGGACGCGCACACCGCCATTGATCTGTCCAAGGACGTTCTCTTCCGGGACTTCACAGTCTTCGAACACGAGTTCGCAGGTATTTGAGCCGCGCATTCCGAGCTTGTCGAGCTTCTGGGCCGTCGAGAAGCCTTTGAGGCCTTTTTCGATCAGGAAGGCCGTGATGCCGCGCGGACCAGCGTCCGGATCGGTCTTGGCATACACCACCAGCACGTCCGCATCCGGGCCGTTGGTGATCCACATCTTGCTGCCGTTGAGCACGTAGCGGTCACTCTTCTTGTCAGCCCGCGTGCGCATCGACACGACATCCGAGCCGGAGCCGGGCTCGCTCATGGCGAGGGCGCCGACATACTCGCCGGTGACCAGCTTGGACAGGTACCGCCGCTTCTGATCGTCGTTCGCGTTGCGCCGGATCTGATTTACGCACAGGTTGGAATGGGCGCCGTAGGACAGCCCGACGGAGGCGGATGCCCGGGAGATCTCCTCCATCGCCACAACATGGGCGAGGTAGCCAAGTCCAGCCCCGCCATATTCCTCGTCGACGGTGATGCCCAAGAGGCCGAGATCACCGAACTTGCGCCAGAGATCCGCCGGAAACACGTTCTCATGATCGATCGCGGCGGCCCGGGGGGCGATCTCGTCGGCTGCGAACGCACGAACGGTGTCGCGCAGCATGTCGAGCGTCTCGCCGAGCTCAAAGTTAAGGGAGGACGTCATGTCTGAGCTCCTGCTGAAGGGGAGGGTTGTGTTGACTTTCGAAGGGCGTCAAAACTGGTGACGTGACCGGCCAGAGCACTCGCGGCCACGGTATAGGGGCTGGCAAGCCACGCTTTGCCGGGCCCCGACCGACCAGGGAAGTTGCGATTGATGGACGTGATGCTGACCTGGTCCTCACGCGTGGTCTGGCCCGGGCCGCAGTTGTTGCACGCGCCGCAGCCGGGCGAGACCACCTCCGCGCCGACGGCCTTAAACGTCTCAAGATACCCTTTGGACCGGCAGTACTCGCGGACGTCGAGGGTGCTGAACTGCAAGACCAGTCGGGTGCCGTCCGGCACTCGCAGACCGTGATCCAGCCCCCACTTCAGCACCTCATGGTAAAAGTCGAAGTCCTCCCGTTTGGCGGACGTACAGGAGCCCCCAAACGCAATGTCGACCGGAACATGCTCTTCCAGCTCATCCACGGGCATGGAGTTGCCCGGGTCCCCGGGCGAGGCTACGAGCGGGGCAAGCGTGTCGCATTCGATGCGAATGACGTGCTTGTAGTTTGCCCCTGGATCCGAATGCATCCAGGCTTCAAGCTGGAGCGAGAAGCCGCGACGTTCACGAAGGTATTGCAGAGTGGTCTCGTCGGGCGCCACGAAACCTGTGAAGCCACCCATCTCAGCGACCATGTTGGTCAGCGTCGCCCGCTCGTCGATCGACATGGCTTCGACAGCCGGTCCGGCAAACTCGAACGCTGCACCGATGGCATGCCCTTTCTTGATGAGATCGGTCTTGAGGAGGTGCTGAACGATGTCCCGCGCGACCACCCCGGGGCGCAGAGTCCCAACGCACTCGACGCGGATTGTGTCAGGCACTCGGCATCGGATGAGCCCAGTCACCCAGCTGTTCGCGATGTCAGTGGCACCCGCTCCGAAGGCGAGGCAGCCGAGCGATCCGGAGTGCGGGGTATGGGAGTCCGTCCCGATGATCACCTGGCCGGGCAATGCGTATTGCTCCGCAAGGATCGCGTGGCATATGCCTTCCGCGCCACGCTCGTTCGGCAGTTTCCCATGAGAGCGGACGGGATACTTGGATGAGAAGTGGTCGTGAGCGTCGTGGAGCTCCCGGACGGCAGGCACCATCCCGTTCTTGACGTGCGGATAGCTTTCGTCCGCTAAGACCAGATGATCCTGGAACGCGATGATCTGCTCGGGGCGCTCGAGACTGACGTCGTCGCCGAACGCCTGGTGCATGATGTGCGCACACATGCCGGTGAAGTAATCGTGGCTGAAACGCCAGTCGGCTCGGAGGAATATGCCGTCGCCCGGCCGTACTGGACCGGGCGGGAACACCTTACGACGATCGATGATCTTCTCGATCAGGGTCAACCGGCGCGTGTCCGCCGTTCTCGACTGAGCAAACGCGTTTGGAGAACCAGCGAGGTGGGCCTTGCTGTACGGGAGGAGACCACCTGCACGAATGATTTCCTGCGTTAGCTCGTCACGGCCGACGAGGAACTCCTCTAAGGGGATCGCCTCGCGAGCAGCAATGCGATCAAGGATCGAGAAGTCAGTGGTGGTCAGGATGCCGATACGGCGGCTTCGACCGTTTCCTTGTCGCGTTCCACTCGACCTCGCCCGAAAGCCAGCACATTGCAGCCTATGCCGCCTCCGTCACCGAACGTATCAACCTGATGATCGCGCACCGGCCTGGGTTCACCGCCCCGACGGTGGCTGCCCGGCAGTTGGCGACCCTCGATCATCTCACCAACGGTCGGGCCGGGGTTCACATCATCACCGGCGGCAATGACCAGGAGCTCCGGCAGGACGGCGACTTCCTCACCAAGGACGAGCGCTATGCCCGAACGAGCGAGTATCTCGATGTGGTCAAGGCGTCCTGGACCAGCGAGACACCGTTCGACTATGCCGGGCAGTACTACCGTTTCGAGCGCGCCTTCTCGACCGTGAAGCCGATCCAGAGGCCGCACCTGCCGGTGTACTTTGGTGGCTCGTCCGAGGCTGCGATCGAGGTTGCCGGCAAGCACGCGGATGTCTATGCCCTCTGGGGCGAGACGCATGCCCAGGTGCGTGAGACCATCGCCCGGGTCCGCGCGGCCGCAGCCCGGCACGGCCGCGAGCACCACGTGCGCTTCAGTCTCTCCTTCCGGCCGATCCTCGCCGAGACGGAAGATCGCGCCTGGGCCCGGGCGGAAGCGCTTCTCGAGCGCATCAAAGCGGTGCGGGCGGCCAAGGGGCTGGGTGCGGCTGCACCGCCGCCGAACGAAGGGGCACGCCGGCTGCTCGCCGCAGCCGCCCAGGGTGATCGGCTCGACAAGCGGCTCTATACGGCCATTGCAGCCGTCACCGGCGCACAGGGCAACTCGACGGCCCTCGTTGGCACAGCCGATCAGGTCGCCGATGCGCTGCTCGACTACCACGATCTCGGTGTCACCACCTTCCTCATCCGGGGCTTCGAGCCTCTCGAGGACGCCGTACAGTACGGCCGCGAACTGATCCCCGCCTTCCGCCGCCTGCTCACCGAGCGGTCGAGCCAGCGCGCCGTCGCAGCCGAATAAAGGAGACCTCCCATGAAACGCATATCCCTTCTGGCTGCTGCCGCCGCTCTTGCCCTGTCGTGGGCGCCCGCCTGGGCCGAGACCGTTCTGAAGGTGGGCGACCAGCGCGGAGGCTCCCGCGCCCTCATGGAAGCCGCCGGCGTGCTCAAGGACCTGCCCTACAAGATCGAGTGGAGCGAGTTCCCGGCTGCAGCCCCGTTGCTGGAGGCCCTCAACGCCGAAGCCATCGATACCGGGATCGTGGGTGATGCGCCCTTCACCTTCGCGGCGGCCTCTGGCGCTCCGATCAAGGCGATCCTGGCAACCCGATCTGACCAGGGTGGTCTTGCCGTTCTGGTGCGCCCCGACTCTCCCGTAAAAACCTTTGCCGATCTCAAAGGCAAGCGCATCGGCACTGGCCGTGGCTCGGTTGGCCACCAGCTGGTGCTCGCCGCCTTGGAAGACACCAAACTGGCCAAGGGCGACGTGACCCTTAGCTTTCTCCTGCCAGCGGAGGCCAAGGCGGCGCTGACCAGCGGCAGCCTGGATGCCTGGTCGACCTGGGAGCCGTACACGTCGCAGCTGGTGCTCTCAGGCGAAGCCCGGATCGTGCGTGACGGGCAGGGCATCACGCCCGGGCTCGGATTCCAGGCCGCCCACGTCGAGGCGATCCGCACCAAGCGCACCGAGCTTGAGGACTTTGTCCGCCGACTTGCCAAGGCACGTGTGTGGGAGTCAGCCAACCGCGATGCCTACGCTGGCACCTGGGCGAAACTCATCGGCTTGCCGAAGGAGATCCCGCTGCGCTGGTTCTCCGGAGCGAATGCCCGTCCGGTGCCGATCGATGCCGAGGTTGTCGCAGCCGAGCAACGGACCATCGACCTCTATGTCCGCAATGGCCTGATCCCGAAGCCTCTCAAGGCCGCCGATGTGCTCGACCCGTCGTTCAATGCGGCGGTGCTCAGTGGAACTCAGGAAGCTGCGGCGCGGTAGCGGCGACCCCAAGCTCCCGTTTGTCGCACAACGATCCATCAGCCCCGGCCTGGGATCAGAGGCTGGGGCTTGCCCGTCTACCAAACCACTTTGAGTCAAAGTCCCATGAGCGCAGATCACCACCACGAACATGATGATCACTCCCACCACGAGCACGAGCACTGGAAGCACGAGGGCGTCCGTGTCATCAAGGGCGACCAGCTCGACGCCAACACCGCCCAGACGCCCGGGATGTTCCGTCAGGCCGCGATCAATCACGCGCGTGTGGGTGCTCAGAAGATCTGGGCGGGGACTGTCTCGATCCAGCCGAATGCCAAGACAGGCGTTCATCATCACGGCGAATTGGAGAGTGTGATCTATGTTGTGCGCGGCAAGGCGCGCATGCGGTGGGGCGATCACCTCGAGTATGTGGCCGAGGCCGGGCCTGGCGACTTCATCTATGTCCCGCCCTTCGTTCCGCACCAAGAGATCAATGCCAGCCCGGACGAGCCGCTGGAATGCGTGCTTGTGCGCTCGGACAACGAGGCGGTGGTGGTGAACATCACCGATGTCGATCCGGTCGAGCAGCCTGAAGAAGTGTACTGGGTCGACCCCATTCACAAGCATCCGTAACGACCAACCGCCGGTCGTACGGCACCTGAACTTATTCCGCTGGTCTGTCCCAACGCCCGCTCGCGGCGCGCCAGCCCCCATATACATTCCCGCTAATTGGATTCAGTATGAAACGATACGTCCTCCCTGCGCTCGTGCTCGCAGCTTTGTCATCCTCTGAAGCATGGGCCCATACCGGTCATGGCGCGGCCACCGGCTTTGTGTCCGGGTTTGCCCATCCCCTCAGTGGGCTCGATCATGTGCTGGCCATAACCGCAGTTGGTCTCTGGGCTGGGAGTCTTGGGCGACGGGCGATCATCGGACTACCAGCCAGCTTCCTGGGTGCCATGGCGCTTGGCTTCTGGGCTGCCCTGATCGGATCCGAGCTCCCGATGATCGAACTTGGGATCACTGCATCGGTTCTGGGGCTGGGGCTTGCCGTGCTGCTCAACCTGCAACCGTCCCTCATTCTTGCCGCTGGCGCCTGCGGGATCTTCGGAATATTCCATGGCTATGCGCATGGTGCTGAGATCGCACCAGCGGTGAGCGCCATCGACTATGGGGCTGGGTTCCTGCTTGCCAGCGCGCTCCTTCTCGGCTGCGGGCTCGGGCTGCAAAGCACTGTCCGGAAAGTGCCGGCCATGAGCCGAATCTTTGGCGGTGGCGTCGCCCTGGCCGGGATGGCTCTGTTCTTCGTTTGAGGGCAGACGATCATTCTCCAGCTGTTGCAAAGGTGCCTCAGAATGACAAAGCAGATCCGGCTCAACGCCTTCGACATGAACTGCGTCGGCCATATCCAGCAGGGCATGTGGGCTCACCCGCGGGATCGGTCGACAGCCTACAACACGCTCGAATACTGGCAGGATCTCGCACGCACAGCCGAACGGGGAAAGTTCGACGGGATCTTTCTCGCTGACATCGTCGGGGTCTATGACGTCTTCAAGGGCAGCCCAGATCCATCAATTACCTGTTTGGTGGCGGAACGTTGTTGGGATCGGGTGCGTTACGCCATTGAGGAGTACACTTGGCGCTTTGACGGCCTGCGACGCCGAGCTTCTCACCGCAGGAGGACGTGATGCACTCCCTTCATCCGCA
>NZ_VOSK01000135.1 GCF_009296175.1 Microvirga tunisiensis | reverse complement strand
GCCGACACCATCGGCGCTCAGCAGCACGATGGCGGCCCGCCAGACATGCTTCTGGGCCGTGTTCCGGTTGCTGATAACAGCCTCAAGGCGCTGCCTGTCTGAGGAGTTAAGGGTGATGGAGATACCAATGCGCATGCTGCAGCCTCGCATACGCACAAGCCAGGGGGAATCCTCACGCGGACTCTTTTGTTAGGCGGAAACCACTAGAATACGAGTTTTCATGAGTGTTCACCTTGTGCGAGGAGTCACAAGGAAGAGTATGAAGCTATAGCCAAGATGGGCTATAGCAAACATGCAACACTGCGCAGCTTTACGCTTTTTGTGTCAGCATTACTGACATGAAAACATGCCTATATTTCCGCGAATACACAACTGAATTTGACTCAAGCGCGGCGGCATGCCCTACTGGCTGCGTTTTCGGAGCCTTCCGAAGGCGAGGAGAACTCAACC
Source organism: Microvirga tunisiensis (assembly GCF_009296175.1). Lineage (GTDB taxonomy): Bacteria > Pseudomonadota > Alphaproteobacteria > Rhizobiales > Beijerinckiaceae > Microvirga > Microvirga tunisiensis. Next base: position 16,907 of record NZ_VOSK01000135.1, on the reverse strand, counting down.
CTGCCCCGCAACGGGCAGGGTTTTTTCGTGAAATACCGCCAACTTAACGCTTTTACTTGCTCTTGCCGGTGTTTAGGTCTCGAGCGGGCCACGCATTTTCGATAGCCTAGACCCGTTGCGCAATAGCTGAGAGGAGCGAAAAATGACCTCTACTCCGTTAAGTTGACGGAGCTATGCGAGGCTCAAACCGCTCCGAAGCGCCCGAATGGCGTGCGAAGCCTACACAAAATCGCCCCGGCAAAATGGTCGCGCGGGGCTTTTTATGGTTTCTGTACCTTTCTTACCCGCGACGACCGTAGTACTCGCGCTGCTCCCAGTATGGACGCTCATGATCGCGGCGCCACCACGGACGTGCCCATGGCGGCGGACCATCGCCGCGACGCCAGTAAGGGCGATCAAAGTAGCGCCGTGGCGGGCCTGCATATCGGCGCTCATAGCGCGGCGGATCGTAGTACTGGATGTGCTGCAGCGAAACGCCCCGAGCGTCGGCGATCACTGCAGGGCTTGTTAACGGGCTCCCCGATGCCGACTGGGATGCCAATCCAGCGGCGGCGAGCGCAAAAGCTAAGACCACTTTCTTCAACATGTTACCTCCCGAGGCGACGCACTGAGATTGCGCCCTAGGGAGTGAACCCGCTCTGAATGTCGACCTGTCGAAGCGTTCATCTTTCTCTATGGCCTCAAAACGGTGTTGTCACGTTAACCAGCATCGGGCGCATTGAGACAAATTCGGCCGCATGACAGCTTCAAGCGGCGACGCTGGCCGCAGACTTCCATTCCGCCATGGCGTTGAGGCGGTGGCGATGGGTGGCAGAGGCGGAGCGGTGGGAGCGGGGTGGAACGAAAAGATTGCGGACGGCCGAGAAGACATTCACGAACCGCTGCAGGTACCTGGGCGATCGAAAGCCTTGCATCACCCGCTCTCGTTGGCGGAACGGAAGATGCGAATTTTCTGCCCGATTGTTGACCCCTTTGTGGGAGCGGTGCTCGACATCTGGCATGATCTGACGCTGGGCGGCAGCATAAGAGCCGAGCTTGTCGGTGATCATCCGCCGGGGTGGGCAGCCCTGCTTGCGCAAAAGACGCCTCAGCAAGCGTTTGGCCGCCTTGGTGTCACGGCGGGTCTGGATAACCTCATCGAGCACATAGCCATCCTAATCCACCGCCCGACACAACCAGTGCTTCTGGCCAGAGATCGTAATCACAACCTCATCCAAGTGCCACACGTCGCGACGGCTTGGCGTCTTGCGCCTGAGGCGGCGAGCGTACGCCGGCCCGAACTTCAGCGCCCAGCGGCGGATGGTCTCGTACGAGATAACGACGCCGCGCTCGAGCAACATCTCCTCGACCAATCGCAGGCTCAGAGGAAACCGGAAGTACAACCAGACCGCATGGGCGATGATCTCAGGCGGAAAGCGATGGCGTTTGTAGCTGACAGACTTGCTCATGCCGGCCCGTCTACACAGCTCGCCCTCATCCCCGAGTTAACGTGACATCACCGACTGAGCTGATTGGTTGAAGGACACAAGCGGCTCAAGCAGGGGCGGCAGCGTGGCGCACGAGTGGCTAGACAAAACCTGAAGAAAAACGCCCCGGCTGAGGCGCTGTCATACCTCAACCAAGGCGTTTAGCGGAGGGTAGAGCTCCGCACCGGATCGAGATGTTTCGCGTCAGGCCCGGTGAAAGCATCCTGAGGTGACAGAGTAAACATTCGGTATACTTGAATGGGGCACCCCAGCTGAGGGTCGCACTACCAAACCTTCAGCCGGGGCGCTGGTGGCCACCGTGGGGGCACATGTAAGCCACGAGTCAAAGGATAGACCGTTCCAACTGACCCTCGACGTCCCAGAAGGTGGAGAATAATGTCTCAGATGAGCCGCTCTCGGCATGTGGAGTAGCCCGAAAACCGAACGCCCCGACTGAGGAGATCGGGTTCATGGACCCTCAGCCGGGGCGCGTGCGGCTCTGTGGAGCTGACGCCGCAGGAACGAACTAAGCGGGTCAAGCGTGGCTATTCCATGAAGTAACCAAAGAGCCTAACCCTCTGTTTAGGGTTTGCCCGCAGAGTCATGCCAATGCCGGAATCATCACGGCTGGTCACCTCTCAGTAGCGTTCGAGATCATGCATTCGACCCGTAAGCCCCCCTTCGCCCCGCCACCTCTGCCCGGAGAGGAGGATGCCCCGGGGATGACCAACATCGTGCGACTGCGGCAAGGTCGAAGGGATGCTGAAGCCGGTCCGATTCCGGAAGGTGACGAGCCACCGTGGCGACAGGCTTTCGTTCTTGCCGAGGGCGTGAAGGCCACGCGCACGCCGGATAAGGTCATTCGGGCCCGCAACGGCCATGGGGGACCCCCGTCCACGGAGCCGGAGCACCCAGCTCCCGCTGTCAACCCGACTGGTGAGCACGTCCGCTCCGCCATCGGTGCGGAGATTATCGGGGCTCCCGAGCCGGCGATCAGAAGCCAGATCGCGGAATTGCGGTCGGCGTTGGCGTCCGAGGATCCGGTATCAGAACGACTGGCATCTCTCGCTGACAGGGAAGCTGCCCTGGCTGACGCAGCAGGCCGCGGAGAGGCAGCTGGTTCCGCGCGCCGGACGATCGAGACGGCGACACGGCTTCCGTTGCCACAGCAGGCTCCTGCCGCGGATGGGGCGCCTCATCAGAAACAACACCTGGGCTCCCAGCTGGAGCTGGCCGCCACGCCCTTCAGCTTGACGTCCGCGGCGGTTTCGTTCTCGTGGCAGAGCCTTTCATATGGGATAACCGGCGTCCGTCCGGCACGGGATTTGGACGCCTTGTCGGCCGTCCCTGCCGACGGGCAGATGCTGGAGGCCCCCAACGTGGTCGCCGAGGTCACCGACAAAGGCCAAGCCGATCCGGATGGGGCTTCCGAAGCGGAGGATGGCGCCGGCATAGCAGCGGCGCTGCCCTCCGAGCATCCCCAGGAAGCGGCCGTCGAGACCGGGATCGCCGCCGTTGCGGAAGGGGAAGCGACCCCTGCGGTTGCGGGGACCAGCGTGTCGGATCCTTTCGGGGAGGAGGTCGATCTCGGATACCTCGCTCTCTACGAGGATCTCCTGCCGACGGTGAGCAAGAAACCGCAGATAGAGAAGGTTGCCCTTCAGCCCCAGCCTGAACCGTTGGTCGACCCTGTCCCTGTCTCTGTCTCTGACCCGGCGCCCGTCCCGGTTCCGGAGCGAATTGAGAACGTGCCCGTGCCCGACGCTGTGACAGCGCCGGGCCAGGCAGAGTTTGCCCTGATTCAACCGCCTCAGGCAGCCGGCCCGATCGTGGATCTTCCCAAAGTCGCTCCGTCGACCTGGGGGGATCCGATCGCCCGCCCTGCTGCAACAGAGAACTGGTCGTATCAGAAGCCGGACATTGCGTTGCTGGCCGAGCCGCCGGAACGCCAAGGACCGGAGCTGACCGAGGACATCCTGGAAGAGACGGCGGGACGACTGGAGAAGGTGATCCGCGACTTCGGCGTCAAAGGCGAGGTCATCCACGTCCATCCCGGCCCGGTGGTCACGCTGTACGAATTCGAGCCCGCACCCGGCATCAAGTCATCTCGCGTCATTGCTCTGTCGGAGGACATCGCGCGCTCGATGAGCGCCGTCTCGGCCCGCGTGGCGGTGATCCCAGGCCGCAACGCCATCGGCATCGAGCTGCCGAACGAGACCCGCGAGACGGTGTACCTGCGCGAGCTGCTTGCCTCAGAAGATTGCGAGGTCTCGAAACACAAGCTGCCTCTCTGCCTGGGCAAGACCATCGGCGGCGAAGCCGTCATCACGGACCTCGCCCGCATGCCGCACCTCTTGGTCGCCGGCACCACCGGGTCGGGCAAGTCGGTGGCGATCAACACCATGATCCTGTCCCTGCTGTATCGGTTCACGCCGGAAGAATGCCGCCTGATCATGGTCGACCCAAAGATGCTGGAGCTCTCGGTCTATGACGGCATCCCGCATCTGCTCACCCCAGTGGTGACCGACCCAAAGAAGGCGATTATCGCCTTGCGCTGGGCGGTACGCGAGATGGAGGACCGCTATAAGAAGATGGCGAAGTTGGGCGTGCGCAACATCGACGGCTTCAATGCGCGTGTGTCAGAGGCAAAAGCAAAGGGTGAAGTCATTACGCGAACGGTCCAGACGGGTTTCGACAAGGCCACGGGGGAGCTGGCGTATACCGAAGAGGTCATGGACCTTACATCGCTGCCCTACATCGTGGTGATCGTCGACGAGATGGCCGACCTGATGATGGTGGCCGGCAAGGAGATCGAGGGCGCGATCCAGCGCCTGGCCCAGATGGCGCGCGCGGCCGGCATCCACGTGATCCTGGCGACCCAGCGCCCGTCGGTGGACGTGATCACCGGTACGATCAAGGCGAACTTCCCGACCCGGATCTCGTTCCAGGTCACCTCGAAGATCGACAGCCGCACGATCCTGGGCGAGATGGGCGCCGAGCAGCTCTTAGGGCAAGGCGACATGCTCCACATGCAAGGAGGCGGACGCATCGCTCGCGTGCACGGACCCTTCGTCTCAGACGTGGAGGTGGAGAAGGTGGTGGCGCACCTGAAACGTCAGGCCAAGCCCGTTTACGTGGAGGCAGTCACGGCCGAGGACGAGGAGCAAGAGGAGCCCGAAGAGACGCCGGTCTTCGATGAGGGCGAGATGGGTCTGGGATCGGGTGAGCTGTTCGACCAGGCCGTCTCGATCGTGCTGCGGCACAAGAAGGCTTCGACGTCGTACATCCAGCGCCGGCTGCAGATCGGCTACAACCGGGCCGCCTCGCTCGTGGAGCGGATGGAGAAGGAGGGCATCGTCGGCCCCGCCAACCACGCGGGCAAGCGCGAGATCCTCATCGAAACGGGTGGAGCGGACGAGGACTGAGACTGGCAGCCAACCGGACTGGCACACGCGAACGAGCATCGTCTCAGCCTCTAGCAGTCGGTGCAGCCTTCCGGTCTCAGCTCACCTCCACACCGTGCCCCCGGAGAGCGCAAGGTGCTCTCCGGGGGCTTCTGTTTCCACGAGCTCCGCTGCAGATCATCAGGTGTTCCGGGCACCGGCATATTGGGTAAGGGATGTTTCACAAGGAAACCGATAATGGGGCTTCATGCAGTTGCGCTGCAAAGGTCAAGGCAAGTCAGAAGAACCGGCTGGTGGATTGCCGATCATGCTGTCTGAGTGCGCTTGGTGATATGCGCCCGATAGGCCGCTGCTGACTTGATGGTGATCGTGCCTGCTTCGGTGAGCTTCGCAATCTCAGACTTGGCGCGGCGTGCGGCCTGCGCCGAGTAGGAGGGCTTCAATGTGACGCGAACCCGGCTGCTGATATGCCTGCGGTGCCCACCTGCCTGTCGCGAACTCATAGCCTTAGCGGCAACAAGTTGATCAAGCTGGTCGTAAGCCCGCGTGGCTTCCGCAGGGGTGTAGCTGTCTTTCTTCTCGAGCACAGGCGATCCTTTCGGTTGCACCCAGTTTCTGCAGGTGCATGGCATCAGCTAATGCCAGACTCAGTAAAACTCAACTGACGATTGTCATTCGCTAAAGATGCACCGACCGTAGCATGGATTATGATCTGACCCTGAGCACGGTAGGTGCCGTATCTGCCAGGTGGCTGGATCCGCTTCTGATAGGCTGGGCCGACGCTTGGCCCTATGGCGAGCCCTCCTTTGCGCTGTGTTCGCCCACTCCGCAGGCGCCTCGGTTGAAGTCCAGACCCACAGGATGATTTCCGCCGCGAATTGCCGACCTTTGAACACGTTCTTGTTATTTTGCTTCACTGCTAGCCCTTCTTACCACCCTCACTTCATGGCTGGGGTGGGCGAAGCTTCAAAGCTGCAACAGATCCCACGATAAACAGTTTCGCGCCTGTGGTCGTTGAAGAGCGATGAGATGCATCGCCGTGATCGGACACCTGATATCTCATCCCCGATTTGAGCTTGAAGGTGCGCCCATCGCGCAATTCGGTGTCGAGCTCACCTTCCAGGACGTAGAGAACATGACCGCGGTCACACCAGTGATCAGCAACATAGTCAGGAGTGTACTCCGGAAGTGCATCATTACTCTGCCGCGTCCAATTCCGGGGCGGAGGCTAATGAAGCCAGGGCGCGGGCCAGATCAATGCCGTTATAGGGCTTCACCAGCAGCACAGCGGTTTCCAGCCTGGGCTCGGCCGATATGGCGCTGTCGCCCGTCGCAAAGACCACACCCAGGCCGGGGCGGATCTTCAGCGCACGCCGGGCCAGTTCGTCGCCCGACAGGTCAGGAAGCCCGATATCGGCCACCAAGACGTCGACGGGTTCGGCTTCGAGCGCTTGCAGGGCCGACGCCCCGTCTGCGGCCTGAATGACCGCGTGTCCGAGTTCAGCCAGCATCTCGGCCGTGCTGCTGCGGATCAGATCATCGTCCTCAACAAGCAGAACGGTCCGGGTCACCACCTTCGCAGCTTTCACAGCGGACACCTCGGCGAGTGTCGAAGGTGAAGGTGCCAGCAAGGCCGCGGCCTGGTTGCGTTGTTGCTGGTTGGCGAGCACATAACGGATCTTCCGGGCCAAGTCCTCACGGGAGTAGGGCTTCGGCAACAGCTCCACTCCGGCATCAAGACGACCGCCGTGCACGATCGCGTTCTCAGTGTAGCCCGACGTGAACAGCACCGCGATATTCGGCAGGCGCAGACGCGCCTTGCGGGCGAGCTCAGGGCTCCTCAAGGCACCCGGCATGACAACGTCGGTAAATAGCAGGTCGATCTCCATGCCGCTCTCGATCACATTCAGGGCGCTGGCTGCGTCACGGGCCTTGAGCACGCGGTAGCCGAGATCGGAGAGGAGCGCGACCGCGGTCTCGCGAACCTCGTCGTCGTCTTCCACGACCAGGATAGTCTCGGTCCCGCCGTGCACCGGCGCGGTGCGGATATCGGTCAGCACGTCCTCGCGTTCGTGCACGCGGGGAAGATAGATCTTCACCGTCGTGCCCTGACCGACCTCACTGTAGATCTTGATATGCCCACCGGACTGCTTGACGAAGCCGTACACCATCGACAGGCCGAGGCCAGTGCCCTTGCCCTCTGGTTTGGTGCTGAAGAAGGGATCGAACACACGCTCCAGGATCTCAGGTGGAATGCCGCTGCCGGTGCCAAGCTCGAGAGGGCCCGTTCACCTGCTGGTGGACAGCACGGGCCTGCGGCTCTGTGGGCCCGGCGAGTGGCTGGTCGAGAAGCATGGGACCCAGAGGCGCCGGTCCTGGCGCAAACTGCACGTCGGGGTGGATGCCGCGACCGGGCAGATCCTCGCCTCCGAATTGACCACGAGCGACGTCGATGATGGCTCGCAGGTTGAGCCCTTGCTCGACCAGATCACGGCTCCACTCGCGTCTCTCATCGGTGACGGAGCCTACGATCAGGCGGGCATCTACGACACCATCGCCAAGCACTATCCTGAAGCTGACGTGATCGTTCCACCCCGATCAACGGCGGTGCCGAGCGACATGGCAGAGAGCACTCCGACCCGGCGCGACCGGCATCTCCAAAGCATTTCCGAGCATGGCCGCATGGGTTGGCAGAAGCGGTCCCAGTACACTCGACGGGCCTTGGTGGAGACTGCCACCAGCCGGCTTAAACGAGTGATCGGAGACGCCTTGCGCTCGCGGACGGAACCCCGCCGCGCCACTGAGGCCGCCATTGCAGTTCAGACCTTGAACCGGATGCGCGAGCTTGGGCGCCCGAAGTCCGTCCGCATTACTTAAACAATGACGTAGGGTGGCCTGAGTGCGCCCACCGGCCGATCTGTGCAACACAGCCGCGCCGTCCGGCTGCCGCCGAGCTGGCGGCAGCTGGGGCCCATCATCGCCGTCTCAGGGCTTTTCACCTTCGGCTGGACGTCGAGCGTGCTCGTCTATGTCATGACCCAGTTCGGAACACTCGATACCCATCACGCCGAACGGAAGAAGATCGCCGATTCCAGCGACGCGTAACTGCGTTGCGCGGACCGGCTGGTGCACGTCCTGGGGAGCATGGAGCGCACGCCGGGATAAAGCCCTGCCCAGCTGTGGGCATTGAACCGGGTTCCAAGAGAGGATTGTACCTCTGCATCTTGTATCTCAGCAAAATCAAAGACTTAGCGCGCCCTTGAATTGCTCGTATGTACCGCCGCTGTGTACTCATGTCGAGCCATGGTAGGTCACAAATGCGGCCCTGCCCACGAGTTGATCTCCGAAAGCTATGAGCAAAATGCCCCGAATCCCTCCCATGCCTGCGAGTCGACGTGCGGCTGAATGTTTGGCGCGGCACACGACGCCGGATGATGGGAGAGATCAATTGGCGTTCAGAAATCTATAGCGCCCTCATTGATAGCCCGATGCCTGCACTTCAAACAGTTCGGCGTAACGCCTGCCTGAGGCAACACGCACTTCGTGAGAACCAGCCTCGACAGCCTTATTCCTCCTGCACTTCGCCGGCTGACCCCTTCATGTGCCGTGAAACGATGGCCTCCTCGCCCAGGAGTCCGCGCGGTCGCACCAGAAGAATGAGGATCAGAAGCAGCCCAATGAGAACAACTTGCAGGGTTGCTGTCCTGACCTGATGCTCGGCCGGGACGAGTTCACGAAGCACATTCCCAGAGAGGGTCCATAAGGCCCACACTACGACGGCTCCAAGGATGGCCCCGCGATTGTTGCCAGAGCCGCCTACGATCAGCATCGTCCAAAGCTGAAACGTGAGGATCGGCAGAAAATCCTCCGGAGCGATGTAGCCAACAAAGTGCGCGTAGAGCGCTCCGCCAAGCCCCATGAGCATGCAACCGATCACAAAGGCCTGGAGGCGAAACCGGAAGGCCCGCTTCCCTAAGGACTCGGCCGCTGTCTCGTCCTCGCGGATCGCCCGCAAAACGCGACCCCAGGGGCTACGCACGAGACGCTCCAGGGCAACATAGCTGAGACCAAGCAGCATTGCGGCCATCGCCAGGTAAGCCAGATTCCAGGCGAGGTTATTTGCGATGACATCAGCGAATGGCTTTGGAATGAACTGCAGCCCGAACGGGCCGCCCGTTAAGCCTTGCGCATTCAATGCGACCAGTTGCAGGGTCACAGCAATACCGAATGTGGTGATGGCCAAATAGTCGTGCCGCAGCCGCAGTGCCGCCACCCCGACGATAAAGGCTGCAAGCCCAGACGTCGCCATCGCTCCGAGCCAACCGAGGGGGATGGGCAGACCCAAACCGCCGATCTGATCTGGGTAGTCCGGCGCTGTGAGGAGAGCCGACGTGTAGGCCCCGATCGCAACAAATCCCGCAACACCTACGTTGAACAGGCCTGTAAAGCCCCACTGGAGATTAAGGCCGAGCACCACCAGGCCGTAGATCGTGACAAAGACGAGAAAGAAGGTGCCGTATGAGAGAAGACCGAGCAGATCGGGCATCACGGCCTCTCACCAAAGAGGCCAGTGGGGCGAATGAGCAGAATGGCGATGAGGACTATGAAGGCGGTCGCCGCCCGGTATTCAGCCCCTACAATGGGTACCGACAGGCTCTCTGCAAGTCCGACGATGAGACCTCCTGCGACCGCTCCGTAGACGCTGCCAATTCCACCAAGGATTGCCGCGGCGAAGAGCGGAAGCAGAAGGTCGAGGCCGAGTTGTGGCCGCAGTTGAACGGTTAGGCCTGAGAACACACCCGCCACAGCTGCAAGAAAGGCTCCGATGATCCAGGTGGCGCGGATCACTCGATCAACGTCGATGCCCGTCACCCGAGCGAGTTGCGGGTTGATGGAGGTTGCCCGCATCGCCTTGCCGAGGGTTGTGCGCGTGAGAAAGAGATGGAGCCCGACGACCGAAACGGCCGTCAGACCAAGAACAAAAAGTTGATCCGGGGTGATCCGTAACCCGCCCAGCACGTTCCGTGGGACGAGCCGGATGGCGACCTGGATCTCACGACTGTAGTACTCCGGGACCGCCCCAAAGATGAACTGAAGCAGGTTTCGCAGCACAAGGGCGGCCCCAAAGCTCGCCATGATCAGCGTGATCGCGCTCCCGTGTCGCCGCAGCTGACGAAACAGGAGCAGATCGACCAAAAGCGCCAGCGCCGCAGTGGCGATCGCTGCAACGCCAAGCGATGCAAGACGCGTCCAGCCGAACGAGAATGGGCCAAGCGGCTCCATAGGTCCCCAGACAGCAGCAAAGCCGAGGAGCGCTGTCCATGCCAGATAGGCGCCCCAGGTCAGGAGCTCGCCATGCGCGAAGTTCGCAAAGCGCAGGATCGAATAGACCAGCGTCACGCCGATGGCTCCAAGCGCAATGACCGAGCCGATGACGAAGCCGTCGGCGATGAGCTGCAACACTAGGTGTCTCCTCGATAGTGTCCGAGATAAAGCGCAGCGACCTGCGGATCGTTCGCGAGCTCGCGCGCGGTGCCAACAACCCGGGTGCTTCCTTCAACCAAAACTGCTGCACGATCGGCAATGGCAAGGGCCGCTTTTACGTTCTGCTCAACCAGCACGATTGTGACACCGGTAGCGCGAACCTCGACGAGCTTCTCGAAGACGATGCCGACGAGCTTTGGCGAAAGACCTGCCGAGGGCTCATCCAGCATTAAGACCTTTGGCTCGCCAACCAGCGCCCGAGCAACAGCGAGCATCTGGCGCTGGCCGCCTGAGAGACGACCGGCCAGGAGACGTCGCTGACGCGCAAGGTCGGGGAACAGGGCATAGAGTTCAGCGAGCCGCCGCTTCTTCGGCACCTTCAGGATTGAGGCAGCGAGATCGAGATTGTCGTCGATTGAGAGGTTCACGAACACATTCTCGGTCTGTGGCACGAATCCAAGGCCCTCGTGCGGCAGTCGATGAGCCGCGCGTCCGGTGATCTCGCGATCGTGCAGGAGAACCTTTCCTGCAGAAATCGGTACGAGCCCGGCGATCGCCTTGATCAGCGTCGACTTTCCGGCTCCATTCGGTCCGAGGACAGCAACAATCTCGTTGGATTCGACCGACAGTGACGCGCCCCGCACGATCGGGAGCCCCGGCTCGTAGCCGGCCTCCAGCGCCTCGACCCGGAGAGCCGTCACGCCGGGGCTCCGCCAAGATAGGCCTCGACCACTCTCGGATCGTCACGGACCTCTTGGGCTGTTCCGGCCATCAAAAGGCGCCCCTGCGCCATCACCATGATGGGACTGCACAGGTTCATCACCAGATCCATGTTGTGCTCGATGACCAGGAACGTGACACCCTGTCGGTTGAGACTGACGATTCGATCGACGATCGCGTCCAACAGCACGGGGTTGACCCCAGCTCCCGGTTCGTCGAGCAGGATCAAGCGCGGCTTGGCCACAAGAACCCGTGCGAGCTCCAAGAGTTTGCGCTGCCCACCGGACAGGACGCGGGCCGGTTGATCAGCGAGATGGGACAGGCCCACAAAGTCGATCCAGTGCCGGGCTGCGGCCGCTAGTGTCCGTTCCTCGGCGGCCACCCGGCCCGGCGTGAGCCAATTGGCCCAGAACCGCTCGCCCCGCTGGTGCAATGGCGCCACCATAACATTCTCTAGGACCGTCATCTCTGGAAATGGCCTGGGGATCTGAAACGTCCGGGCGAGTCCTTTGGCGAAGATCCGATCCGGCGAAAGCCCGTCGATCCGCTCCCCCTCGAGACTGAGAGATCCGGAAGTCGGCGGGAACAGGCCTGCCAGACAGTTGAAGAGGGTTGTCTTGCCTGCCCCATTCGGCCCAATAAGACCCGTGATCGTACCCTTCTTGATCGTGAAGGACACCTCATCGACGGCACGATTGCCGCCGAAGGTCTTGGTAATCGACTGGGCTGTCAGCATGAGTGGAACGGAGTCCCCGATTGGGTCATGTTGCGAGGGCGGCGATTTTGCGTCATGAGAATGGGCACGTGCAACAGGCAATGGACGTTGTCCCGTGGCAGATGATTCCTTCGAGCTCTACGACCTGAGGGTAGAGGTTGTCGCCCCAGCGGGTGCCACGCTGTATTGTGGCGCCAAGCCCGGTGACTACTTTGAGCTCAAGGGGGAGATGCTTCACTTACCCGCAGGTCAGGGATTCTCGATCTATTCGCTCGCTGCGCTCTTGCCGCTCCTCCCTGCGAAGCAACGCGTCACTCATCCGAACGACTGGATGTCCACCGACGCTGAGGTCGCCTGCCCGGACCCCAATTGTCCAAGCAGGCTTCGGATCAGCCGGATGGCGAAACGCGTGTTTCACCACGCGGAGGTGACGGCGATCCCTTTGCCCAATGAAGGCCTGACATGACCGTCGAAACCATTGAGCTCGCTCCGGGCTACCGGATCTCTCGCATGCTGCGCGGGGGCTGGCAGCTCGCCGGCGGGCATGGTGCCATTGAGGCCGAGCGGGCGATCGCCGACATGGCTGCGTTCGTGGATGCGGGGGTCACGACCTTCGACTGCGCCGACATCTACACCGGCGTCGAAGAGATGATCGGTCGTTTTCGCAATCGCATGCTCGCCGAGCGCGGCTCCGAAGCACTGAAGAATTTCAAGGTGCACACCAAGTTCGTGCCGGACTGGGACGCCCTCTCCCGCGTCGACCGTCCCTATGTGCAGGAGATCATCGACCGCTCGCTGCAGCGGCTCAGGATTGAGCGTCTCGATCTGGTGCAGTTCCACTGGTGGAACTACGCCGTTCCAGGCGCCGTTGAGACCGCGCTCATCCTCAAGGAACTCCAGGATGAGGGGAAGATCCACCAGGTCGGCGGCACGAACTTTGATACGCCCCATACGCGAGCCTTGCTCGACTCAGGGGTGCCGCTCGTGTCGATGCAGGTCCAGTACTCGCTTCTCGATCAGAGGCCGGAGAACGGCCTTGTTGCGCTGTGCCAGGAACACGACATGAAGCTTCTGTGCTATGGGACGATAGCGGGTGGCTTTCTTTCGGAGCGATGGCTCGGAGCGCCGGAGCCGCAGGAGCCCTTCGCCAACCGTTCGCTGGTCAAGTACAAGCTCATCATCGACGATTTCGGCGGCTGGACCTTATTCCAGAATCTGCTCGTCACCTTGCGGGAGATCGGGCGCAAGCACGAGGTCAGCCTAACGGCGGTGGCCACCCGGTGGGTCTTGGACCAACCGGCAGTGGCAGGCGCCATCATCGGCGCCCGCTATGCCGAGCACCTGCCCGACAATCTCGATGTGTTTCGGCTTGTCCTCGATGAGGAGGACCGGGCCGCCATCGACAGCGTTCTGGCACGCAGGGCCGGCCCGGAAGGAGACACTTACACGCTGGAGCGTGATCGGGAGGGTCGACACGGTCGTATCATGCATTACAACCTCAACGAAGCGTGACCCTCATGGGCCTCGACCACCCCCTCGCCCAGGCCGTACTCCAAGAGGTGTCCGATCTGCATGCCTTCTTCGAAGCATGGCTCAGCGGAGAGGCCGAGAACACAAACGCGGTATTTACCCGCGTGGAGAGCTCTCTCGGCGAGGAGTTCACCATGGTGTCTCCGAGTGGACAAAGGCTTCAGCGACCGGATGTGATCGGGTGGCTGCGGGGAACCCACGGAGCCAGGGCAAGCCAGGGCTCGTTCCACATCGCCATTGCCGAGCCCGAGATTCTGCTCTTGCGACCGCCGCTCGTCCTTCTCGGCTATGTCGAGGAGCAAACAGTGGGCAACGTTGTCACCCGACGCCAATCAACCGCCCTGTTTGAAGTCTCACTTGAGGGCGGGCAGCGTGTGCGTTGGCTTGCCCTGCACGAGACTTGGATCGGTCCGGGCTCTTGAGGACCATTCCAGCTCGCCACACTTGCCAAAAGGCCGCCGAGACGAAACACTGCCTTGTGGCCAGGAGCGGCAAGTGACGTCAGAGCTCACTCCGGCGGACTAGATCAAGGGAGTGTGTTCACCGTGCGCTTTACATCCATTGTTTCAGCCGCCAGCCTCGCGATTGCTCTCGCGCCACTGCCAGTATCTGCACGGCAGCCCTGCACGCACACGGTTGGTGTTGTCGTGGAGCTGACCGGTCCGGCCGGGCGCTTCGGCCAGGCTGCGGCCAAATCCATCGAGCTTGCCTTTAAGGAGATCAATGAGGCGGGCGGTGCCGCCGGCTGCCAGCTCGCAGCGGACCTGAGGGACTCGCAGAGTCAGGGCTCCGTCGCAGTCGACCAAGCCCGGCAACTCGTTGACCTCAAGCGTGTGCCGGCGATCATCGGCGGCATAATCTCCTCCGTATCGCTTCCCATTCTGACCTCAGTGACAGCGCCGGCGAACGTCGTTCAGATCTCGCCGGCTTCCTCGTCGCCGACGCTCACCCGTACTGCACAGGAGGGAAAGACCAACGGTATTTTCTTCCGCACCATCACCTCGGACGCGCTCCAAGGCACAGCGGCTGCAAAATACGCGATGGATCAAGGCCTGAAGAAAATTGCGGTCATTCACGTCAACAACGACTTCGGCGTGAACATGGTGGCAGAGTTCAAGCGTGCCTACAAAGCGCTCGGGGGCCAAATTACCTCCACAACGCCGTATAACCAAGGTCAAGCCTCCTATGCACCGGAGGTCACGCGTGGACTTGAGGGAGATCCACCAGCCCTTTACCTCGTCTCCTATCCGGGCGACGGCACAGCGATCGCACGCACCTGGATCTCGCAGGGCGGCGCCGCCAAGTTTCTCCTGAACGACGGCATGAACAGCGCGGACTTCATCCGCGACGTCGGGCCACGTTACCTGAACGATGCCTTTGGGACCTCATCGGGCACCACCAAGACGCCCTCGACCGAGCATTTCGTGAAGGCCTATCCGGCAATGTCCGGCGGCTTTGATGCCAATGCCCCAGCCGCTGACAGGGCTTATGACGCGGCCGCTATCCTTGGCCTTGCGGTGGCTCAGGCCGGCAAGTTTGAGGCGGCAGCGATTCGCGACGCCATTCGTAAAGTCACCGGGAGTGACGGCGAAGTGATCTATGCCGGTCCGGAGGGCTTCAAGAAGGCGCTCCAACTCATCAAGGACGGCAAACCGGTGCGCTACGAGGGTGTTATTGGCCCTGTGAGCTTCGACCAATATGGCGATATCACCGGCCCCTTCCGACTCTGGCGAATTCAGAACGGTGAGATCACCACGGTCGGCCAGATGGGCGTCGATGAGGTCAATGCCATCAAGGCTAAGATCCCATCGCGCTAGAACCTGCTCTGTCGGTGACACAGGCTCCGCGCCCGGCGCGGAGCCTTCGCCTTTTGCCGGAGATTTCCATGTCCATTCCCCCCGATCGGATACTGCTCGCACCCGGGCTTGAGATCAGCCGTGTGGTCACCGGCCTTTGGCAAGTGGCCGATATGGAGCGGGATGGCCGCTCCTTGGATCGCGACGCGGCAGCCGCCGCCATGGCCGACTATGCCCGCGACGGCTTTGACAGCTTCGATATGGCCGACCACTACGGCAGTGCGGAGCTGATCACCGGTCGTTTTTTAAGCATGCAGACTGGGGCCGAGAAGCAGCGTCCGGCGGCTTTCACCAAGTGGTGTCCGACGCCTGGGCCGATGACCGCAGACGTCGTGCAGGCTGGTATCGCCCAGCGCCTCAAGCGCCTTGGTGTCGAGTCCATTGACCTTTTGCAATTCCATTGGTGGATGTTCGAGCATCCCGGCTACATTGATGCCATGAAGGAGCTTGTTGCGCTGCAGCAGGACGGGCGCATCCGCCATCTCGGCGTGACGAATTTCAATACCGACCACCTGCGCCTGCTGGTGAAGCACGGCTTCCCGATCGTATCGAACCAGGTCTCCTTCTCCCTTCTCGACCGCCGCGCTGCGGAGCACATGAGCACTTTCTGTCTCGCCGCCGGCGTGCGCCTGCTGGCCTACGGTACACTCGGGGGCGGCTTCTTGACGGACCGCTGGGTGGGTGCGCCCGAGCCAACGTCCATTGAGGATTGGAGTAAGTCGAAGTACAAGCGCTTCATCGACACCATCGGAGGGTGGTCGGCTCTCCAGAAAATTCTGGCGGCCTTGCACGAGGTTGCTCACAAGCACGGTGTGTCCGTTGCCAATGTAGCCACACGCTGGGTGCTCGAACAGCCGGCCGTTGCGGCTGTCATCGTTGGGGCTCGGCTGGGAGAGCGCGAGCATCGGGCGGACAATGCAACCCTGTTTTCGTTCTCGTTGGACGAGGATGACAAACAGCGGATCGACGAGGCTTTGGTTTCTGCTCGGCGCATCCCTGGTGATTGCGGGGACGAGTATCGTCGCCCACCTTTTCTCACGGCGTCCGGCGATCTCAGCGATCACCTCGAGAGCTTTCCACCGGTGTTCGAGGCAGTCCCGATCGATGGGCGCCCGGACCGCCTACGCATTGACTCCGGCAGCGTCTGGGAGCCCATCTGTGGGTACAGCCGTGCAGTGCGGATTGGCAATCGCATCCTTGTTAGCGGAACCACGGCCACCCACGGCACAGGTGAAATCATTTGCCCAGGCGATGCCGAAGGGCAGGCGGTTTACATCCTGGATAAGATCACAGCGAGCATCGCCTCTCTGGGCGGAACGCTTGCAGACACTGTCCGAACGCGTGTCTATCTCAGCAATGCAAACGACTGGGAGGCAGTTTCCCGAGTGCATGGTCGGTACTTCGGAGCCGTGAGACCTGCAAATACACTGCTTGAGATCTCGCGCCTGGTTGGGGAGTACGCGATTGAGGTCGAGGCTGAAGCTGTCATCAGTTAGACACCTTCGACTGAAGCGAGTCGCAATCGCAGATTTGTGCATGCCTATGTGCATGCAGCCCTAGCCAGTCGTATGTACCAAAATGCTTGTTGATTCTCGTCGTCGCAACCAGCCGACCGCTCACCGCGGAGGTCTTCCGCACCCACCTGCAGGAACGATATCTCGGACGCTGAAGGAGACTAAGCTGCACATGAAATCCATCATCTTCACTCTGGGTCGAGCGTTTTCACGGACAG